>JAAYCT010000006.1 GCA_012729635.1 Clostridiaceae bacterium | reverse complement strand
TGGTGGAGGCGAGGAGAGTCGAACTCCTGTCCGAAATCATATCCTCCGAAGCATCTCCGGGTGCAGTCAGTGTTTGGAGTATTCCCCTCGTCGCCAAGCCCGCTGACAGGCCGGCGCGTCCGGTAGCTTCATATGTACATCGCGCGGGCAAAGCTTATCGCGCGGCGTTTACCTATTTAACCTGCCGACAGGTAAGGTCTGCTGTCTGACACCCCGGACCCGCCCAGCAGATCGGGCGGAGGGATGCGCAGCCGGTATTAGGCGGCTACGAGTTGTGTTTTAGGTGTTGCAATTACTTGCTTTCCCGTTTTTTAGAGAGGCCAACGAGAATCCTCTACCCGCTTCTTCGGTCCCAACAACCCCGTCGAAACCATTACGCCCCCATGCTTTGATGAGGGGCAGATGTATTATGACAGATTATGTAAAGGCCTTCAAGGGGAAACATTTCCCTTTACCGATTGTTTCCCGAAATTTTTCCTTATCGCATCAATTTGAAATGAATACCGACGATTTTTGCTATATAATAAGTGGAGCGCTCATGTTTTATTTCGGGGGGGCAGAAAATGGAAACCAAGAGAATCGGCGATATCGATGACCTTTCTTTGGATCAAAAGGCTTCCCTGTGTTCCGGTGCGGATTTTTGGCGAACGAAATCGATTGAATCGGCAGATATCCCGAGCATAATGGTTTCCGACGGACCACACGGACTCCGCAAGCAGGATTCCGATGTCGGGAAACGCGGAGTCGGAGGCAGCAGACCGGCGACTTGTTTTCCGCCTGCTTGTGCCTCATCCTGTTCGTTCGATGTCAAGTTGATGCGTCAGATCGGCGAAGCGATCGGTGATGAATGCAGAGAACAGGATGTTGCGGTTTTACTCGGTCCCGCGATGAACATTAAGCGTTCCCCTCTGTGCGGCAGAAATTTTGAATATATTTCCGAGGATCCTTTGTTAACGGGTGAAATGGCGACTGCATTTATTAAGGGGGTTCAAAGCAAAGGGGTTGGAACCTCTCCCAAGCATTTTGCCGTAAATAACCAAGAGACTGCGCGTTTTATCAGCGATTCGATCGTTGATGAAAGAGCTTTTCGAGAAATATATCTCTCCGGATTCGAATCCGTGGTCAAACAGGCAAAGCCGTGGACGATCATGTGCTCATACAACCTGATCAACGGAACGTATGCCTGCGAAAACCGGCATCTTCTGAGAGAAATATTGCGGGACGAATGGGGCTATAAGGGCGTCGTCGTGACCGATTGGGGTGCGATGAATGATCGAGTGAAAGCACTGGAAGCGGGACTGGACCTTGAGATGCCCGGACCGGCCGTCGAGAACGACCGGATCCTCGTTCAGGCTTGTCAAGACGGCCTTCTTTCCGAGGATAGGGTGAACGAAACCGTTCTGAGAATACTG
Source organism: Clostridiaceae bacterium (assembly GCA_012729635.1). Taxonomy (GTDB): domain Bacteria; phylum Bacillota; class Clostridia; order Saccharofermentanales; family Saccharofermentanaceae; genus JAAYCT01. The sequence continues at coordinate 32,547 of JAAYCT010000006.1, read as the reverse complement.
ACCCTTATAAAAAACGCTCAAAAGAGACCGCGTCCCCCTAAAAACCCATATGAAGAGAATAAGAAATTAGCCGGTCGGGTTGTTTTGGAATCCGCCGTTCTTTTGAAGAATGAGGGAGACCTCCTTCCACTTAAAAAAAGCATGAGCATCGCTCTGATCGGGATGTTCGCCAAGGAGACCCGGTACCAGGGAGGCGGTAGTTCAAGGATAAATCCGACTTCCGTGAAAAATGCCTATGAAGGATTTGAGGAGTTTGGTGGGAACTTCGTTTATGAGGATGGGTATTCCCTGATCGGTGACGGTACGGATACCGAACGAATCGCAATGGCCGTCCGTGCCGCGCAGAATAAAGAAGCAGTCATCATATTCGCGGGACTGCCCGATGAATATGAGTCGGAGGGTTTTGACAGAAAACATATGAATCTTCCTGCCGGACAAAACCGACTGATCGAGGAAGTGGCGGCCGTCAATCCGAATGTGATCGTCGTCTTGTATGCGGGCTCTCCCGTGACCATGCCCTGGATTAAACGGGTTCGCTCGGTCCTTATGGCGTATCTTCCGGGGCAGGAGGGCGGAGGAGTTATTCCTTCGCTGATATACGGAGAAGAAGTCCCGAGCGGGAAACTGGCGGAGACTTTTCCTTTGAGTATGGAGGATACGCCCAGCTTTCGATATTACGGGACGCGCCGTAACGTTGAGTACAGAGAGAGTGTATTTGTCGGATATCGCTATTATGACGCATCCGGAACAGATGTACTTTTTCCTTTCGGCCATGGATTATCCTATTCGAAGTTTGAGTATGAGAATTTAGTGATCGCAAGTCAAAAGGTCACGGATTCCGATTCTCTTAAAGTGACGGTGGATGTTCGGAACACGGGAGAATATGATGCGGCCGAAGTGGTGCAGTTATATGTCTCCCCTCCGAAATCAAAGCTCTTCCGCCCCGTCAGGGAACTCCGGGCATTCGCGAAGGTTTTTATTCCCAAAGGAAAGAAGAAGACGGTGACATTTTCTTTGGATGGTCGCGCATTTTCCTTTTACAACGTGAACCTTCCCGGTTGGCAAATCGAAACCGGTATCTACGGGATTCATATCGGAGCATCTTCCAGAGATCTTCGTTTATGCGGGAAGGTATCCGCACTTTCGGTCGGGAAACGTGCTCCGATTCCCGACTATTCGGAGCAAGCCCCGGCATACTATAAGCTTCCGGGTAATGGCATGCCGATTCCGAGAGCCGATTTCGAAAAAGTGTACGGGCAATCGATTCATCTGACCGAAAATCCGAAGAAGGGTAGCCATTCACTCAATTCGACCGTATCGGAAATTGAGGACAATGCTTTCGGATCTCTGATCGCCCGATTTATCCGAAGATCCATCATGAAAGAGTATAAAAACGAATCAAGAGAAGATCAGATTCGAATGATGGAGGCGATGACGGACGATCTTCCGTTGCGCGGAATCGCAAATCTCGGAAGCGGACGCATATCCTTCGATTTTTTGGAGAGCATGCTTTGCATCATGAACGGACACCTGATTTACGGAATAAAAAGACTTCTCTCGACGAAAAGAAAGGATAATGATCCGCAAGATAATCCGAAGTGATCGGATACGATTTCTTGCCGAAGAGCAAAGGGTCCGCAGTAATGATATGAAAACGCCGTATTCCGGCGTTTTTTGCAATCAAAACGAAAATAATGATGGAAAATGTATAAATTGTAAACAAAGTATGTCTAAAAGGTTGCCAAACTATAAACAGGATGCTATAATGCAGATAAATACACCGGTAGGTTCGATGACTATTTTGTGAATCTGCCATTCGGGATTCAGTGCGTACCCCCGTACAAATGCCCGAGGAAAGAGAGGTTTGAGATGAAAACAAAACGATTATCCGTACTCATTCTGTCAGTACTGGTAGTTTTCTCGCTGGTACTTCCGGCCTGTCAGAAAAACTACAAGTTAGACGAAGAAGGACTGCTTCGTCTCCAATGCAATGCCTCAAGTATCGATGAAATCCTCGAAGAAGTCGGAACAACCGATGAGACTTCCGTCTCCGAGACGGACTCGACGGAGCCGACGCAATCGGAACCGATTGAAACGGAACCGACACAGGAGCCGACCGAAACAGAGGTCCGGCATACCGTTCCGGTGGTATCTGCCGTTTCGAGAGCAGACGGCGTTATGGTATCCTGGGAGAAAATCACGGATGAGGATTTGTCCGGATACAAGGTCGTATATTCAAAGACCAATCCCAATCCTCAGTACCCCGGTGACGGATACTATACTTACATAACAAATCGGGATACGACTTCCTGCCTGGTTAAGGCTTCCTCGAAAATCAGTGCGGGCGATTATTATTTCAGTGTAACGGCACTTTATGAGGACGGATCCGCTGTCCCCGGGAATGCCGTTAAGAGAACGATGCCGGAATATGTTGCACCGACGACAGTACCGGAAACGGATCGTCCGAAGCCGCAGGTTTCCGTAAGCACCGGAGATAACTATGTGAAGGTTTCATGGAAGAAAATCACCAGCGATGATTTGGTCGGTTATAAAGTTGTTGCTTCAAAGAGCCAGTCGAATCCGGCGTACCCCGGAGACGGTTATTACAGCTGGATCACGGATGCCGATGTTACTTCCTGCAAGATCTATAACGGAGACGGATATTCCGGCGGAGACATCGGAACATTCTCCGGCGGAGAACAGTACTACTTCAGCGTAACTGCCGTATACGGAGACGAATGGCAGAAGGTAGCCGGAAACGCAGTCAGAAAGACGATGCCCGGTGAGCCCGCGGTTACCGAACCGCATGTCGCTCCGGTCGTTTCGGCAACACTTCAGTCTGACGGAGTTCTGGTTTCATGGAACAAAATCACAGTCTCGGGATTCCAAGGATACAAGGTGGTATTTTCGGCAACCAATCCGAACCCTGCGTATCCGGGAGACGGCTACTACACATACATCACGAATCCGAATCAGACGACCTGTCTTGTGCCTCTTTCAGAACTTGAACCCGGCACGTATTACTTCAGTGTCACGGCGCTGTATAATGACGGCGATAAACTCGCCGGGAACGCGGTCACCATTACGATAACCGCACCCGAGCCGACGCCGACACCGATACCCGAGCCGACACCGACACCGATACCCGAGACGACACCGACGGAAACGTCAGTTGACGGAGCTTAGTCCGATTCGGACTCCGTCACCCGAAAAACGCCCATCCTCGGATGGCCTTGTGACCGAAAATACCGCTTACGGAGAACGGCGCTAAGATAAGTCACAAGCGTGCCCCCATATTGAACGGACGTGCCCCACGCGTCCGTTCATTTTTTTTCGGAGGAAATAAAGATTGATTTGAACATCAAAGCATTTGTGATATATGCACAAAAATCAATCAACTATTTATACGTTCCGGACGATTTTTGGCGTTGAAATCGGGTGCTTGTGTGGTATCTTATTCTTTAGATATTCGAAAATGGGGAGCATGTGTGTTTCATCAAGAAATATGACATTTTTCTCATTTTTAGATAATGAAAAAGGAGTGTATAAAGATGAACATCCAAGTAGCTGTCATTATTTCGGTTGCGGTGTCGATCCTCGCATTTCTGGTCGCACTGTACTTTTTCTTCTGGGTGAAGAAACAACCGTCGTCAAACGCTGAGATTGCACGTGTCGGTGGTTTTATCAAGAAGGGCGCCAATACTTTTCTCAAAAAAGAGTATCTGCTTCTTTCCATTTTTGCCGGATGTGCCGCTGTTCTGATCCTTTTATTTCTTCCGCATCCGATTTGGGGAGATCCGATCGGAGACTGGTCATGGGAAACGAATGTCACCATGATGATTTCCTATATTTGCGGAACGGTTTTATCGGCCCTTGCCGGTAAGGTAGGCATCGCGGTAGCGACCATAGCGAATATGAAGGCCGCGGAAGCGGCGACCAAGGGCATTCGTCCCTCGTTCCTGGCCGGATTCAGAGGCGGAGCCGTCATGGGGATGGCCGTTGTCGGAACGAGCCTGATGGGTGTATCTTTGGTGTATCTTCTGACAAACGATGTAAGCTCTGTTTTGGGATTCTCATTCGGTGCGTCAAGCCTGGCGCTTTTTGCGAAAGCCGGAGGAGGTATCTTTACGAAGACCGCCGATATCAGCGCGGATCTCGTCGGTAAAGTTGAACTCGGTATTCCCGAAGACGACCCTCGCAACCCCGCCGTTATTGCGGATAACGTCGGTGATAACGTAGGCGATGTCGCGGGCATGGGTGCGGATCTTTTCGATTCGCATGTCGCTTCAATCAGTGCCGCTTTGGTTATGGCCGTTGCCCTGAGCGCAAGTGCGGATAATTATAAGATGGATCATTTTGCGATCATGGTTATTTTCTATGGCGCAATCGGATTGTTGTCTTCCATAATCGGTGTCCTGATGGCACGTATGGGGAAAAAGGGCGGGCCGACCAAGGCTCTCAATCTGAGCACATACATCACAACGGCACTTTTTGCCGGATTAACGGCACTTGCCTCCTTTCTTTTTTTTAACGATGAAGCCGGATGGAGAGTCTGGGGCGCCATGATGGTCGGACTTTTCGTCGGCACCATTATCGGTATTGTCAGCGATTATTTTACCAACGATACCAAGCCTCCGGTTAAATACGTTGCGGACGCGTCCAAGAGCGGACCTGCATTTACGATTCTGTCCGGAACATCCTATGGTTTCCTGAGTGTTTTTCCTCCGATGATCGGTATCGCGATTTCGGCGTTGGCCGCGTATAAGATTTGCGAGCCGATTATGAACGATGCGATTTCCGGAATGTTCGGTATCGCGATGGCCGCGGTCGGAATGCTTTCCATCGTAGGAATGGTCATCTCCAACGACGCATACGGCCCGATCGTAGACAATGCGCGCGGACTTGTTGAAATGGGCGGGCTCGGGAAAGAGGCGCTTGATATTACCGATTCGCTCGACAGTGCCGGGAATACGGTCAAGGCCGTTACCAAAGGGTTCGCAATCGGAGCGGCCGGATTAACGATTATCGCTTTGTTGGGTGCATTTATGTCGGAGGTCAATGTCGCGGCTCAAGCGGCGATCGACGCCGGCATTCAAGGGGTTGAGATGCTTACCGGCTTTGACATTCTGAACCCAGTCGTCTTCTTCGGGCTTTTGGTCGGAGCTTCGGTTCCCGCTGTTTTTTCTGCGATGCTGATGCTCGGTGTCGATCGAAATGCGCAGAGGATGGTCGCGGAGATTCATCGTCAGTTTGATAACATTGTCGGTCTTAAAGAAGGCAAAAAGGGTGTTGTTCCCGAGTATGATAAATGTATTGATATTGCTACGACCGGCGCGCTGAAGGAACTGGTTCCGGCGGGTCTCGTTGCGATTTTCGCGACCTTGTTGGTCGGCTTCATCGGCGGTGTCCAGGCGGTCGGCGGTTTCCTTGCGGGAAATATCGTCAGCGGTCTTCTTCTGGCATTATTTATGTCGAATGCCGGAGGACTTTGGGACAATGCCAAGAAATACATCGAATCCGGGAAAAACGGCGGAAAAGGATCGGATGCTCATAAGTCCGCCGTTGTCGGAGATACCGTCGGGGATCCCTACAAGGATACCGCCGGACCTTCGATCAATACGCAGGTTACTGTGGTTTCGTTGGTTGCTTCCATTATGGCAACGTTGTTCCTCACGTACAGCATTTTCTGATCGTTACAGATTACGTCATCGAAGGGACGCCCGGCGGGCGTCCCTTTTTTTGAAAAAAGGGACAATCAGTCGGCGGGTACACTTGGAAGACAACTTTAATCATAATGACACATGCGGGGAAAAAAGGGATGGTAAAATATTTGTAGTTTCAAGCGGATGTTGTACCGTCGGAGGCTTGTATGGAAATGATCAACTGCCCGGATCAATGCACACCGTATTCTCATGTGGACGAAATTTACGAGAATCGAAGATATCCGGAATTCGGATATGCTTCTTCTCCCTGGCGCTTTGAATTATCGGAGTGGTCCTTTTTCCATGCGGACAATCGCGATTTGGTGCCGATCGGTTTTGCGGAGGAAAACGTGAATTTTCCCGATTGGAGCCGGATTCGCATTCCATCGGTTTGGCAACAGCTCGGCTACGGCCCTGCACCGTTTCTTCAATACGACCGGGAATTCTCAAGAGACCGGTCCGATCAGGGATTTCTGAAAAGAAGAATGGCGGCTCTGTCCTCTGCGTATAAGGATGATGATGTCGGTGTATATCGTACGTGGGTTAAGATACCGGAATATTATCTGGATCGTTCGATTTTTCTTTTCATCAGCGGAATATGCGGACGGTTTGATGTATACATAAACGGTGAAAAAGCACTGTCTTCCGATCCGGTATTCTCCCCGAAGAAAATCCCCCTTTCAAAGCATATCCGCTCGGGAGATAATCTGATTACGATTTTGGTGTATCGCTTTCATTCCGTTGTCGGCGGAATCGGGAAAATAGAGGGCGGAACGCTCGGATTCAGCGGAATATTCCGTTCGGTCTCAATCATAGCGGATGCTTTGCTTGAGATTCGGTCCCTTTCCGTTCAAAGTGAATGGACCGGATCCGAATACGGAAAGGACGCGACCTTATACGTCAAAACGAGTCTATTCAATCACACGGATATTTCCGTCCCTTTTCAATTGGAATATAAGCTGATCCGTGCCGTTGACGAATACGACATCTATAACCTTCCGGAGATTCGGTTACGGACATCGGATGCTTGCGAAGGGACGATCGAAGCAATGTCAACGACAATGATACAGTGCAAGCTTTTGGCCCGCGACGTTTCTCCGTGGTCTCATTCGACGCCTTCTTTGTACGATCTCGTTGTCATTGTCAAAGACTATTCCGGTCGAGTTCTCGGCGTCCAAAAAAGAAAGATCGGATTTCGTTGCGTAAAAGAAGTTGACGGTAAGGTATTTATAAATGATGCGTTTGTTCCGCTGAAAGCTTCCCGATACTTCATGTTTGATCCGAGGGGTGCAATAGCGGTCCCGCCTGAGCAAATGCTTCGGGATATCCTATTGATGAAAAGAGCGCACTTAAATACCGTTCTGATGACATATTTCCCGGCCGATCCGCAGTTTTTCGATCTGTGTGACCGGTACGGTATCTATGTGATTTGTCCGATTGATCCTTCCGATCCGTATTCATCGATCATATCTTTTCGAACGCACCCGTGTGTAATCGTTTGGTCCGCAAAGATTCACTCGAAGGATGAACCGAAGATACGTGAGATTCGCGAGGTTTTCGGTGCCGAGAGCGGGACCGACCTGATTTACTGCCTTTCCGTCGATACCGGTCTTTTTTCCGGCGTTGATCCCTTCGGAGAAGGTTGCGGCACTCTTTTCGGCGAGTGGCAGGATATTTGTCTGGATCGGCAGTTTCTTTTGACACAGTTCGATCCGGAGCATCCACAAACCGAATACCAGAAATTGGTGGCAAAAAAAGAGAAACGGAATTTCCGCTACATTCATCAAGCAGATTTATCATCCGGAAAAAAGAGCTCAGAGATTGCGATTGCCCAAGGCATTGTCGATGCCGAACGGAATCCGCATCCGGAATACGAATCGATCCGAAAGCGTTGCGAGACGATACTCGCGGCCATCTCTCCCGAAGATCCTTCTTCTCCGGTTATCGTAAACACGGACCTTCATGGGTTTTCCGAGGAGTTGGAAGCAAGATGGACGATACGGGCAGGAATGAATGATTTAGTATCCGGAATCGCAGCCATCGGGTCGTTGTCGCCCGGGTCGGAGCGGGAGATAAAACTCGGTTTTCGGCCGGAAATAATCGGGGACTTTCTGCTCGATGCCTCGAATGTTGAAAAGCCGCAGCTTCCGCCGAATATTCAAATGGATATGAAAATCTACCCGGTTAAAGATCATGCCTGGGCGCGAAAGGGCTATGTGGAAGCATCGTTTCGAAAACGGTTGTCGGAGCATTCTGGCGAGTACTTCGAAAAAATAGAGTTGCGTGACAAAAACGAATCGAGACAAGTAAGGGAAGAAGGAGACGAGTACATCGTTTCGTTCGGTGCCGTAACCGCGGTAATCAACAAAACAAGCGGCGGTATTTCGGACTATTCCATCGGCGATGCAAAGATTTTCGCTGAATTTTCGGAGCCGTTTCTCTACAGAGCATCAACAAATGATGAACGCCGTTATCCCCCGGTGTATGTAAGACCCCGAAGATTGTGCGGGAAAAGGACATGGCGACAGATACAAAGCCGAATTCGCCTGGAGAAATTATCGTACCGGGACGAAGAGGGCGTCTGCGTCTTTCATGCGCAATACACTTGTCGGTCGTTGTGTCGGCCGATGGAGGCAATCTATCGGTTTTTCTCCGACGGAAGGGCAGAGATAACACTATCGTTATTTTCCAGGGTGAAGCCGCCCCGTTATGGGTTTCGGTTCAAGGTTCCTTTCATGTCAAACCGTTTTCGTTGGGTGGGAAATGAAAGCGGATTCATCGGAGATTACGCACAACCGGGAGATTCCTTCGGGCTTTTCGAGTCAAGAAGTGAAGCATTATTTCATCATTATGCGCGTCCCTCGGAAAACGGAGTAATCCGGGCCGTAAAGATGACGGAAGTGGTTTCGAAGGACAATACTTCACTATTGATTCGGCGAGCGGACGGAAGCGATTTTTCCTTTGCTGCGACGCCGTATCATCCGGATGTTATCGACGACAGTCGGCACGATGAGCAACTTCCGACACCCGAGGGGGCGAATCTTTTTCTTGATTTTGAGTATGAGGCCCCCCGGGGTGTATCGGTCAACAAGAGCGATTATCGCTCCGGGAAACTTCGTTGCTATCGGGGGACGTTTGTTTTGTACCCGGTGATGCCCGATCAAGAGCCGATTTAAGTTCCGCTATTTCTTCGGGAGTAAGATAACGCCATTTCCCGACCGGAAGATCTCCGATTTCAAGGTTCATGATTCGGGTTCTTTGCAGGCTCATGACCCGATATCCCAAATACTCGCACATCCTGCGTATTTGTCGGTTTAAGCCCTGAGTCAGAATAATCGTAAATGTCCGGTCTCCCGTTTTCTCGACAAAACAAGGCAAAGTAACTTTTTCAAGAATCGGGATTCCCGTTGACATTAAGCGGATGAAATGATCATCGACCGGACGGTCGACACGGACCCGATATTCTTTTTCATGGAATCCGTCGGTTCGAAGAATTAAATGCGCGGTTTCTCCGTCATTGGTAAGAAGAAGCAATCCGGTCGAAAGTTTATCGAGTCGACCGACCGGAAAAACGCGGTGTTCGAACGAAAGAAAATCAATTACATTATCCGGATCCTTCCGCGAGGCGGTACAAGTGATGCCGCGAGGTTTGTTCAGGAGGAGATATACGTAATCCCGTTGAAGATGAACCGCCTTGCCCCGGACGAGCAACTCTTGCCCCAGGGTTATCTTTTGGCCGGTAACCGCGACTTTTCCGTCGATGGTTACCTCGCCCGACGCGATCATCTCATCCGCTTTTCTTCTCGAGCAAACGCCCGCGGCGGCAATATATCGATTGATTCGCATTTCGTTTTTATTATTTTCGTCGGATGCATCCATCATGAGCGCTAATACCACATGGTTCCGCGAACGCGGGTCAATGTAAACATAAACGTGGTGCCTTCGCCGTAGATGCTTGAAACCGAAATGGTCTCGCCCATGTAAGAAAGTAACTCCTTAGCGATCGAAAGGCCCAATCCGGTTCCTTTCTTTCCGCGAGCGCGGTCTGCTTTGTAGAAACGGTCAAATATATGATCGATATCATATTCATGAATTCCCTGACCCGTATCAATCACGGAAACCATAACCTTATCGGTTTCTTCACTGTATTCGGTTGATATGGTGATTGACCCGCCGCCGGCAGTGTATTTTTTTGCGTTATCCATCAGAATGACCAGAATCTGCTCCACTCGATCCGGATTTCCCATGACCGTCGGTAGAACACCGGTTTTGTATTCGACTCGAAACGAGAGATGGGCTTCTTTCATAACCGGTTTGAATTTGGTCTCAATTTCGGAAAGAAGAACATTCAAATCAAACGGGAAGGTTTTGAATGCAAGCGTTCTGGCCTGAAGTCTGGAAAGTTCAAGCATGTCATCGATCAGACGGGAAAGTCGCATCGTCTCGTGCAGAATGATGCCGTAATAACGGGTCCTGTCCTTTTCGTTTTTAACCATGCCGTCCGCGAGAGGCTCAACCAATCCTCTGAGTGCGGTCAGCGGAGTTCTCAGCTCGTGCGAAACATTCGCAACGTAGTCGCGTCGCGTTTGTTCGAGTCGCTCGGATTCGGAAATATCTCTGAAAAATCCGGTTGCTCCGGCAATTTTTCCTTCATTGTCAAAGGTCGGAACGATCGTTGAGAGATATGCATTATCCTTATCCTCAATCGTTCGTTCGACGGTGGTTCCTTCGGAGACACATTTTGTGAAATCGTCCCATACTTCCTCAAACGGAATGACTTGAAGACGCTCCGTAAAGAGATTTCGAGAGCTTGCATTTTCAAAAAGCGTGGAAATCGCCGGGTTCGAGTATACAGTCCGAAGTTCTGTATCGACCGATACGATGCCTTCCGAAATGACGTCGAAAATTTCACGGAGTCGGTTTCTTTCTCTCGTTAAATCGGTGATTGAACGTGAAAGGCGTTCCGCCAGATCATTGAATGATTGAGCCAATTCTCCGACTTCGCCTCGCACGGAGGGATCGGCGCGCATGGAAAAATCTCCTTGTCCCATGGCTCTTGCAACCTCATTCACCTTTCGAAGAGGACGAACAAGCCGCATCGTTCCGAAATATACGGGCATCAACATTGCAAGTGAAGCGACAAATGTCGAAAGAAGCATAATCTGCACGAAGTCCGTCAGCATTTCCGATGAATCCCGGGTGGGCGTGCCGACAATCACATAACCGATCATGGTTCCTTTGGATACGATCGGGATCTGGACGACAATGATTTGATCAAAAACCCCTCGATTCGGAATAATATCAAACAGGGAGGCACCGGGCTGGCGGGTCAGCAGATTGTCGATTGCATGATTTTTGACCGGTGCGAGGATTTCCGTGTCCTTGGAATCGATTTCGGATGTTTGTCGTAAAAGAATCGCGTTTTTATCGTAAATGAGAACATAGGAACCCGAAAAGCTTTCATCCAAGAGAAATTCGGATTCATTATTGGTTACCGAATGCATTTCTTCCGGATATCGACTGAAATAATCGGAAAGAAGATTTGCTCGTCGGATCGACTCGTCAATGGCACGATCCGAAACCGAACGTATGGAAGCCAGAAAAAACAGTGCGGCGGAAAAAACACCCGATACGACCAGAGAAACGAGAACCATCAACAAAATTCTGCGCAGAAAAATGCTTCGAAACATTAAGAAGCAACCTCGAATTTGTACCCGACGCCGTAAACGGTGACCAGCGACCATGGTGCATCTTCATACGAAACCTTCTGGCGAATTCGTTTAATGTGAGTATCAACCGTACGCGTGTCGCCGAAATAATCGTAGCCCCATACCATGGAAAGAATTTGCTCCCGATCCATCACCTGACCGGCATGGGAGGCCAACATATGAAGAATCTCCACCTCTTTGGGGGTGCACGGAACCAGCTCGCCCTTTACTTTTACCTGATAATTGTCGATATTGATCTCGAGCCCCTCGAAGCGGAGAACGGGAGCGTTCTCCTGCGGCTCGTTGATTCGTCTGAGAACGGCTTTGATTCGCGCGATTACCTCACGCGGCGAAAACGGTTTTACGATATAGTCATCGGCACCCAGCTCAAGTCCGAGTACACGATCGATTTCTTCTCCCTTTGCCGTCAGGATAATAATCGGGGTTGACAGTGTTTTACGGATTTCCCGACAAACATCAATCCCCGGTTTTTCGGGCATCATCAAGTCCAAAATGATCAAATCGGGCTTATCCGAAACAGCGCGCGTCAATGCCTCTTTCCCGTCGAAAGCGCTCGAATAGGAATAGTGCTCGTTCTCAAGATACAATCCAAGAGATTCGTGAACGACCGGGTCGTCGTCGCAAATCAATATGTGCGGATTCGTTGACATGACATCCACCTCAGCTGATCGATAACAAAAAGGTCAATATTTATTATATACGATTCGTCGATAAAAAACATGTTCAGCAGAAAAAAGGCCTTGTGCAACAATATAGGAGCGAAAGCCGTGATGCGTCTTTATGAATATCGCAGGGAGACCGAAAATATCATCAATGCGGTGTACTGTTGTGTAATCATGTCGCGATGTCCGTATGCTATTGTTTTTTTCGAAAATTACGATAATCATATGCATATGAGGAGAAAAGAGAATGGAGAAAAGATTGCTTCCCGCGAAAAGCGTAATCAAAGCCGTCGTTGTCGCCGGTAAAAAGGTCTTTTCGACAGACCACCGACTTGCCTCCATCCTGGCGGGTGAGGGAGTATTGTTTACTCTGATTCTGACCTTGTGCAACAACAACAACAATTTGTTTGCCACCCGATTGGGTGCATCTTCTTATCAACTCGGACTGATTGCTTCGCTTCCCCCACTGGCAGGTCTGATTTGTCTGATCCCCTTTGCAATCATTACGGATCGTATGAGAAACAAGAAGAGCATGGTTATGATGTCGGTTTTACTGCTGGGCATGCTCTATTTCGTGATTGGCTGGATTCCATCGATTTTCGGTCAACCGGTACCGGTCGTGATTGCGCTTCTGATTGCGGTCAATCTACCATTATCTTTGTACGGTTCTTCTTGGCAATCGTTTTTTTCCGATGTTGCGCGCCCGGAATTGCGCAACGAAATTTTCGCTCACCGAACAAAAATGAACACGGTTGTCGGAATTCTGTCTCCGATGGTTTTCGGTATGATTCTGACCGCGGCGACCGGATATTATAAAATTACCGTTCACCAGATTTTCTATTTAACCGCACTGCCGCTGGCTCTCGGACAGGTTCTTCTCCTTACAAAAGTGGAGATTGTACCCAACCCGTCTGCCGGTAAATTTCTTTTCCGGGAGCTGACCCGAACGGCAAAATCACTTTTTTCTTCCTCCGCGTTCCTCGGTTTTTTGGGTGTTGCCGTGCTCTCGTATGTCGGTTGGCAGATGGACTGGTCTGTGTACTTTTTGGCTCAATTTCATTATTTACACTTGAACGAGGTACAGTTAAGCCTCGTTGCGGTTCTTTCCGCATTGACGCAATTTTTGACAATCAATTTGTGGAGTCGTTTAGCCGCGTCGAAGGGAGTCCGTTTTGTGTTTATCATCGGGGTCGGAGGATTTGCTTTTTGTTCGCTTGTGATGCTCTTTTCCCTCATGATGCCTCTTTTTGTCGCACTTCCGTTCTATTTTATATTTCACTGCATAGGGGCCTCCGCATTCAGTGCGTTTCAATTTACGTTGCTTCTTTGCCTGCTTGAAGTCATTCCGAATACGAATAAGACATTAACCATCGCGATTTACAGTACCGTCATCTTAATTTCCAATGCGATTATGCCTTTTTTCGGCGTTCACGTGTACAATTTGCTCGGAGAAAATAAAAACGCGATGATTATTACCATCTTGATTGTTGCATTTGTAAGAGTTATGGCGACGTTCGCTTCCGTGATGCGTTGGAGACGAAATCGGGGCAGGGACACCTTGATATAGCCGGGATCGGAAAAGAAAGAACCCGAAAGGTGATTTATTCGCCGAATTTAAGTACAATGAAAAGAAGAGGGGTTTTGACGGATAAGGAGAAAAAAATGAAAAAAATGAATAACAAAATTATAGTGCACCTGCTCATAATGATTCTTTGTATTTCGATGACGCTTTCTTCGTGTGTGTTTTTACAATCATCGGGTAGAGACGATTCAAAGGCGGTGAAGTCTGCCGTGTCCGATTTTCTGGAATCGATCGCAGACGGTTCGTACGCAAAAGACGATTACAAGTCTTCCTTTTCGAAGGACAAATCCTTTTCGAGAATGAAGTTCGAAAATGATCTCGGCGAAGAAATGATGATCCTCGGTTTCAAAAGAATCGAGTTTGAGATAGAAGAGTCGGAAGGGAATCAAAAGGACGAAGAGGGATCCTGCGAGGTGACCCTTAAGGCGCTTGACGTAAAAAAAATCCTGAAGGATTTCGATGACGGAATCGATGCGACGGCTTTCAGTGATGCCGTCAAAGCCAAAAAAGCTCCGATGAAGGAACACGAAATTACCTTTGAACTGGAGTACGACGGTGATAAATGGCTGATTACCGATCTTTCGGAATTGGCCGGCATCCTCGGAGAGCCCTATTCGACGCTGGAATTTGAAACGGCGGAGGTAACGGAAACAACGACAAGCGATGCCGATGACGCGACCGGTGTCGTCGATCAGTTGTTGAGCGCATTTCGGACTCGTGATTTCAATACGGTCGAAACATTAACGGGCGGTCTTTATTCGGAGGATAGCTTCCTTCAGCCCGACTGGCCGGAAGCTGCGGATGTTTTTGACTGTGTGTTTTCGAAACTGACCTGGAACATCGATTCGGTCGTGGATGAGGAGCAGACGACGGTGGTTTATCTTAGCATAAGAAGTTCGGATTACCGGCAGGCCGTGACCAATATTTATGCCGACGACTCGAAAATGATTGCTCTGATTAAGCCGGTACTGCTTGCTTATGCGATCGGAGGCGACGGGGAAGCGGAGTATGTAAAATTTATGAGCAACCTTTCCGATATGATCATTACGGAAACGTTGGCGCTTGGAAGCATATCGGAGGATCAGGATTTCATTGAGGTGGTTTATGACGAGACCACGAAGAGTTGGCAGGTCACCTATATCCCCGAGATCCTTCAGGTGTTTGTTGATTTTGAGTATTACGTGAATCCTCTGGATAACTATTATTACAATGAAGGTACGAATCGTTCGGAGGAAATTGTAACGGCGGCAATGAATGAACTGCTGAATGAAGGAGCCATCGACCGGGAAACGTACGATGAACTGATGGGAGAATCATTCACGGATGAATACACGAAGGAGACCGTACTTGCCGCAATCAGCAGTTCGGGATGGATAGATGCGGACACGGGGCTCAGTGCCGAAAGCTTCGGTCCGGATGCAAAGACGATCCAGTTTGTTGTGAGTTTTTACTATACTATGCCGGATCTTCAACTCGTTTGTGACATCTACTCGGAGAACAAAACAATCCTGCTTTCTTCGGATGCAATCACTCTCGGTCCGGATGACACGGGGCTGACGTCGACGATCAATTTGGCAAGTCCCGCAAAGAGCGATATTTTTACGGTTATCTGGATGCTTGCCGACGGCACGGTCATATTGGAGGACAGCATTGAAGTCATTGTTTCGTAGATCAGAACCCGAAGCGCAAAAGCCCGCAAACATTTAACGAAATCATTTCGGATGAATTTTTTCCGGTTTGTCTGTTTCGCTTATCCGCCCCCGCACCGGGGGCGGATTTTTGCTATAATATTGCTGAGTAACCGAGAGGAATAGCGTATGTTTTTAGCGGACCGATTCAGCGATTATGAATTGATGTTTGCCGGTGGCGGGGATAAATTCGAGCGATGGGGCGAATATTACCTGAAGCGTCCCGATCCGCAGGCCGTCTGGCCGGCGGACGCGGGAGCGGATCATGAGGCTTGGCCCGAGCCGCACGCCGTATATCACCGGTCCGATTCCGGCGGCGGTTCCTGGTCGACGCGGATTGCCTTACCGCGAAAATGGAAGATATCCTATCCGGCGATCGGCGGAAGACTTGTTTTCTATATCGAACCGACCGGCTTTAAGCATACCGGATTGTTTCCCGAGCAGAGTGTCAATTGGGACTTTTTGGGTGAAATGATTCAGTCGGCAAAAAAGCGGGAGCGTCCGATTCGCATTCTCAATCTTTTCGCGTATACAGGCGGTGCGACATTAGCTGCCGCCGTCGCCGGTGCAACGGAAATCGTTCATGTGGATGCCTCCAAGGGAATGATTGCCCGCGCAAAAGAAAATGTAATCGCATCCGGACTGGAATCATCATATATTCGGTTTATCGCGGAGGACTGCGGACGTTTTGTTGACCGTGAGATTCGCCGCAACCGACAGTATGACGGGATTATTATGGATCCGCCTGCGTACGGACGCGGTCCGTCCGGTGAATTGTGGAAGATCGAAGATGCGTTATACCCGTTGGTAAAAAAATGTTCCGAGCTTCTGTCGGATCAGCCGTTGTTTTTTATCCTGAACTCGTACGCGACGGCACTTTCGCCTTTGGCGACGGAGAATATTATCGGACTGACGATATCAAAACGATTCGGCGGTCATGTGACGAGCGGGGAATTGGGCATTCCGGCATCCCGCATGAATGTTATTCTCCCGTGCGGATCCACGGTGCGATGGACGCCCGAAGGATAAAGGCCCTGAGTGAATACGGGGAGAAAGCTGTGCAAGATCGATTGACGGTTCCGGAAATTTTGTATGAGGACAACCATCTGTTGGTTGTAATCAAGCCCGCCGGCGTTCTGTCTCAGGCGGACGTGACGGGGGATCCCGATATTTTATCGATGCTTAAGGCAGATATTAAGGAACGTTACAGCAAACCGGGCAATGTCTATCTCGGCCTTTTGCATCGTTTGGATCGGCCGGTTCGCGGCGTGATGATCTTTGCAAAAACCGGGAAATCCGCCTCGCGAATCAGTGCACAGATTCGGGAACGATGCGTGGAGAAAAAATACCGCGCGGTGGTTTGCGGAACCGTCCTTCCCGTCGAAGGGGAGCTTTGTTCCGCGATGGTTAAGGATAGGGAACGCAACCGTTCCGATGTTTATTCCCTCGAATCTGCTCCGGAAACGTCAAAAGAGGCGATCTTGCGGTATGAAACGCTCGGAAACTGTTTTTATACGAATGGATCGGGCGAAAGAATTGAGGTCTCTTTGCTGAGCATTGATCTGATCACCGGACGATCCCATCAAATCAGGGCGCAGCTGTCCGATTTTGGGCACCCGATACTCGGAGATCGAAAGTATCATGATTCGAGCGGCTTCCGAGGAGACATTTGCCTTGAATCGTATTCGATTCGGTTGCGGCACCCGATTACAAATGAGACAATGGAATTCAATATTCCGATGCCGAACGGCACCCCTTGGAGTCTTTTTAAGAAAGGATCGATCAATGGAAGAGAATGAGACGATCAGAGCGGAAGAGATTCGCGCGAACAAAGAGAAAATTCATCAGCTTCTTATATCGACCGGACGACCGGGTATGGAGCGACTGGTCGATTGGATGGAGACCAAAACGGATTTCTATACGGCACCCGCATCCACGAAGTACCATTTGGCATGCGAAGGCGGACTGGCAAAACACAGCTTGAACGTATACGATTTGTTGGTTCAGAAGGTTTCGTCGGGACTGTTACGGTTGTCCGACGATACGATAATCATCACAACGCTTCTCCATGACTTGTGCAAGGTGAATTTTTACGTTCGGGAATCAAAAAATGTCAAGGAAGGGACGAAGATTAACGCATACGGCAAGGAAGTCGCCAATTGGGTCGAAAAAGAGGTCTGGACCGTCAAGGATTCATTTCCCGTCGGTCACGGCGAAAAATCATGCTATTATATTCAAAGCCACATCCGTCTGACCGATGAGGAATATGCGATGATTCGTCTTCATATGGGATCGGATCGAAACGGTTATCCTGACCCGTTTTCGGAGTCGGCGGCGCTTTTTCCGGGGGTAATCGCGATTCATACGGCGGATCTGGAGTCTGCGTATATCGTTGAAACGAGAGGATAGGAGACGGGTTTTTCGGTTGGTTTTTGTGAAATCTTCCGGGATATCCGTCCTTTTTACCGAAAACGGATTTGCGTGACGTTTCGGTTGACAGTGATCCTTCACAATCCATATAATAAAAAATCGGACGTATGCGTTTCTATCTGTTTTCATCATCAACGATATGCGGTCGGAAGCCGTCAAGGAGCACTCATGTACGAAAAAGTATCGACAGACATGAATTTCATGAAGCGGGAAAAGGAAATCCTTAACTTCTGGAAGGAAAATGATATTCGCAATCGATCCATTCGAGAAGAAAAGGAAACGAATCGGACCTTTACCCTGTATGACGGCCCTCCGACGGCAAACGGAAAGCCGCATTTCGGGCATATCAAAACCCGAGTAATTAAAGACGTCATTCCTCGTTTTCACGGGATGAAAGGCGCTCGCGTCGAATTTAAAGCCGGCTGGGATACCCATGGACTACCGGTTGAGCTCGAGGTCGAGAAAATGCTCGGAATCAACGGAAAACCGGAAATCGAAGCATACGGCGTGGAGCCGTTTATAAAAAAGTGCAAGGAATCGGTCTGGAAGTATCTGGACGAATGGCAATTCATGTCCGATCGCGTCGGTTTTTGGGCGGATATGGAGCACCCGTATGTCACATACGAGAATCATTACATCGAGTCCGAGTGGTGGGCACTCAAATCGATGTGGGAAAAGGATATGCTCTACAAAGGTCACAAAATTGTTCCGTATTGCCCGCGGTGCGGAACCTCGCTCTCGAGCCATGAGGTTGCACAGGGCTATCGGCTGATCAAGGAAAATTCGGTATTCGTCCGATTCAAGGTTAATGATGAAGAGGACACATATTTTGCGTCATGGACGACGACGCCCTGGACACTGCCTTCAAATGTCGCCCTGTGCGTAAATCCCGAAGATGAATATGTATTGATTTCCGTCCCCAAGGATATCGACGGAACCGAAAAAACCGTTTATTACTATATGGCCGGTGTTCTTGCGCCGACTCTTTTTGAGGATTATCGGATCGAAAAAAGGATGCCGGGTAACGATTTGGTCGGTAAGCGTTACGAGCCGCTTTTCCCGTTCGCGAACGAAGCGGTGAAGGCCTCCGGCAAAGTCGCGTTTCGGGTGACGGCGGATGACTATGTTACGATGAATGACGGCACCGGTATCGTTCATATCGCTCCGGCTTTCGGTGAAGACGACGCGCGTGTCGGAGCGGATTATGATCTTCCGTTTGTACAACTGGTTCGAGAGGACGGGACCCTGCCGGACGAGGCGGAAGAATTTGCGGGTTTGTTTGTCAAGGATGCCGACCCGCTTCTGATTAAGCGGCTTAACGTCGAAGGAAAAATGCTTCGCAAGATGCCTTATGAGCATGATTACCCCTTCTGTTGGCGTTGCGATACTCCATTGATTTATTACGCGAGAACATCTTGGTTCATCGCGATGACAAAGGTGAAGGACGCTTTGATCCGGTCAAATCAATCCGTATCCTGGTATCCGGAGAGTATTCGGGACGGGCGCATGGGCAATTTTCTTGAAAACCTCGTGGACTGGGGAATCTCTCGCGAGCGTTACTGGGGTACGCCGCTTCCGGTCTGGGAATGCGCATGCGGACATCGCCACTGCGTCGGGTCCATTGAGGAGCTCAAACGGCTGTCCGATGACTGTCCGGAGGATATTGAGCTTCATAAGCCCTATGTCGACCGTGTGCACATCCGTTGTGAGAAGTGCGGAGAAAAAATGACCCGCGTCCCGGAGGTCATTGATTGTTGGTTCGATTCCGGAGCGATGCCCTTTGCCCAGTATCATTATCCATTTGAAAACAAGGATTTTTTCGAAAAGCACTTCCCGTGCGAGTTTATCTCGGAGGCGCTCGACCAGACGCGCGGATGGTTTTATTCGCTTCTGGCGATCAGCACACAACTTTTCGGAAAATCTCCGTTTATGAATTGTATCGTTATGGGATTGGTGCAGGACAAAGACGGTATCAAGATGAGCAAGCACAAGGGCAATGTCGTTGATCCCTGGGATATCCTCAACAAGCAGGGGGCGGACGCCGCGCGCTGGTATTTTTGCAGTTCGAGTGCGCCGTGGCTGCCGAGCCGATTTTCGGATTCCGCCGTATCCGAAATCCAGAGAAAATTTCTGGGAACGCTTTGGAACACCTATGCGTTTTATGTCATGTACGCGAACATAGACGGATTTGATCCGTCCGGAATATCCATTGATGATTGTGTGTTGACGGTTATGGATCATTGGATTCTTTCGAAGCTGAACACTCTGATCGGTGCGGTGGATGAAAAGATGACCGCCTATGACATTACCGGATCAAGCCGGATGATGGAATCTTTCGTCGACGAGCTTTCCAACTGGTATGTTCGACGTTGCCGGGATCGATACTGGGGCACTGAGATGACTCCGGACAAAACGGCGGCGTATATGACGCTTTACACGACCTTGGAGCGATTGATCAGGCTTGCCGCGCCGTTTGTTCCTTTTATTACGGAATCCATCTACCAGAATCTGGTGCGAAGAACGTCTCAAGATGCGCCGATCTCCGTTCACATGTGTGATTTTCCGGTCATGGAGACTGATCGGATTGACCCGGAGCTTGAAAAGCGGATGGATGTTGCACAGAAAATCGTTTTCTTGGGCAGGGCATGCAGGAACCAGTCATCGATCAAGAATCGTCAGCCTCTTTCAAAACTCTACGCGGTCTCACCGACAGAACTTTCGGAGGAATATCTGGCCATTATTCGCGAAGAGCTTAACGTCCGCGAGGTCGTTTTTCTCAAAGATTCCGGAGACCTTCTGGATTACTCGATCAAACCGCAGTTCAAAACGCTGGGCAAGCGCTTCGGTGCCCGTATCAATGACGCAAAAGAACGGATTCTTGCGCTTCCGGGAAAGAAAACCGTTGCCCTGTTGGAGGACAGCGGTTATGTGACCATTGAGCTGGACGGAGAGAGCTATGCGTTGAGCAAGGATGATTTGCTGATTGAAACGGTCCAACCCGATGGCTTATCGACTCAGTCGGATCATGAATTTACGGTTTCGCTTCTTACGAAAATGACGCCCGAACTGATCGAAGAGGGCTTTGTGCGCGAGATAATCTCGAAGATCCAGACACATCGGAAGGAGTCGGGTTATGATGTAACCGACCGAATCATTCTGCACTACTCCGGAAATGATGAGATTGCACGGATTATCGAGAAGAACCGTGAATTTATAGCGTCCGAGGTGCTCGCAACCAGTATTTCCGAGGGAACGGCAGGAGATAAGAAGCAATGGGACATTAACGGACAGATATGTAATTTCGCGACGGTTCGACAGGTAAATGAATAGGGAGAAACTATGCTTTTCAGTATTTTAGGGTCCGGCAGGTCGGTACATGAAATTATTCTGATTCTGGCCATGTTCATTCTGGTGTTGGGATATTCGTTTTCCATCCATGAATTCATGCACGGATATTCCGCGCATCTGCTCGGCGACGATACTGCGAAGCTGATGGGGCGGCTTACGATGAACCCGACCAAGCATATTGATCCTTTTGGTGCCATGATGTTTTTATTTGTCGGATTTGGCTGGGCCAAACCGATTCCGGTGAATTATTCCAAGCTTACGAGACTGAAAAGTAAAGACTCGATGGTTCGTATTGTAAGCGTCGCGGGTGTGACCGCCAATTTTATCTCGGCATGGATCGCCTACTTTTTATTTACACTCGTAAACGTGGTTGTCTCCAATACATCGTTTACATCATCCGGATCCATATTTGCTTATCAAATGGTGATTCAGGTCATGCTGATGTTTTTTCACTTCAATCTGATGCTTATGGCATTTAATCTGTTACCGTTTCCGCCGCTTGACGGATATCATATATTGGAGACATTCATTCCCGTAAAATACAGACTTCGCTTTCAAAAATATGAGCGTTATTTTTCGGGTGCTCTGTTCGCTTTGATTGTTATCGGGGTGATTGTTCAGTCCAGCCCGTTGTATTCTCTGGTCGAAATGGTTCAGAAGCCGTTTCGTTATATTATTCAAACCCCTCTTGACTTTCTTTCGCCCGTTAACATTGAGATCAACAATCTGATATCGATGAATTAGAACCGAAGCCGACGAGACCGGATCGATGATCCGGCTTTCAGGATATATGGAGGTTGTCATATGAGTAAAAAGATTGTTCTGTCCGGATCGCGACCGACGGGGAATATCCACCTCGGGAATTATTTCGGTGCGCTCGAGAACTGGGTGCGTCTGCAGGAGGATTATGACTGCCATTTTTTTATTGCGGACTGGCATGCGCTCACGACCGGATACAGCGATACGGCAATGCTTCGAAAAAACACAATCAGTTTAATGGCGGATTTTTTGGCAAGCGGTCTGGATCCTTCCCAATCGACGCTTTTCCTTCAATCACAGATTACGGTACACGCGGAGCTTTATCTTTTGCTCGGAATGAATACGCCTCTTTCGTGGTTGGAGAGATGTCCGACGTATAAAGATATGATGGCAAATATTAGCGAAAAAGATATCGCAACCCACGGATTTTTAGGATATCCGGTGCTTCAGGCGGCTGATATTCTGATATACAAGGCGGATTATGTTCCGGTCGGCGAGGACCAGATTCCGCATCTTGAAATCACAAGAGAGATTGCGCGAAGATTCAATTTCCTTTATGAAAAGGAAGTCTTTCCCGAGCCGCAACCGCTTCTTACCAAGTCTAAGGTATTACCGGGGACGGACGGACGTAAAATGAGCAAAAGCTACAATAATACGATTGCCTTGGGGGATGACCCCGATGAGGTTCGTAAAAAAGTTATGAGCATGATTACCGACCCGGCCCGAATCCGTAAGGACGATCCGGGACATCCGGAAGTCTGTACGGTTTTTGCGTTCCATAAAGTGTTCAGTGAAAGTGAAATTGACCGGATCGAACAGGAATGCAGAAAAGGCTGTATCGGTTGTGTTGCCTGCAAGAAGATTCTTCAGGAAAAAATGGAAAAATTCCACACGCCGATTTTCGAGAAGAGACAAAAGCTTCTCGAAAATGAAAATGAGCTTCTCGACATACTTCGCGACGGATCCGTAAA
This sequence comes from Clostridiaceae bacterium, assembly GCA_012729635.1. Lineage (GTDB taxonomy): Bacteria > Bacillota > Clostridia > Saccharofermentanales > Saccharofermentanaceae > JAAYCT01. Next base: position 9,676 of record JAAYCT010000006.1, on the reverse strand, counting down.
GGCGCGGGAGAAGGCCGAACGAACGATTGAGGAAGCTCGTGAAGCGGTGCGCATCGGCTTCAAATAGTATCGGATGACTTTCGAAAAGGAGAAGGACGAATGGGTTCCCATCGGATTTTTGATCTGAAAATTGACCGGTTCGAAGGGCCGATGGATCTTCTCTTTCACTTAATCGAGAAGAACGATATAGATATTTACGACATCCCGATTTCCGAAATCACCGATCAATACTTGGACTTTCTCGGGGAGATGAGCGAGTTGGACATGGAGATCGCCTCCGAATTCTTAGTGATGGCCGCGACCCTGATTCATATTAAGTCCAAAATGCTTCTTCCCGGACCTCGGGGAGGTCGTTTAACGGAAGAATGTGACGATCCCAGGGAAGAGCTGGTGATTCGTCTTCTGCAGTACAGAAGGTGTAAGGTACTCGCGAAGGATCTTCGGGAGCGGTATTCGTATTACTCGGATTGTGTTTATAAACTTCCGACCCTTCCCCGAACCATCGGGATCAATGTTTTGAGTATTCCTCAGGAATTTGATCCGGAGGGCTACAATCGAGCGGTCATGGCTGTTTGTGCCAGAAACGAGATGCGGTTCGCGGATATTTCCTCAAAAATCACACACCTTCTAAAACGCGAAAAAATCTCGATTCGTGATAAAATGAAAGCCGTATGGCAAAAACTCATAGAGAAAGGCCGGGTATTTTTTCACGAATTATTTCCTTCCGCGGAGACGGAGCCGGCGGAAAAGGTTGCTGGGTTTTTGGCTGTGCTTGAGCTTCTGCGAAGTAATCGAATCTCCGCCGATCAGGAACGGCCGTTTGATGTTATTTTGCTGTCGAAGAAAGAAGAGCGTTCGAGAAAGGAAAGCCGGATGTATCTGAAGGAACCGCATAAAGTCCGCAAGGAGCAGCAGATATGACGGAGGTTCAAAACGACGAATTCTCCCTTTCCCGGGACGAACTCCCGGCCGCACTGGAAGCGGTGTTATTTGCTTCCGGTGACCCGGTCTCCATCGATCGGATTTGCGAAATTACGGGGACGGACGAGAAGGTGGTTACGGAAGTATTGAATACGCTTTCGGATACATATAAACACGATCATCATCGCGGATTAACGGTTCGACGGCTTGAAAACGATTATGTGATGTGTACGAAGCCTGAAATGAAGACGATTCTTGAGCGCTTTTTTCGCCCGAGAAGCCGTCCGCCGATGTCTCAGGCAACCTATGAAACATTGGCCGTCGTTGCGTATAACCAGCCGGTTACGAGGGCGCAGGTTGAATCGGTACGAGGAGTGAGCAGCGACAGCATTATTGCGAGGCTTCTGGAACGGGGTTGGATTCAGGAATGCGGCACGTTGGATGCTCCGGGCAGACCCGTACTGTTTGAAACGACCCAGCAGTTCTTGATGGAGTTCGGAATCGAATCGGCAACCGAAATGCCCGCCATGGATCTGATGATGTACAGTACGATTCGGGATCTGGAAGAATCTCTGGAAACTGCGGCGGGGACCCGTGACGTACGGCAGGTTTCGATCGATAGCCTTGCCGACGCCAATGACCAGAAGCAGACGGATTGTGATGAAGGTTAGGATATTTGCGGCCTTCACGGCCGGTGGCAGATATAAGAAAGAGGTGGTTTAATGGGTTCTTTAGAGAAAATGGAGGCTTTCAGGAAGAAGTTGAATGACGCCCCGTCGGGATTATGTCGCGACAAGACCGGGGATCGAAGACTGTCCGATCTTTTTGATCCGGATAGTTTTGTTTGCCTGGACAGCTCGGTGATTTCCAAACCGTTTTCGGATTCCTTCGATCGCGCTCCCGTTAAGGGTGACGGTGTTACCGTCGGATACGGCACGATTGACGGACGATTGGTTTTCGCCGCATCTCAGGACCCGGATGTATACGGCGGATCGATGGGGAAGGCACATTCGATGAAAATAGTAAAAGCAATCGAGTGGGCCGTAAGTTCAAACGCTCCGTTTATCGGTTTGTTCCAATCGGGAGGAGCGAGAATTGAAGAGGGCGTGGTGGCGCTTGAGGGTATGAGTGCCGTCCTTTCCGCTTTGGGAGAGGCAAAAGGAAGAATTCCTCTGATTACCGGTATTATGGGTGCATGCCCCGGAGGTCTTGCGATTGCGGCGGCTAAATCCGATTTTATTTTTATGATTCGGCACGCGTCCAGGCTTTTCGTGAACAGTCCCTCATTATCTTTGCTTTCGGAGTCGAAGCCCACCTCCTCGGAGGAAATCGGAACACCGGATATGCATATAAAAACCGGGCTGGCTTCCTTTATTGTCGATTCCGAGCCGGAATGCTTTGCGAAAATGAAGGAACTTCTCGCTGTGCTTCCCATGATCAGCGATGAGGGTGCCTGTGCTGTTCGCGCGGCCGTGGTATCGGATGATGCAAACCGCACATCGGATGCTTTGGATCAAATGGCGACCGAGTCGGATATCCGGCAGGTTTTGGCCTCCAAAGTATTCGAGGAAATCGCGGACAACCGCTATGTGTTGCGGATCGGTTCGGAGTACGGTACGGACATCACTGTGGGACTCGGAAGAATGGACGGAATTCTTGTTGGTTTCATCGGAAACGAAGAGGTGAGAATGTCACCGCAAGGAGTTCGAAAAGCGGCGAAATTCGTGCGCTTCTGTGATGACTTTTTAATCCCGATGGTTACCGTCACCCATTCGGACGGATTTGTACTCGGCGTGAATACAGAGATTTCATCCGTTCTGGAGGATGCGGGAATTCTGGTAGAAGCCTTTGCGTCCGCCTGTGTTCCCAGAGTTGCAATTCTTGCGGGAAAAGCGATCGGTACGGCATACCTTTGCATGAACAGCAAAATGCTGGGCGCCGATACGGTCTATGCTTGGCCGACTTCAGAAATATCCGTATTGTCAGCCGATGCGGCCGCACATATCCTGTATCGCGAGAAAATTGCCGGAAGTGAGGATCCGATCTCCGAAAGATCCCGTTTGGTCGAAGACTACAGAGACCAGATTGCCGGCGCAGAGGTTGCCGCTGCTCTCGGACAGGTCGACGAATTGATTCTTCCTTCCGCGACGCGGCCTCGGGTCATCAGTGCGTTGGATGTTCTTCTTTGCGCATACCCGCTTACAGAAGCTTAATTTATCAACACGGAGGATACGGAAATGATGAAAAAATACAAAATTACCGTCGAAGGAAAAACCTACGAAGTCGAAGTTGAAGAAATGGGCGCTTCCGCTGCTACTCCTTTAGCTGTTGCTCCTTTAGCGGCGGCGGCACCCGCACCCGATGCGGGAAAGACGGAGCCTGTTCCGAAGCCCGAAACACCCAAATCGGCAGCTGTTTCCCCGGATTCCATTGCCGGTGAGAAGCTTCCGGCACCGATGCCCGGAACGATACTGTCGGTTTCGGTTTCAGCCGGACAATCCGTTACCAAGGGACAAGTTCTTCTGGTTCTGGAAGCCATGAAAATGGAAAACGAGATCGTTGCGCATAAAGACGGTGTTATTTCCGGTGTCTTTGTTCAAAAGGGATCAAGCGTCAACGCCGGAGATCCCTTGGTCGCATTTGCCGGATGACAAACGGAGGATATCTGAATGGTTAAAATTACTGAAACAATACTTCGCGATGCGCATCAGTCACTGATTGCGACGCGAATGACCTTCGAGGACATGGAGCCGATGCTTCCGGATCTCGATAAGGTGGGGTATCAAGCTTTGGAATGTTGGGGCGGAGCGACCTTTGATTCCTGTGTTCGTTTTTTGAACGAGGATCCTTGGGAGCGACTACGCAAAATCAGGAAGGCATGTCCCAACACAAAGTTACAGATGCTTCTTCGCGGGCAAAATTTGCTCGGATACAAGCATTATGCGGACGATGTTGTCGATTATTTCGTCCAAAAATCGGTCGCGAACGGAATTGACATCATCCGCATTTTTGATGCGTTGAATGACTATAGAAATATCGAGCATGCCGTTAAAGCGGCCAAAAAAGAAGGCGCTTCGGTTCAGGCGGCCGTCGCGTATACGACCAGCCCGTTCCACTCGAACGAGGTTTTTGCCAATGATGCCAAGCGTCTGGAGCAAATGGGTGCGGATTCGATCTGTATCAAAGACATGTCCGGACTTTTACTCCCTTACGAAGCCTTTGAGTTGGTTTCCTCAATCAAAAAGGCGGTCCGAATTCCTGTCGAGATGCATACACATTACACTTCCGGATCCGGTAGCATGACCTACCTGAAGTCCATTGAGGCCGGTGTGGATGCAGTTAATTGCGCGCTCTCTCCGCTTGCCATGGGTACATCACAACCGCCGACAGAGCCTCTGGTTGCGGCATTGAAAGGAACAAAGTATGATACCGGACTGGACCTCGAGCTTCTTTCAAAAATATCCGCATATGCTGCGACACTTCGTGAGAAATATCTGGCTTCGGGGCTTCTCAACCCCAAGGTCCTGGGTGTGGATGTGAACGCTTTGAAGTATCAGGTTCCGGGCGGCATGCTGAGCAATCTTGTATCTCAGCTGAAGCAGGCTGGAAAAGAAGATCAGCTCAATGAGGTCCTGAACGAGGTTCCGCGCGTCCGCGAGGACTTCGGTTTTCCTCCGTTGGTTACTCCTTCCTCGCAAATTGTCGGTACGCAGGCGGTTATGAACGTAATCACGGGCGAGCGTTACAAGATGGTACCGAAAGAATCCAAAGCCCTGGTCCGTGGTGAGTACGGAAAAACGCCGGCTCCGATCGGTCAAGAAATCGTCCGGAAGATACTCGGAGATGAGGAGCGAATCACCTGTCGTCCTGCGGATAATATTGAGCCGGAGCTTGAAAATGTACGTGCTCAAATGTCCGAATACCTGGAGCAGGAGGAGGACGTTTTGACTTGGGCAATGTTCCCGCAGGTTGCGGAGAAATTCTTCAAGGAAAGGCGAGCGCGTCTGCACGGCATCGACGATACGGTCGGAAGTGTTGATGGTGCGTATCAGCCCGTATAAGACGAATAAGGACAGATTATTCAGAAATGAAAGTTTTCCTCGGATAACTTTCATTTCTGCTTTTATTAGGGGATTATGTGTATAATTAGACTGTGTTCGAATGCATGATATACGGAGGAAGAATCGAATGCAACGAAATGAGACTGAAAATCCTTATAGCGGACCGGTTGGGCGGATCGAAGCTGAAATGGACCGGATGAGTAAGGGACACAAAGCGATTGCGCGCTTTATCCTTTCGGATTATGAGCGTGCCGCATACATGACTGCCGCAAAGATCGGAGATCAAACCGGTGTGTCGGAATCAACGGTCGTTCGTTTCACCATGGAGCTCGGTTATGACGGATATCCGCATTTTCAGAAAATGCTCCAGGAAGAATTGAAAGAGAAATTGACCTATCTTCAAAGACTGAATGCCTCCAAACGATTCGAAGGGGATGCCCAGGTTGTAAAGTCGATTATTCAGACCGATATGGATAATTTGAAGTATACCTCGGATATGATGGATACGGACTCATTCAGCCGAGCCGTTCAAATGATTCTTTCCGCCAAAAAAATTTACTTCATGGGTCTTCGCAGTTCCTCTCCTCTTTCTTCTTTTATGCATTTTTACTTCACATTGCTTTTTGATGATGTGCGTCACATACACACAAACAGCGCCAATGAGGTTTTCGAACAGATTCTTCCGATCGGTCCCGGGGACCTGATGATCGGAATCAGTTTCCCGCGTTATTCCTCCCGGACGATTCAATCCATCAAGTATGCCCGCCAAAGGGGGGCGGCCGTACTTGCGATTACCGATAAAGCCGATTCCCCACTTTCAGATAATGCGGATGTAGCACTTTATGCCCGATCGGATATGGCCTCCTTTGTCGACTCGTTGGTCGCTCCTCTTTCGCTTATCACCGCTTTGATTGTAGCGGTGGGAATCCATCGGCGGGAGCATATCGAACAGACCTTTGAGGCGCTTGAAAACCTTTGGGACGAGTATAAGGTATATGAGAAGGGCAAAGACCGTTTAATCGGGCAATCCGATTCCGATCTCGGAAAAGACACGTAAAGGACAAAAATGCCATGAAGGATAGTATTGCGGACAGTAAAATTACGGCATCTGCCGCCATTCGGATTGCGTTGACCGTGAACAGAGAAGATGAGTCCGCGCTCAAAAGCTCACTTATCGAGAAAAATATACGGGCGGCGGCGGCCGATTTCGGCGGAGAATTCATATCTTCCGTTTCCAAGATTATCGAACGTTGCATTGTTGCCGCGCAACGGGAAGGAATCATTTCCAACACGCATGTCGAGGAAGGTGCTCTGGCCGGAGCTGCCAGGGAGGCGATATCACAAATTACATCGAAGGCGATCGGATTGAATGTCGGCGGCAAAATCGGAATTGCCCGGTATAACGATCATATCAGTGTGTGCATGTTTTTCGGAATCGGACTTTTGCATTTGAATGAAATTGCGGTCGGTCTCGGTCATCGAGCCATTTAGGAGGGAAAGATGGCACATTTTCAAATTGCGATTGACGGTCCGTCCGGATCGGGGAAAAGCACACTTGCCCGATCCGTGGCTCGTGAATTGGGGATATTATACCTGGATACCGGTGCGATGTATCGTGCATGTGCATTAAAGGCGATCCGATCCGGTGTTTCGACGAAAGATGAGCCCGAAATCGTAGAAATGCTCGCGAAGATGCGATTGGATATCGTTTTTGTGGAAGGAAGCCAAAGAGTGATTCTTGACGGAGAGGATGTTACGGAGGATATTCGAAAACCCGGAGTTTCCGTCGCCGCTTCCGATATATCCGCCCTGCGTCCGGTCCGCGAAGCAATGGTTTCGATGCAACGCGAAATAGCCGGGAAAAGAAATGTTGTATTGGACGGCAGGGATATCGGAAGCTATGTTCTTCCGAACGCCGAATACAAGTTCTTTTTGACTGCTGATCCGGAGGAGCGTGCGCGAAGAAGACTGGAGGAAATGGCCATTCGCGGCGTAACGAATCTGACGTTTGAATCCGTTCTGGAAGATATCAAGTATCGAGACCATCAGGATTCCACGCGTTCTTTTGCCCCGTTGGTTAAAACTGCGGATGCAATCGTCATCGACACGACGCAAAACACTCCTGAGGAAACGCTCCGATGTTTGCTTGCCTGTCTTTCCGGAGAAATCAATTCATTAAGAGAAACGAATAACGGCGCATGAAAATTACGTTAGCCAAATCATCGGGGTTTTGTTTCGGCGTGGAGAAAGCGGTACGGACCGCATACGATCTTATCGAAAAACATGAGCCCCTCGAGACACTATACATGCTCGGCGAAATTACACACAACGATATCGTTGTTTCCGACCTTTGCTTGAAAGGAATTCAACTGGTGCATTCTACGGATGAGCTGATGCCCGGAGGGACCGTTATCATTCGCGCCCACGGAATTTCGCCTTCCGTTCGGGATGAAATCAGAAAAAGAGGATGTAAAATTGTCGATTGCACCTGTCCTTATGTTCAAAAAATTCATGCCGTTGTTCGGGAGCAATCGCAAAACGGACGGCCGATTCTGATTGCAGGCACAAAGGATCATCCCGAAGTGTTGGGGATTTGCGGTGAAACCGAAGGAAACGTTCAAGTAATCTCGTCGGCGGAAGAAATTAAGGACCTCGACATCGATCCGAACTCGATTCTTATTGCCCAAACCACCTTTTCAATGGAGGAATATAAGAAAATTCAAAACAATATCAAGGAAAAAATTGCAAACGAACAGATTTTTGATACAATATGTAATACGACTGAAAACAGGCAGCGCGAAGCTTTGGCCCTCGCAATCGAATCGGATTGCATGATCGTGATCGGTTCGACGGCAAGTTCGAATACCATGAAGCTTTTTGATGTTTGCAAAGGCAGTTGTGCCAAAACGTTCCTGGTAAGTAGTGTCGATGATATTCATTCGATCCTTGCCGATCCCGTTTTTCAATCGGACGAATTACGGGTAGGGGTTACTGCCGGGGCGTCAACACCAGATTGTATTATCAGGGAGGTTATCCGAGCGATGAGTGAAAACCAGGCTTCGGCCAATCAGGAACATTCCGAGTTCAATTTCGGAGATTATGTCGACAACATTCCGCAACTCAGGAAAAATGCAACCGTTAGGGGGGCTATTACTTCGGCTGACAATGAGTTTGTATATGTTGACGTTCATGATAAATCCGAAGGAAGGATTCCTCGCCACGAATTTCAGAGCGACCCTGATTTTGATTTGGATGCAGCCATTGAGTCGCACGAAGAAATCGAAGTGTACGTACGGAGTGTCCGAAACTCTGATATGGGCAAAGAGATTATGCTTTCCAAAGCCCACGTAGATTTCGGGAAATACAAAGCACAGGTGGAAGATGCCTACGAAAACAAAATTCCGGTTACCGTTAAGGTTACGAATGTTGTCAAGGACGGTGTAATTGCGAATTTCGGGGGAGTTGACATTTACATTCACCGCACCCAGTTGGACCTTACGACGGTGGATGACTTGGATTCCTTTCGCGGAAAAGCTTTGGAAATCCTGGTTACACAATACGATCCCGACAAGAGGCGTCTTCGCGTTTCGGGATCGCGACGCGCTCTTCTCAATATGATGAGAAAAGAGAAAGCCTCAGAGATATGGGATACGATTGAAATCGGCGGAAAATATGAGGGAATCGTCAGAAGCCTTACCGATTTCGGTGCATTCGTCGATATCGGCGGTGTTGACGGTCTGGTTCATGTTTCCGAATTGTCCTGGAACCGTATTCGTCATCCTTCCGAGGTTGTTTCGGTCGGCGACCGGGTCGATGTTTATGTGAAGGATTTTGACGTTGAAAAGAAGCGTATTTCGTTGGGTTACAAAAAACTCGAGGACGATCCCTACCATGACGTTGAGGATCGCTTTCCGATCGGTACGATTATTCACGGAAAAGTGGTTCGGATGTTTCAATTCGGTGCCTTTATTGAGCTGGAGCCCGGATTGGATGCACTATGCCATGTATCTCAAATATCGAACGTCCGCCTCAATAAACCGGAAGACGTTTTATCCGAGGGAATGGAAGTGGTCGCGAGGGTTTTGGACGTCAACAACGAGACCCGAAGAATAAGCGTCAGCATCAAGGAAGTAGAACCGATCGATCCCGATTACGTGGATGAAGTGCCCTCTGAGGATAAAGAAATCGAAAAAGCGGAGGTCGCCGAGTCCGAAAAACAGACACCGGACGAAGTTGTGACGGAAGAGCCGAAAAAAGAAGAATCCGATTCCGCCGTTATGCCCGAGACCGAAGCAACCGAAGATGATAAGGATGATTCTGAAGATGCGGATACAGACGCCGAAACGGCGGAAGAAGAGACCGGGGATGTTGTAGCGGAACCGACCGTTACGGAAGCATTATCGACGGACGAAGAACCGGTTGAGTCGGAAAAAGCCGAATAAAGAGCAGAAGTTTCATTTTTAAGCGGGCCTTGCAGCGATTATGCGGCAAGGCTCGCGGCATATATAACAATCGATTCACTGCCCATTTCAGACGGGCGGGAGAACAGGATTGAACGAAAAACTGCTGCGAAACGAAAAAAGAAAATCGATCCTTACGTACGGGAGTGCCTTTTTGTTGCCCGCCGTGATTTTGATGCTCGCGTTTTTGTCGGTCGGCGTCTTTTGGGGCGGCCCGAAAAGCACGCTGTTGGT
>JAAYCT010000005.1 GCA_012729635.1 Clostridiaceae bacterium | reverse complement strand
TTACAATGTTCGTGTCCCACGGGATGCCTCCTGCGTGTTTGGTTTGGTCACTTAACATTGTATGTGAGATCGTCCTCGTGGGACATCTTTATTTCTTTTGCGTCACTTCATTTTACAATTCACCGAATCCATTGTAAACAAAACCCGATAATTTCTTCAAAGCGATTCCGCTAGACTCCTCGAATGAATCCTTGAACAACAACATATTGCCCGGGAAGCAGGGTGAAAACATTGCTGAGCCTCCTTCGTTGAGAGGAGCCGATTCTTGCACCCGATTCGGAATAATGATCCACAATCAATTCTTCAATGTTGATTTCCGACTCAAAACGGAACTGCCTGGTTTTCTCTCCGTTATTCAACACGACGGCACTCCATCGGTCCCCATCAAGAAATGCAAACGCAGTAAGCGCATCTTCCTGCTTCTCGCTCTCCGAATGCCCCTCATTCCTGTTGTTTTCGGATATCGGCGGGCTCGTTTCAATCTGTTGAGGGATTCCGGAAATCGTTTGACTTAAAGTGGCAAGAACCGAATAAAAGGTCATCGAATTGTCTGAAATGATTTGCGACTCATTTTTACTCAAGTCTTTCCGTCCGGGGGCGTTCCTATGCTCCGTCTCTGATAAAATCCACTCATCGGACAGATCCAGACATAAAACCGATGTTCTCTTGCCGTAATCATGTAAGAGAAATTCCACATACGTTGCGGCGGAAACCGGGGTAATCGAACGATCGACAGGGATTTGACCCGACTTTTCTCGTATTGCGACAAAATCCGCCGATCCGACCCATTCACCGACTTTTTCTTGGTGTCGGGAGAGAATCCGGGGAATCCGATCATAATAGTCAAGGTATCCATTCGCAATCCATTCCGAATACATACTCGTATCATCGACACCGGAATCCCCGACTATCGCTTCAATCCGCATCCCCGACGAATGATAGTCGGCAACCGACAGCATCGACCCGCCCGAATAATTCATTCCGTCCAGAAAGAGAATCCGATCCTTAATATCCAAATAATGGGTGGAGGATTTCATAATGCCGATAATATAATCCACATAGGCACCCCGCTGAAGATCCGTACGATAAACATCGCTCGGGTCGGTTATCTCAAATACTATTCGCTCAAACTGGAAAGACCACGGAACTGCCGTTCCGTTGTCAATCCGCATTTGACCGTAAGGGTCCGATATGCTTCCGCACAAATACTCAAGCAAGGATTCGATCTGTATCTGCGAAACGGAAGAATCAATGATCAGCCACGGATTTGCCTTCGCGTAACGGGCTGCCCGTAGTGACGCCTCCAGAGATATACAACCTGCGGATACATAGCCTTCCCCATCCTTTTTTTTACCGACCTCGTTTCCGACCGGATAGTAAAAAGAGTCGGAAGAAACATTTTCTCTTCCGAAAGGAATGTTTGACAAACGCAGGTATACGGGATGCATGTCGCGAATAACATTTAAATATTCATCGGGAATCGCTTCCGACGAGTAACTGTCCATACCGAAATACACCTTGTCAATAAACAACTCCCCTTTCCCGGAAAATCCGATATTCAAACGAACTTCACCCGAATTCTCCGAGCATGCCTCCCGGGGCAGAACAAATAATGCCGAATAGTGTCTCCAGTTGTTTCCGATGTCGGAAAAAACAGTACCGACGGATTCGAATTCACCGGAAATCCATACCATCGCCTCTTTATCGGACATGCCGTTATGCTTCAGCCACATTTCGACACGATAAAACGTCTTCTCCGAAAAAGTATCCGACCCTTTTTCGGTGATTATCTGTGAAACAAAACGAGGTACTTCTGTCTTGTTCGGATCTTCCGAATAGATTTTCAGGGAACATTGCCCTCCCATCGTTGGAGCGTCCTGAGCAATTTGTGCGTTTGCACCTTCTCCGAATATCTGCCACAGGCCGTCGTATGATTCTTTTGACTGCCCGTCGAAAACCGGAGTGAATGATGACAAGAAACACATATCGCCGGCATTTGCGACAGAACCCGAGGTTCGCTCTCCGTATTTGACGCGGGATAATATCCGAGTAAAGAAAAAATTCCCGTCCTGGAGAAGAAATATTTTTCCGTCCGGCGTTTTTCCGAATGCATCGACCGCAGCAACGGATCCGGTACTCAATTCCTTCCACTTCAAAGCATCCCTCGATAAGACATAGGGTTTCCCCGATTCCGTCAGAATCAAAACCTCTCCGAAAGAATCAACAATCAAAGAGCGAGGTTTGAACTCTCCCCCGAATGCAGCGGATGCCAAATATCCGGAAAATCGAAAAAGACCGGTTTCTGTATCATAAACTCCCTCGGCAAATTCTCCCTTGCTTCCGATGGCATAATACTTCCCTCCGGAATAGGTCGCGCAGACCCAATCTACCGAACGGTCACGAAACGGCTTTTCCGTTTCTTCCAGCGGTCTGAATATAACCCCGTTTGATGATGTCATCATCACTCCGTCGTTTCCTATAAGCAGAAGAGTTCTACCGTCTCCGGCGGAAGCAATCAGATCCGCATCGGTAACCGTTGCAACGGAAATCATCTCTCCGTCACAATATGTTACAACGGTTCCCTCGTCTCCGCATGCTACAACAACCCGGCCGACCGATGTAACGGATCTGGGATCGGGTCCGGGAGGGTCCTCATTCGGAAACGAACTGAAATTTCTACCATCCGTTGATGTAAAAACCGTCCAGTCGTCACACAAAACATTTACTCTTTTCCCCGAATCGGAAGCACAGATAATTTGTGAAGAAACCGGAAGCGAAAAATATCTTCTTGAGGCTGTCGCAAAATCATTGATATACCTTCCGCTAGACGAAAAAACAAGAACACTGTCATTAAGCGATACAAAAGAAATATAGTCCTCATCCGGCTCGGAAACTTCCTCGATTCGTATCTTCGGCGCAAATTGGCTTTCCGAAAACTCAATGATTTCGGACGCCACTTTTTGAACCATTTTTCCTTGTTCGTCAAGCGAGAGGACGCGAACATTACCGCCGACAAAACTGCCGTCACCGTAAGGTCTTTCACCGGAAGCATCTTGCAGAAGATAGACGTAATCCTCCTCTCCCTCATAAACAATATAGTGTCGATCGGTCGAAATGCTTTCGAAGGAGGCTCCGAGGAGTAAATTGGGCGTCGGCAAAGAGGAGACGTTTAAACCCAGACCTCTGGTCTCCGATCCCGTTGCTTCGTTACGGGTACGCACAATATATGTGTCGGAGGTTTTTCGGAAAAATCCCAAATAGAGAACCATTGCGATTCCGGCGATCAAAAAAATCACCAGAACCGCGGATGTAACCACAAAGGGTCTTTTATGAATCCTACCCCTCAGAAGCCGACGCATCAAGGTCCTCCGCAACCGTTATTTCCCGGTTTCTTTTCTTAATGTATATCACGGCAATGACCGACAAAGCAATCGACACCATATACAAGACGGATAAATATTCCCCTGTTTTTCCGAGGGAAGGGAAAAGGATATGAATTGCGGAGCCGAAGAAATTGAAGACGGCATGCAAAAGAATGGTCAGGTAAATGCTCTTAGAAAGAACATAGACAACGGATATTACCAATCCGCAGAGAAAAGCGTAACCAATCTGAATCGGTTGCACATGGAAAAGTGCAAATATCGCCGACGAAAGAAATACGGCGACAGCCGGTTTCACCGCAGAAAGAAATTCGTGGAGAATTACTCCTCGAAAAAGCAGTTCCTCCGATACCGGAGCCATCACCGTCACTGAGATGAAAAAAATAATTTTCTCTGCGGAAGAAAGTGTTCCTACCTCAAACATGCTCTCATATTGCTCCAGGCTTTTTCTTACGACCGGGAAAACGGAGAGCGCTTCCTCAACAAACAAAAAATACAGAATTGTTAATCCCAAAAGACCGAGAGCAATCGTAATTCCGGCCAAAGAAATCATGGGCGTTAACGGTCTTTTCAAAAGCTTCTTTCCTCCGGTTTTTTCGGATATATATATCCATACAATCATCACCGGAGTAACCAAAAGCATCGAAACCAATTCAATGATTTTCAGGTATTGATAAAAAGATTCCCGAAAAATCACCAGAGCAAAAACAGTAACTGCCAAAATAACTCCATAATAGAGTGCCGCTCCGAAGAGCGGCACGAGAACAGTACGCAAACGTATCGGACGGACATCAGGCATTTGACTTGACTCGGCTGGTTCTCGAAACATTAGAAGTGTGAAACCTCCTCATAAAGACAATAAAAGCCTTGTGCAACTCGTTATTGTCACGAATCGAATAGAAAAGCTGGTCTCCTCCGGAAGAAAACTCCGTTCTCATAATCACCAACTCGGGCTCCGCGTGGCTTCCGTCATCGGGTTCGTAATTATACATAACCACATACTCCCTGCCGTCTATCATAAAGGAATCAATCACGGACAAGTAGTATTCCTTGTGGTTGATGACGTCACGTATTACCGCCAACGCATTTTCCGACTTCTTCGCCCGGTTAGAGGTCGGGCTCTTGGATTCGGATTTACTCTTCTTCGGATTCTTCGTCTTCATCTTCGATTTCTGCTTCCTCGCAAAGACGATCGTACTCGGCATAGACCTCGTCGGCTTCATCCTCTTCGAGACTCATCAATCCTTCTTCCCCATCATCTAACTCGACTACCTTCGTAATGACCAGTTCAGGCTCTTCTTCGTCGACCGTAACCAGAACACAGTATGCCTGATCCTTGAATTCGAAATCGTCCACAACGGAAAATTGATATTCTTCACCGGTTTCCGCGTCGACCATCGTTATTGTCGCCGATTCATCGCAACAGCAATCTCCGGAATCGTTCTCCGGACAATCATCGTGATCCGATCCGCATCCGCAACCACCGTTTTCATCATATATTTTCATTTTGCACCTCCTCGCTGCCGCGACGTATTCATTTTGCAAAGTGATTTGTCTCCGGTAATTATATCACGAATCAATTTTCAGAGGAACGAAGATTGTCAAGATACTCGCGAAGTATAACCTGTGCGGCCATCTGGTCAATCACCGCCTTTCGCTTCTCTCGCGACGCACCCGTCTCGATGAGATATCGGGATGCAATCACCGTTGTATAGCGCTCATCCAAGTACTTCGGCTGAATCCCGGTTTTTTCATAAAGCAGTGCCCCCAACTCTTCGGCCAAACGTAATGATTCCCCGCACTTCCCGTCTGTTCTGTTCGGGGCCCCGATGACAATCTCATCAACATCGTTCTCAGAAACAATTTCCGCAATTTCACAAACCGCTCGTTCCGGATCTCTTTGATTCCTATAGACCGTTCTGAACGACTGGGCGATAATGCGAAGAGGATCGCTCAATGCGATTCCGATTCTTCGCGATCCGTTATCAATCGCGAGTACTCTGCCCATGAGCGCGCTTTCTCCCTTACTTCAAGCGTTCGCAATACTGGCGAACGATGACCTCCAGAAGCTCATCCCGCTCGATTCGACGAATGATACCGCGAGCCCCTTTGTAGTTTGTGATATACGTCGGATCTCCGGACATGAAGTAACCGACCAATTGGTTGATCGGATTGTATCCCTTTTCCTCGAGGGCCGACAAAACAAAGGACATTAATTCCCGAACATCTTCGGTTTTGTCCATACTAAACGAAAATCTTGCGGTTTCGGAATCAACCATTTTTCTACCTCCAGGGTATTGATCGGATAGGTAAGTATAATCACAAATCCTATTTATAATTGTAACATGTTTTTTTCTTTTTTCGGAACATTCGATTTCGGGAATCGTTACAACTTCCAGAGAATGCCGTTCCGATTCGTAAAAAAACTCTCAATTCCTTGTACGGATCTCTCTTCCGATCAATTCCCCTTGTTTCGAGCGGAGAATGAAAACGGATGTCTCGTCCCCCGGAGATCGCCGAGATTCGGCGGAAATAATTACACGCAAGTATTCTCCGGAATATCCTCTATATTCATCCGTACCGGATTTGTTTTCAATCAATACGGACACTGTTTTCCCTTCCCATCGTTTCGCGTAACATTCGCCCATCTGATCAGAAAGCAGAAGGAATTCGGCCTTTCTCTTCATCGCGGTCCGATGGTCCACCTTGGGCTTCATTTCCGCCGCAGAAGTCAGCTTTCGAATGGAATACGGGAAAACATGGATCTTTGAAAAACCGATTTTTTTACAAAAAAGCAAACTCTCCCGATGCTCCTGATCCGTCTCCGCGGGAAAACCGACGATGATATCGGTGGTCAAAGCGATTTCCGGCATTGCTTTTCGCAGGACTTCAACCGAGTGTTCAAAATCCTCCGCCAAGTATTTACGTTTCATTCTGGACAAAACAGAGTCGGAACCGCTTTGGAGGGACACGTGAAGATGTCTGCAAAATTTTTCGGTATGCGCAAGCGCATCCGCAAAACGCTCATCAATCAGCCCCGGCTCAACGGAACCGATACGGATTCTTCCGATCGTGTCTATCCGGTTTATTTCTTCAATAAGATGAATCAGGGCGTCCGGATCTTCTCTCTTTTCCTTTCCGAAGGCCTGTAGGTTGATTCCTGTAAGCACGATTTCCCGATATCCCGCGTTTCCGAGCAACTGAATCTCACGAAGAATTTCTTTCGGATCCCTGCTTCTTGATCTTCCCCGAGCGTAAGGAATGATACAGTAGCTGCAAAAATTGTCACATCCGTCTTGAATCTTGACAAAAGCCCTGGTTGCCTCTCTGGAAATAACCGGTCCAAGCTCCTCATAAACGCGCGAAAAGCCCGGTCCCGATGAATTGTTTACGCTTGTTGATTTTTCGATATGTTTTAATCGTTCTAGCACAATATCGGGAAGCTTCAAACGGTCGGAGGTTCCCACACAAACATCGGCACACTCCGTATCCGCACTCATTTGGATTTTACAACCCATCGCGGCAATAATGGCCCGGGGTGCAATCCTTCTTGCCCTTCGAATCATCTGTCCGGACTTACGATCCGCCTCCGCTGTAACCGTACAGGTATTAATAACGTACACATCACAATCACTCGGATCCGTAACGGTCCGAAACCCGAGCGCCTCGAATCGTTTTCGGATTCCATCCGACTCGTATTGGTTCACCTTGCATCCGAGGGTTTGGAAAAATACTTGTCCGACGCATATCGTTTCGGATGGAAGATGATCGTTCGGGTTCATCGTAGTTTTATCTCCTCTTTTATACCGGCAATAATTGACAGGATTTGTCCCTGTGATAAACTTATGTGCTAAAGGGTGACGCACAATGCGTTCCGAGAAAGAATGTGAGGGTTGAATTTATGGTTTGTTTTACCGTTCATTTTAAATCAATCTCCGACGTCAAAGACTTTGTCCATACCGTCAATTCGTTTCCTTACGACGTTGATCTTTCGTCCGGCCGATATGTCGTCGACGCAAAATCAATCATGGGAATTTTCAGTCTTGAGCTTCAAAGACCGATTCTTCTGGAAATCCACAGCGATGACTGCGATGATTTGGTTGATGCCCTGAAGCGTTATCGAGTCGACGACTGATTCCTCTATTTTTTCTTTTTCCCTTTCCTTGCTGTTTTTCTCGGAGAACACCGTTTCTTGAGCTCTCTTGTTTCCTCTCGCGTTGATCGATCCAATACGATCTGCGCCTCTCCCGTCAATACAAAATCAATTCTTCTTAAAATCGGGTCGACCGATGCCACCTTGATTAAAAGGCTCTGTCCGATCCGGAAAACCCTTCCGGTTTGTCTGCCTCTGGCTTCCAGTCTTGACTCATCGTACGCATAGTAATCTTCCATGGTTCGAAAAGCGACCATGCCTTCCGCTGTATTGGGTAACCGAACAAACAAGCCTGCTTGTGATATGCCGGAAACAATACCTTCGTATTCCTCTCCCACGTGATCGACCATATATTCGGCAATTTTCTGCTCGGTCGCCTCTCTTTCTGCTTCGGAAGCATTTCGCTCCATTTCCGAACTGTGTTCCGCGATGGATTCGACATGCTTAGAAAAATATGCTTTCCGGAAGTCGCCGTGAAGATATGCCTTGATGATTCGGTGAATATACAAGTCCGGATATCTGCGAATCGGAGATGTGAAATGGCAGTAGTTCTCTGAATTCAATCCGAAATGCCCCAGATTTTCGCGAAGATAACGAGCCTTGGCAAGGGAACGGAGCAGCATCATCGATAATGCGGGAGCATAAGGCTCATCCTCTATTTGACGCATCAATTCGGAAAGAAATTCGGGGGAAACCTTTTTACCGCGACTCGGTTTCGCTCCGAAAATCCTTGCAACACGAAGAAATTCGGATATTTTTAACTCGTCCGGTTGCTCATGTACACGATAGATAAAGGGATGCTTCATGGCATCAAATCTTGAAGCCACATACTCATTGCAAATGATCATCAGTTCCTCGATAATCCGGTTCGAGTCGGTAATCGGACTCGGGAAAATGTCCGTAGGTTTCCCTTTTTCATCCATAACGACGGTGGTTTCGGGAATAGAGAAATCAATCGTTCCGCGATTCATTCTTTTTTCACGCAGAATTTTCATTAATTCATTCATGTCTTTGAGCATCGGAAGAAAAGGAATATATCTATCGATAATTTTCTGGCTAAAAAGGACATCAAACACTTCGGCGTATGATGTGCGGGCATCGCTTAGGATAATACTTTCGAAAATTTCTCCCTCCTTCACCTCTCCGTTATAATCGATCACCATCTTAACGGTGAGTGCAAAGCGCGGAACACCGGGATTCAAACTACA
Source organism: Clostridiaceae bacterium (assembly GCA_012729635.1). Classification (GTDB taxonomy): domain Bacteria; phylum Bacillota; class Clostridia; order Saccharofermentanales; family Saccharofermentanaceae; genus JAAYCT01. The sequence continues at coordinate 101,319 of JAAYCT010000005.1, read as the reverse complement.
AAGTCCGTTTGAAAGACGCGGAGGAAGCATCGGGATTACGCGATCGACCGGATAAACACTGGTCCCACGGTTACGGGCTTCCAAGTCGAGCGGTGAAGAATCGATTACATACTCGGCAACGTCCGCAATATGAACGAACAATCGATAACCGGTCCCGGAAATTTTTTCCACGGATATCGCATCATCCAGATCTTTGGCGTCTTCTCCGTCAATCGTTATCGTTTGTAAGGTTCGCAAATCTTTCCGACCGCCTTCAATTGCGGAAGCGATATCCTCTTCCGAAGGCTCTGCGGGAAGCCGTTCGGCCTCCCGTATCACGTGCTCCGGGAATTTTTCCGGAATTCCGTACTGCAGAAGTATCGCCTTCATGGCGACGTCACTTTGCTCGGGGTCACCCAATACCTCCGTAATCTCTCCCGTATAGGATCCGGCCGAATTGTCGGGGTTTGTGATCAAACATACGACCTTCATATTGAGCGGCGCACCGTGAACATGGTGTGGCGGTATTCTGATTCTTCCGTACTGAGCAAAAGAGTACCCCGGATCAGGATCTACATAATAATCCGATTCACCCTTTCGAAGAATTCCGATACACATACCGGATCGGCCGGTCGGGCCTCGCGGAGAAGTCTCGGAAACGGAAGGAATCTCTTTGACCGCTTTCTTCGATCCTCCCCGAGAAAAAGATTTACCGGTAACGATATTGTTCTTTTTGTAAAGACCCCGATTGCTTTTTTTTCCGCTTCGATTATTCTTTCTCATCCATGCCCCTCGATTCAAATAATTGATGGACTCTTTCGGTCAGTATACAAAATCACAAGCATTCTGTCCCTACCGAAGCAAATGTTCCCCCAAATAATCTTCAAATAAGGAAAAGATTCCAATAGAAAAGCGACCGTTCAGAATCGATTAACGATTTGAAAGATCGCCGGTATACATATTAAACAGGAAAGACTACAAGCCGCTGTCAATCACGCGAAACAAAACAACCGTGATTATCGCAAAAGCGATTGCCAATGCGGTTGTAAATTTCTTCAACTTGTTATCCAGAGACCGCCCCTTCTCTTTGCCGAAAAAAGTGTCGGCACCGCCTCCGATCACACCCAGTCCCTTGTCGTTTCCTTCCTGAAAAACAACAAATCCGACCAAGAGCACGGAAATCAAAATATCCACGGACGCGAGTACGATCGCTAAAACTATCATTTTTTGCCTCCATAAGGGTTTCTTCACGAAATCCGTCTAATTTTATCACAAGGTATTATTAGACGCAAGCGGGGAAAACATATGATTATGCTTTCTTATTTTTGTTTCTTCTTGATCTTAGCACCTTGAACAGCTCTCCCGCAAGAAACGGGATCACCGCCAGAACAATTACAGGGATCCATGCAAACCATGGAAGAGGGCGATTGTCAAACACTTGATTAACGCCCGGAATATAGACCACCGCAATGAGCATTACAGCGGAAAACAAGACAGCGGCATTCATCGCTTTGTTGCTGAAAAAACCCAGCTTAAATACGCTTACCCGCTCCGACCGGGAACTGTACGCCCGGAACAGTTCTGCAATAATCAGGGTCGCAAAAGCCATCGTCCGTGCGCTCTCCAGTCGGGTCGTCGAATCCGCAAAAAAGAAATTCATTCCGATCATGAAGGCGGAGAACACCGCCAAAAAAATCGCGAAACTTTGAACGAAAATAGAGACGCGCATATTGCGGTTTACGATTGACTCCGATTTTCGTCTCGGGGGCTGTTTCATGATGTCGGGTTCGCCCCTTTCCCGTCCGAGAGCCAATGCCGGAAAACTGTCCGTTACCAGATTCAACCAGAGAAGTTGAATAGCCGTCAGGGGCGTTATCGCCCCGACGATCGGCATTCCGTACGCATTAAAAAAGGCCGCGGGAATCAATGAAATGATGAATATAACCAAAATCTCTCCGACATTACAAGACAAAAGAAAACCGACAAATTTACGGATATTGCTGTAAATAATTCGTCCCTCTTCGATGGCGTGTACGATAGTAGCAAAATTATCATCCGTTAATATCATATCGGCGGAGTTTTTGGCGACCTCGGTCCCCGTGATACCCATAGCGACTCCGATATCCGCCTTTTTCAATGCCATGGCATCATTAACACCGTCTCCCGTCATGGAAGCGATGTGCTCGTTCTTTTGAAGCGCGGTTACAATCCGAACCTTATGGTCCGGGGATACGCGTGCATAAACGCTGGTGTTTTCGCACAACTTCTCGAGTTCTTCTTCGGAAATCGCATCCAGATCCGATCCGGAAAAGCTTTGATCATTATCTTCCATCATCCCCAGATCGCGGGCAATCGCTACCGCGGTGTCCTTATAGTCGCCCGTAATCATCACCGGCCGAATCCCGGCTTCTCTGCAAACGCGAATCGCTTCTTTTGCTTCCGGACGTGCCGGATCAATCATTCCGGTCAATCCCAAGAAAACCAAATCATTCTCGTGTGAGAAATCGGCCGCGATGTTTTCATCTTCCGCACCGTACGTGCGGTATGCCACGGCCAAAACCCTCAGAGCTGCCGTTGCGAATTGATGATTCGTCCGCTCAATGTCCCGTCGGACAGAGTCGGTCATCGGAACATTCTTTGTTCCGTCATAATATCCGGTACAGCGATTAAGAATGATGTCCGGAGCACCCTTGGTAAAAGAAGTGATTTGTTCGGGAACCACACCGATATGGTAGGTACTCATCATTTTTCTTTCCGAGTCAAACGGAAGCTCGGTGATTCTCGGATACTTACGATGCGTTTCTTCGCGATTATATCCCGCTTTTTCCGCAAAAGTCACCAGTGAGCCCTCGGTCGGGTCCCCGATACAAACGAATCGTCCCTCCTCGTTTTCGCGAATGACCGCATCGTTGCAAAGAACACATGCAAGCATGGCAAGCCGGTTGTCGACTCTCTTTTCCTTTTCACTTTCCTCGGGAATAATTTCTCCGACGGGCGCATATCCCGTACCGGAAATTTGATAAACCCGAGCGGCTCCGTAGAATCGGGTGACGGTCATCTCGTTCTGGGTCAAAGTACCGGTCTTATCGGAGCAAATCACGTCGACACATCCCAAGGTCTCTACGGCCAGAAGCTTACGCACGATTGCGTTGCGCGTAGCCATCCGGGTCATTCCGATCGCCAGAACGATCGTAACGACGGCCGCCAGACCTTCGGGAATCGCGGCTACGGCAAGGCTGACCGCAATCATCAGGCTCTCATCCCAAGGAGTATTTTGGATAAAAACGTCAACGAGAAATACGACGAGACATACTGCAATACACACGACTCCGAGCACTTTCCCCAAGCTGGTCAGACTTCTTTGAAGGGGTGTAGCGGAGTCATCGATCGACTTCAGACGGGTTGCTATTTTCCCGAGTTCCGTTCGGGTCCCCGTATCTGTAACAATACCAACCGCACGTCCGTAAGTGATTGCGGTTCCCATAAAAAACATGTTCTCACGGTCTCCGATACCGGTGTCCTCCGGCAAAACGGCATACGCATTTTTCTCGACTGGAACTGATTCTCCGGTAAGGGAAGCTTCCTCGACCTTGATTGAGTTTTGTGAAAGAATTCGAATGTCCGCAGCAACAAGATCCCCGGCCTCAAGAGCAACAATATCTCCCGGAACCAGCTGATCCGAAGGTATTTCTGTTTTCTGTCCATCGCGGATGACTTTACTTTGAGGCGAACTCATGCGCTTTAATGCAGCAATCGCCTGATCTGCCTTCCCTTCCTGATATACACCCAAAACCGCGTTGATAATAACAATCGCCATGATAACGATTACATCAACCCATCCTTCAAAGCCCGGTTCCTGTAAGGCCATAATCGCGGATAAAACGGCAGCACCAATCAGTATCAGCACCATCGCGTCGGCAAGCTGAGCTAAAAATCGTTTCCAGAGCGGGGTTTTCTTTTCCTCTCCGAGCGAGTTTAAGCCGTATTGTAAAAGCCTTTTCTCAGCCTCTTCCCGGGTCAAGCCATTCGTTTCGTCCGAATTGAGTTCACTGAGCACCCATTCTTTTTTATAAGTAAAGGCCTTTTCCATTTGTATATCCTCCGAAAAACCGAATTAGGAACATTATAACTTATTTCCCCGATGAAATATCAAACGAAGCGTGAATGAAAAGGTGTATTTATTGATAATCGATGAATAAAAAAACCGGCCGAATTCATCGACCGGATTTGGTGCCCAGAGTCGGAATCGAACCAACCACACGAGGATTTTCAGTCCACTGCTCTACCGACTGAGCTATCTGGGCGTGTCCGGTTCCCATGAACCGGGGAAAGTGGCGACGCAGAAGGGGCTCGAACCCTCGACCTCCAGCGTGACAGGCTGGCATTCTAACCAACTGAACTACTGCGCCATAATGGTGGGAACAACAGGGCTCGAACCTGTGACCCTCTGCTTGTAAGGCAGATGCTCTCCCAGCTGAGCTATGCTCCCGTTGCCTCAAACCGGATTGCGCTTTTGGAGCGCAAGCAAAAGTATAAAGGATACAAAAGAGGTTGTCAATAATCGAATAAAACGAGTACGAAAAAGCGGACAAATGATTCCACCCGGCCGCCTCTCGATCGTCGGCAAGACCTTCAAAACATATCCATCCGCTTATTGCTTCCCCGGATACACAATCAGCTTAAGCCTCCGATGTGTCGCCACGCAGCCGGAATGGTCCGAAAGGGTTTATAACCGAAACAGCCGGCATGCGTTTTCGGTGGTAATCCGCGCCATTTCCTCGCCGGTTTTCCCCAGATAGTCCGCAATCGCGGACAAAACAAACGTAATATATGCCGGTTCGTTTCTTTTGCCGCGAAAAGGCTCGGGTGTCAGGTACGGACAATCCGTCTCAATGAGTATACGATCCGTCGGCACGGATGAAAGGACTTCCCAGACTTTTTTATTGTTGCGAAAAGTGACGGGCCCGTCAAAACCCAGCATGAATCCCATGCGAACGAGAATTTGTGCGGTCTGAGCACTTCCCGAGTAGCAGTGAAAAACGCCGGGCATTTTCGAAAGTAGCCCCCGCTTACTGAAATCATTCAGTATCGACAGCATATCCGAGCTCGCTTCGCGTTCGTGAATGATTACCGGGATGTCCTCCCGGCACGCCAGCTCCAGTTGGCGAATAAAAACAGCCCTCTGCACATCCCGAGGTGAGAAATCATAGTGGTAGTCCAGACCGATCTCGCCCATTGCCACGATTCGCTTTTTTACCCGGTCGGAGATCCATGAAGCGAGTAGCTCGTGGCTCCTGTCATTATAGTCGGACGCGCTGTGCGGATGGACGCCGACCGAGCAAAACAGCTCTACTTGTCCGTTTCTGCTCTTCGCCATACGGATCGCCGCCTCGCTGTCCGACATCTCCGCGCTCGCCAGGAGAATCCGTCTTACACCGGCGTCCTGCGCCCGGGCAATAACCTCATCGATATCTTCGTTATAGCGCTCGTCGCACAGGTGCGCGTGCGTATCGAAAATCTCCATCAGGAAACCTCCGCGCCCGGAACCGCCTCTCCCTGAACTCCGAGGACCCGATAGCCTTCGGCGGTTTCGGCCGCAAGGATCATGCCTTGCGACTGCACTCCGCGAATCTTACGCGGTGCGAGGTTGGAAAGATAGATTACAGTCTTGCCGACGAGATCATCGGGCGAGTAAAATTCGGCGATTCCGGAAAGAACGGTCTTTTCTCCGGTCCCGTCATCCAAGATGAATTTCAGGAGCTTATCGGACTTTTCGAGCTTTTCGCAGGAGATGACGCGCGCCGCGCGCATATCCAGTTTGGCAAAGTCATCATACGTAATTTCGTGTTTGATCGGGCGGACAGTCGTTTCCCCGACGACCGGTGCGCAGGTTGCGTCCGGCTCCGCGAGCTTTGATTCCGCCGAAGGAGCTGTTGCGGAAATACCCGCAAGATCGGAAAGCTCCTTTTCGATATCGACCCTCGGGAAAAGGACTTTCCCGGGTACTACGGTAGCGGTTGCGGAAAGTTCGTCCTTCCTTCCGGCGCTCTCCCACGTTATCTCCTCTTCGAATGCACCGATCTGCCGCCAGATCTCCGGCATCGTATTGGGCATCACGGGCGATAGAAGAATGCTGACGATCCGGATGGTTTCCAGAAGCCGATACAGAACTTCCGCCAGCCTCGCGTGCGATTTTTCATCCTTATAGAGAATCCAGGGCGTATTCTCATCGATGAACTTATTGGCGCGCGAGATGACCTTGAAGATCTAGGTGATCGCCGCAGATATGTGAAAACTCTCGTAGTTCTCCTCAACAAAAGGCTTCAGAACTGCCGTCATCCGGATCAGTTCATCATCCTCCGGCTTGCTCTCGCGCGCCTCCGGCAGTGTGCCGCCGAAATATTTCGTCACCATTGCGACGGTACGCGACACAAGATTTCCGAGGTCATTTGCAAGATCACTGTTAATGCGGTTCAGCATCATCTCATTGGTGAAGGGGCAATCCATCCCGAAAAGCATCTCCCTCAACAGATGATAGCGCAATGCGTCGACGCCGTAACGATCGGCCAGGATAAAGGGATCGACGACGTTTCCGGTCGATTTACCCATCTTGGTTCCGCTGAATGTAATCCAGCCGTGACCGTAAATTTTCTTCGGAAGCGGCAGATCGAGCGCCATCAGCATCGCCGGCCAGATCATCGAATGGAAGCGGATGATCTCCTTGGCCATCACGTGGATATCCGCCGGCCAGTACTTATCATAGTCGCTGAAGGATTTGTTCATATAGCCTAATGCCGTGATGTAGTTCGAAAGCGCGTCGATCCAGACATAGACGACATGCTTCTCGTCAAAGGTCACCGGAATGCCCCAGGAAAAGCTCGTTCTCGAGACGCACAGGTCCTCGAGTCCGGGCTTAATGAAATTATTAACCATCTCATTAACGCGGCTCTGCGGCTCCAGAAAGCCCTTCTCCGGGTCGGTCAGAAGCTTTTCGAGACGCTCCGAAAAATCGGACAGGCGGAAAAAGTACGCCTCCTCCCTGGCCTCAACCACCTCACGGCCGCAGTCCGGGCATTTGCCGTCGACGACCTGACTCTCGGTCCAGAAGGACTCGCAGGGCGTGCAATACTGTCCCTTGTATTCGCCCTTATAGATATAGCCCTTATCGTAGAGCTGTTTAAATATCTTCTGAACCGATTCGACGTGATAATCGTCGGTCGTCCGAATAAAGCGGTCATAGGTAATGCCCAGACGCGCCCAGAGGCGCTTAAAATTACTGACGTATACGTCGACATACTCCTTCGGAGTAACGCCCTTTTCAAGCGCTTTCTTTTCGATTTTCTGCCCGTGCTCGTCGGTCCCCGTTAAAAACATTACGTCAAAGCCTTGCATTCGCTTATAACGGGCCACAACGTCGCAAGCGAGCGTTGTGTAGCAGTGCCCGATGTGCGGGTCGCCGGACGGGTAATAGATCGGCGTCGTGAGATAATAATTCTTTTTCGAATGCATAAAAAGACCCCCTGCAGTAAGGCTTACATAATCGTTGATTATAACGAAGAAAGACATGATTTACAATGAATCCCGATTTTATAGGACGGGATCAAACCGCATCAGGACTTCACGGAGGTCCCGGACTCGCTCTTTTTTGCCTCTTTGTTGGCAGATCCGGTCTTTCCCGAAGAGAGGAATCTTGCTTCGAATTTTGCGGGATCAATCGGGCATCCGAAATAGAAGCCCTGCATATAATCCGCCTTCATTTCCTTTATTGCATCCGACTTTTCGGCGGACTCAATCCCTTCGACGCAGACCTCTTTTGAAATACTGTGCGCCAGAAGAACAATCGCGGAAATAAATGAGCGGTTAAAACGGTCGTTTTGAATGTCCTCGACAAAAGCTCGATCGATTTTCACCTCGTCAATCGGCAATTCCCTCAGATAATTAAGCGATGAGTAACCGGTTCCGAAATCATCGATTGCAATCCGGATGCCACCGTTGCGCAAACGTATCAAATTTTGTCTGCATGTTGCGATACTTCGCATCAGGGAGGTTTCCGTAATTTCCAAAACCAAGTTACTCGGACGAATCGAATATTTGGAAATCATCTCAAAAACGGTATCCGAGTAATTCGGTCGCGCCAGATCTTCGGCCGTAATGTTTACGTGAACAAAAAAATCTTTGTTCGATCCGTTTTTTGTCCAATGGGCACACTGACGAATCACTCGCTCCAATATCCAGCTTCCCACCTGCTCCATCTGTCCCGTCGCTTCGAGCACGGCAATCACTTTTTCAGGGCGAACTTCCTCTTTGCCGGGCAGATTCCATCGCAGCAGCGCCTCGGCACCCACGATTTCTCCGGTTTTTGTACGTACCAAAGGCTGATAGAAAATTCGAAAGCTTTCTTTTCCGCTACGGATTGCTTTGGACAACTGTATTTCGAAGTCCAGACGTTCCTTAAGTTCCCTTTTGTCCGTAGGACAATAGATCGCGTGTTTTCGCCGACTGCTCTGTTTCACCTTATGAAGGGTGATTTCCGCATTCACGATCAACTCTTCCGCAGTCGTTCCGCAGGACGGGAACAAAGCCGAGCTCATCGAGAAAGAGACATAGATAGAATCCCCTCCGATCATCAGAGGGCGCTCCGCCTCATCCTGGATCTGCTCCATAAAACGCTCGGCCTGAATTCGGGTGGCGTGCGGCCAAAGGACGCAAAACAAGTCTATGCCGATATGATATAAGGATCCGCCGCTGGGCAATCGGTCCTGCAGTGTCTTTCCGAGGTCATGAAGAATATCGTCTCCGGTCTCTCTGCCGAATCGGTCATTATATGTGTGGAAGCCCCGAATATCAATGAGAATGACCGCCGCAGACAACACATTGCGGTCGGAGATCACTCGATCAATGTCTTTGATTAAGCGCTCACGTGTCGGCAAGCCGCTGACCTCGTGAAGAAAACTGGTTTTTTCGACCAATTCCCGGACTTCATTCATACTTGAAAGGTCAAAAATCGTTCCGACAACCATCATCGATTGCTTGCCGGAGTCAAAAAATGCCTTACCGCGACTGGCCAGCCACACCGTCTTCCCGTTCGGTTTTACGATACGAAATTCCACGGAATAGCGATCCGTATCGCCTGCAATCATTTTTTCGATCGGCTCACGGAAACGAAGCCGATCTTCCGGGATAATATAATCGCTGATAAATCCGACCAGATCGCCGTTGATATCCAGAGGTGCATCCGGAAACAGCTGACGTATATTTTCGGAAAAGGAAAGAGATGATCGATTGATGTCCGCTGTGAATACGATTGCGGATGTCCCCTCAATAATGCTTTTTTGCAGATAATCGGATTTTTTCCTCTCCGTTACATCAATCAACAATCCGGTAAGATAGCGAGCGGTTCCGGTAATGTCAAAATCGGATACGCCGCAAGGATGAACCCAAATTTCGCCCCTTGATGGGGACAACAGTCGAAAATCGCTCGAAAAGTGATCGGATCGTTTTTCGAGATAGCTTTCAACCGCATTGAGAAACACGGTCTGGTCATCGGGATGAATCAAGCCGAGCACTTGTTTCGATGCTTGTTCGATATAATGCTCACTGAGTTCAAGAACCTTCTTGAGGTGAGCGTTAATATAAAGGATATCGGTCAACATATCATAATAGAAAACAAATTCCGAAATCCCCTCGGAAAATAGTTGCGATAAAATGCGTTCGGACATCGTTTGTGTTCGATCGACGACAACACCAAAAATAAGATCCTTGTCGATCGTATTGATTTTCTGCATATACACGCGGACCCAAAGGGTCTCTTCAAATGATTTTCGGATGGCGTGCTCCAGAAAGACGACGCGTCGTTTCCCTTGCATCAGATTTCCGAATGTATGGCGATATTCAGAGACGGCGGTATCACGATCGGTTTCCGGTATGTATTGCGCAAAAGCCTCAATCAACATCGGTTGGGAGGCTTCTTTGCCGATCACATCGGCCATACCCGGGGAAAAACAGAAACGCATTTCCGACGGATCTGCGGAAAAAGCGCAAAGTCCGACGTCTTCCAACAGTTCCGTAATCGGCGTTATTTCCGTAATATCCGGCGAGGCGGATCCCTCATAATCAATAATCGGTTCACCCTGATCTTTTGATAAAATCAATATATCCCTCCGCTGCTAATGTGTTTCTTTACGGTATTTTATCACCAATACCGCTTTTGAGTATATTACGTTTTTACTCAGTCCGGTTTCCTTCGAAAGAACGGAAGCAATTTCCCGGGTTGACAGTCCGCTTGCATGCAACTCGAGAATTCTTGCGTCCGACAACGTTTCCCGGGGTCTATGTTCAGGTTCTCCTTCTATGACCAGCACAAATTCACCTTTAGGCGTCTGTTCACAAAAATGTTTTGCCGCTTCGTTTACGGTAAACCGCATTACTTCCTCGTATTTCTTCGTCAACTCCCGTAAAATCACTATTTGTCTGTTTCCTGCGCCCGCTTCAGCCAATTCAATCAGCGTTTTTTGAAGACGATGAGGCGCCTCATACAACAGAACAGTTATTGTCGAGGAACAAACCGCGCGAATCCTTTCTCTTCTCTCCTTGCCCTCGGAAGGGAGAAATCCCTCAAAGACAAAACGACGCGAGTCAAGGCCGGAGAGAGCAAGTGCCGAAGCAAAGGCGGTCGGTCCGGGTATGACCGTTACCGCGATTCCGCGCTCGTGGCAAAGACGGACAAGTTGCTCGCCCGGATCCGAAATGCACGGCATGCCCGCATCGGAAACCAAAGCGATATCCTGCCCTTCGGAAAGCATCCTCACGATCATTTCCTCCCTCGCGGCACGATTATGCTCATGATAACTGATCAGTCTGGATTGAACGCCGATCGATTGTAAGAGCAATCCGGTCCGCCGTGTATCCTCACACGCGATCCGGTCAACAGAGGAAAGGACCTCCTTGGCACGGGAGGAAATATCCAAAACATTCCCGATCGGAGTCCCGACGATAAAAAGCATGTTATCCCTCGCTTGAATATATTTTCTTGACTTCTTCCGATAATTGCATATCCGAAGTTCTGATGATCAACGGCTCCCCGACAGAAAAGCCGCCGGGTTTGCCTCCTTTACGGCCCGCAAGCAAAAAAGCGGTCGCCGGAGACTTTTCGTCCGGATAGATAATCCGCAGTTTGGTCGGCTCGATGCCGCTTCTGTTCATCGCCGAAAACACCTCCGGCATTCGACCGGCTCTGTGGACCAGTGCGACGATACCTCCGGGCCGAAGTGCGGATCCGGTCGTAGCGATAAAGTCCGCAATGCCTCCGTGTTTTTCAAACCGAGCGTTCAATAGAGCTTCCGAATTCACGTCCTTGTTTGTAATCGGTCCACGTTTCGGATCCCGGTACGGAGGGTTAAAAAAAACAAAATCATACGATGAACCGCTAAGAGTATTTCCGAAGGGAAAGTCGCGTATATCACCGTGAAACGGACGCAGTCGATCCGAAAGATCATTTAATCGAATATTTCTTTGAAATATTTCAAAGGAGCCCTTGTCCATTTCGATTCCGTCAATCGTCATATCCGGCCGTCTTCCCGAAAGAAGCAAAGATGCGGCTCCGCATCCGACCCCCAGCTCCAATGCACGCGTACCCTTTTTTCTTAAGGGAGCGACGCAAGCTGAAAAATACGCCAGAATAACGGTATCCTCGCCGAATCGAAAACCGTTCTTGCTCTGAATCATCCGCAGTCCTTTTCGGCCCAGATTCTCGAGCGTCTCCTCTTGCGGCCGATCTATTTCTTCCGTCATGAAACGCACCGTCCGTAAAAGATATTCAAATACCGAATCGCCCTCCGAAACATACGTCCCGGAGGGCGAAAACAGTTGCTTTATGATCGAATTCAGGCGGGCGAAATCGCGTCGACCGGGCAAACCGCCGCGCAAGCTCCGCAATCGATACAAGAAGAAGCGTCGATTACATACTGAGTGTCGCCTTGGCTAATGGCCCCGGTCGGGCACTCACCCTCGCAGCTTCCGCAGGAAATACATGCGTCAGAAATCACATATGCCATATTTGTTACCTCCGTTTCTATTTTGCATTCTATCATTTGACTCGCGGGTATGCAACGACCCGAAAAATCCGATTGCTTACGGGTCGCTATTCTTCCGTTTCGTCAGAAATATCATCTTCCGTATCGCTTGCGTCCGATTCATCGGGATCGTCCGATTCTCCTGAGTTGACAACCGCGGATTTATTAGCTCCCTGAGGTTTTGCGATATATCGTTTTCCTTTTCGGAGAAGTATCTCCACCTCTTCGGCAGAAAAATGCTCGTTTTCCGAATTTTCCTCATATTCCAATCGGACCGCAACATTTTCCTTGAGCAAATCGACATTCATGATCGTTCCCCTGCCCTTCGGAGTCATCACGGTGTCTCCCTGACGGGGCAGTCGGGACAGTGCGTCTTCATACGCTTCCTGCTCGTACTTCAGACAACACATCAGTCTTCCGCATGCCCCCGATATTTTGGAAGGGTTCATGGATAGACCCTGCTCCTTCGCCATTTTGATCGAAACGGGTATAAATCCGTCAAGAAAAGAACAACAACACAGCTCTCTTCCGCACATTCCGAGTCCGCCGACCATTCTCGCCTGATCACGTGCCCCGATTTGACGCAGTTCGATACGGATTCGGAAAACAGCGGCAAGATCCTTGACCAATTCACGAAAATCAACTCGTCCGTCAGCGGTAAAAAAGAAAATGATCTTTTTCCCGTCCGTGCTGAACTCGGCATTGACGAGGTTCATCTTTAAGCCCCTTGCTTCGATTTTCTGCACGCAAATCTCGTAAGCTTCCTGCTCCCTTTCTTTTTTTAACCTGTATTTGTCCTCGTCCTCCGGCGTTGCTTTTCGGACTACCGATCGAAGCGGCTGAACGATTTGATCTTCGGGCATATCCACCGCTTCTTCGGACACATAACCCATATCCGTTCCCTCGCTGGTTTCCACAATAACGGAGTCACCGAGATGAAGGCGAAACTCGCCCGGATCGAAATGATACGCTTTCCCCGCTTCATGAAAACGAATGCTTACTACTTTAGTCATTACAAAACTCCTTTCGGATGGATAAAAGCATCGAACAGATCGAAGTTTCAAAGCTATAATTGGACCGAATCGCACGTGAAGCCTCCGCCAGATGAACCGATGCTCTGTCGACGGATTTCACATTGATCTTCTTTCTCTCAATCATCCGAATCATATTATCTCTTTTATCGATAACCCGCAAGAAAGCCGTCGCTTGATCTGTAATGAGAAGAGCGATGTCTCCGAGTCCCATCTGCATGACCGCAAACACCTCGTTGATTCGGTCTTTGTTTTTATCAAAAAAAGAGAATTGACCTGTCAGCAACTCGGAAAGAGAAATGTGCGGCAATGAGTTCAGCAACTCGGCGATTTTTTCTATGATTTCGGATAATGATTCATCATCTGCCATTTTCAGCGCAAGCCCGGGGATTCCTTTTGACAGAGAAGCAATCGGCAGAGCATCCTTTTCGTCGGTGTTTTTCACATTTTTCAGGATTTTTATTATTTCCCGCTCTGTATTCGGTGTCAGAGAAATCCGCACGGAGCGTGATACCACGGTATCCAACAAACGGTCGGTGTCCGCTGCCGTGAGGATCAGGATCGCTTTCGCGGGGGGTTCTTCCAACGTTTTCAGCAAGGCGTTTTGGCCTTCTTCATTTAAATAATCCGCCTCAATCAGGTAGATCTTCCTGTTTGAAATTTGAGGAAACATAAAAATATCGCGCACGACCCTTTCACGGATCGAGGCAACACGAATCATTTTTTCACCGCTTTGTGGGGAAAGATGAATAAAATCCGGGTGCGTTTTCTCGGCAAAGTACCGACAGGGTCCACAGGTTCCGCACCCTCCGTCCTCGTTGGGAGCTTCACATAAAAGCGCTTTTGCCATTGCCGTCGCAAAAAGCCGCTTGCCGATCCCTTCGGGTCCGGTGATCAGATATGCCTGCTCGGGATTTCCAAGCAATAACGGACGTATTCTTGATTTTGCCGTCCGTTGTCCGATAACCGATGAAAAGGAACCCATCACATCTTCTCGAATTTTTCTACATTAACCACAAATACCGTGGCCCCGCCGACCATCACTTCGACCGGGTACGGAATATACGCCCCACCCATTGCCGACGGAGTAACGTTTGTGTTGATCGCGGACTGCCGGCTGGAAGAGTACTTCCGAATCAGCTCAATGACTTCATCAATCTTGTCGTCCTCGACAACAATCATCAAAGTTGTGTTTCCGGAGCGAAGAAATCCGCCGGAAGAGTTCAGTTTGGTGACGCGAAAACCCACCTTGTTCAATTCGGCCATCAATCTCGGGCTATCCTCGTCGTGGACAATTGCAAAAATGAGTTTCATGATTTCAATACCTCCCAAACTTTACGTTCAATGTTTTCAAATACCTTTTCAATCGGAGCCGTGGCATCCAATACCACTATTCTTTTCTCAGAAACGGACATTTCAAGATACGCATTTCTGACCCTACACATAAATTCCAGTCCTTCACCCTCCAATCGGTCCGTTTCACCCGTTCTGGATTGCATCCTCTTGAAGGCTGTTTCGACCGGAAGATCCATCACAAATGTCAAATCCGGCTCCAGTCCTCCGGTCGCAAATCGATTGATACTCCCGACGTCCTTAAGATTTAACCCGCGCGCATATCCCTGATACGCAGTGGTCGCGTCGAAAAACCTGTCGCAAATCACAATCTGTCCTGCTCGAAGTGCCGGAAGAATTTTCTCGTTTACAATTTGTGCCCGAGCCGCCTCGAAAAGCAACAATTCCGTCTCGGAAAACATTTCTCCGTTTGATTTATCAAGTAGCAGTGATCGGATTTTCTCGCCGATCGGGGTGCCTCCGGGTTCCCGAATGACCTCCACGCCCCTCCCGCTCCGCTCTAACATATTGCGAAGTTTCCTGATTTGAGTGGTTTTGCCGCTTCCGTCAATCCCCTCAAAGGTAATGAAGAGCCCGGTCTTCTCCGTCATTCTACAACCTTTCTTACGATTATTATATCTCAAACTGAGCGCTTATTGTAAAGCCTCATACGTATTATATCGAATTCGACTTCCTTTTCCATAGGTGCCGGAAAGATCATTTTCGGATGGACACAAACTGCCCGTCCGACAAACCGATCGGAGCAAGCCCGGACTCGCTCGCATGATTCAGATAATCCGCGATTTCATCGGAGACTCTTTCGCCCGGCCATACAAGCGAAATCCCGGGCGGATAGAGTCCGATTGCTCGCGCGGAAATTTTTCCGGCCATTTCGGAAAGATCGACGTTGATTAGGGGCTGGGGCGAGAATACCGCTTCGCGGAGCGAAATTACTCTTTCCGGACATCGGGTATATACCATTCCGGATCGATCCGCTCGCTTGCCATGATCAATCAATGAAAGCCCATACTTATACGGATCGGAGAATATCGAAATGATTGCCTGATAAAGAGCTTCATATTCTTTTTCCTCGTGTAATACAGAAAAGAGAAAAACCAGCCGCTCCAAATCCGCAAATTCAGCATATATCCGATGGATTTCCAATGCTTTTTGAACATCCGGTGCCCTGTATCCCGTTTCCGACGTATGGAGTACCATCCGAAGGGGATCTTTTCGACGGGGCAGCTCCGTTCCCTTTGCAGAAAGACCGAAAGGTCCGGTCAGTCGATCGGACAATCTCCGAACCAGGCTCGCCGCGCGCTCAAACGGTTCGACGCCACCTTTCTTCAATCTCTGAATCGCGATATTAGCGGACGACGCAATCATAAATGACGGACTTGATGTTTCGAATATACCGATTCGCTCCAGGATTTTTTCTCGCGAAACTCTTACGTTTCGATCCGCTCCGGAAGAAACATGAATCACCGCCGATGGCGTTAACGCAGGAAGTGTTTTGTGAAGGCTCTGAACACAGATGTCCGCACCCGAGCTCATCGCCGTTTTCGGATACGACTCTCCCCCGAAAGCAAAATGTGCTCCGTGTGCTTCATCGACCAAAAGACGACACCCGTGATCGTGAGCGATGCTTGCTATCTGAGACAAATCGGCACATTGTCCGTAATAATCCGGTGACGTGACAAACACATCGGTTACTTCGGGATGATCGGACAGCAACTGATTCAGACGGTTTGCGTCGGGTATGGCGACAGGAGACGGATCCGTAAGGCCCGGGATATCCACCGGCCAAAACAGATAGGAGCACCCGATAATCGCCAGGGTCCAAACAACTGAAAAATGCACCGAACGCGGTAATAAAATAACCGAGGAAGTATCCGCAACGGCAGACAGCATCACTCGGATGCCGTTTGTCGATCCCGTGCAAAGAAAAATGCTATATTCACTTCCGAAAACAGACGCCGAATTAGAAAGAGATTCGGCAACCGGACCGGACGGCACATGAAGGTCGCCGGTATAGGAAAGCTCGGTCGTGTCGGACCGAATCAAGTCGAGACAATCCCGTTCACTGAAAAACCGGGCCCCGATGTGGCCCGGCACATGAAATCCGATTCCCGGGGCGGAACTGCTATTATCTCCGTTAGAAGGTGTCTTCTCCGGTACGGCCGCATTTTCGGTTATGTTCTTCACCGTTTCCCCTTCGGTCAGTCGAGTTTCATCGTATGGATTCCGGCTATTTCAAGCCATATATCTTTTTCGATTCGCTCATTGTCCTTACGTATTTCCTCACTGGTTTCCTCTGAGCGAATATTCCTGCTCCAGTTTTTGGGTTCCGGACGTCTGTCATATCTTCGATCAGCCCGTCCGCCGCGCGATTCGTTATTCGAATGATTCTGTCGACTGCGATGATCACGGTTGTCCCTATTGTCGCGATTCTCCTGACCGTCCCGCCCATCGCGGACGCTTCGATTCCCGGCAGTCGGCCTTCCGCCCGCTTCATCCGGTTTAATCTCCCGCGAAATATGCCGGTTAGGGACGCTCTTTCGAGCATTCCCGCTACGGGAGCCTCCGTCCCGGTTACCGGCGAAATCCGAATTCGTATTTTTCTTACGGCGGTCAAATCCGCCCTCTTTTCTTGAAAACTCGTTATTGCCGGACTGAGCGGATGAACGACTGTCTCCCTGCATTCTTTCCGAATTCGGTCCGTTTCCGTAAGAACCCCTTCGGTTATTTGACCTTCCTCGAGGGTTTTGAACTTTACCGGTATTACCGGATACGTTTTGCGTCGGCCTGCTCGCTGACGGTCTGTTCGTCTCCGTTCCTCTGTCGTTCGGCGATTTCCTGTTTGCGGTGTTCCCGATCTCTTCGCTCATGCACTTCCTCCTTCAACGGTATTCAGTGTTGCTCCCATTATATCCGTTTTTTGTTCTTCATCAACTTTCTACGTCCGTCATTTATTTTCGGGCTTTTCTGAAAGTTTTCCCCTGTTGGAACCTGAATGGATATCGGAATACAAACGAACGGTTTCACACTCGAAAACCTCGTTGCTTGTGTTTTCAAATATCTCCAACAAAGGAATCATGACAAACGCACGCTCCCACATACGCGGATGAGGAATCGTCAATTTCTCATCCTTTCTCTTTTCGTTTTCAAAAAGAATGATATCGACATCCATCGTCCTCGGGCCGAATCGCAGAGCACGAACACGACCGAGCTCCGATTCGATTTTCTGCGTCTCGTCCAGTAATTGTTCGGGGCTGAGTTCGGTATCGATTCGAACGACCATATTCAAAAAATCGGGTTGATTTGAATATCCTACGGGCTCCGTCTGATAAATAGAAGAGGTTTTTTCGACCCGGATTTGCTCGACATCTTCCAACATCCGAATCGCATGAGTAAGATTTTCTTCCCGATTGCCCAGATTACTGCCCAAGGACAGATACGACCTGCTCATTGCTTTCTCCCGCTTATCTTAATGGTCCGCTCGCGAAAGATACGGACGCCCATGAAGTCAAACGTTCCCTCAACGGGTGCCTCCGGCTTCTGAACGATAACCTCCATCGCGTCAATCGAAGGAAAGGCGGACATGACCTCCGAGGAAATCGCTTCGGCCAATGCCTCGATCAGGTCAAATCGCTTTCCTTCGACCGTTTCCCGTACCAAGGAAAAAACTCTTCCGTAATCTACCGTATCCGAGAGTTGATCGGTCAATCCCGCCTTCATTTTGATAAAACACAGCGTCAGATTGACAATAAACGGTTGCGGTTTTTCGCGTTCGAATTCAAACAAGCCGGTTGTTCCCATAAATCTCATTCCCTTTAATAGAATTCGATTCCGGTACTTTTTAACAGATTTTGCCATTTTAATCCTCCTCCAGTTCGTGTTTTTTCGAGATGATATCCGTGACCGACAGCGCTTCAATCGCATATCGAACATTATGGGTCCTGATCACATCGGCCCCGAGATGAGCAGAAAGACAGGAGACGGCGACTGTCCCAATGTCCCGATGATCGACCGGGGCATTACCGAGAGCCGCACCGATAAACCGCTTGCGCGATGGTCCGACAAGAACCGGAAATCCGAGACGGGAAAGAGTGGGAATTCCTCGAATCAAAGCAAAGGATTGTCGGTGACTCATTCCGAATCCGATTCCGGGATCAATCATGATACTGTTATCTTTGACCCCTGCACGCAATGCGATATCTACACTTTTGGAAAGATAGTCAATCGCATCGGAAACGATATCCTGCGCGCTTTCATCGGAGTTTCGCTCTCTGTTGTTGAACATAATGATAAGACCCGAATGACTCTCGGCCGCAACGCGCGCGATATCCGGCTCCCGTCGCAACCCCCAAACATCGTTGATGACAGATGCCCCCGCCTTCATCGCTTCCTCGGCAACCTCGGCTTTTGATGTATCAATCGATATCGGAACCTCGGCAAATTCAACGATTCGCTTAATGACCGGGATCACTCTTCGAATCTCTTCCTTTCCATCGACGGGGTTGTGTCCCGGTCTGGTGGATTCTCCCCCGATGTCAATCAGTCGGGCTCCGTCCCGAATCATTTCTCCGGCTCTTCGGGTGGCCGTTTCGACAGAGAAAAAGACTCCGCCGTCTGAAAAAGAGTCCGGAGTAACATTCAGTATCCCCATTACATACGTTATGGAACCGATCGGGAGTCGATACGTCCCCGCGATGAATTCCTTCGGCTGATTATACGTCATTTTCCCTTCCTTATACTCTCGGTCGGTTAATCAGCGCCAGAGCTTCCGACCTCGTTCGTGCATCCGAACGGCATCTTCCCCTCATCGCCGATGTTACCGTTTTGGACCCCGGCTTACGGATGCCGCGCATCGTCATGCACAGGTGCTCCGCTTCGATTACCACGCATACGGCGCCGGCATCGACCGCTTGGAGAATCGTATCCGCGATTTCAGATGTCAGTCGTTCCTGCAACTGAGGCTTGCGAGACAAAGTGTCCACAATCCTTGCAACTTTGGACAAACCGAGGATTTTACCATTTTTCGGAACATAAGCAACATGGGCTTTCCCCAAAAAGGGAAGTAAATGATGCTCACACATCGAATAAAAGGGAATATCTCCGATCAGGATCATTTCGTCGTTTCCCTCTTCGGTAAAGGTTTTGATATCCAGTTGAATATCCCGATGCATTCCCGCGAAAATCTCATCATACATTCGTGCGACACGGTCCGGTGTTTCCCGAATACCCTCACGCTCCGGATCATCTCCGATCGCAAATAGAATTTCGCGAATCGCCTTTTTGATTCTTTCCGTATCGACTCCCGTCGGGTTTTTCTCGGTCATTTGCTCTCCATTCGGCATCTTCATTCCCTCTCTGAAGTATATTCTGTTCCTTATCTTTCCTCTGATATTTTCTTTCTGTATTGTACCGGTGTCATTCCCGTTTGTTTTCGAAATGCCACGTTGAAGCGCTGCGGACTGGAAAAACCGACCTGCGTCGCAATCCCGCTTACTTTTATCTCCTTTTGTTCCAGAAGCTTACATGCTGCGTTCACCCGTTC
The DNA here is from genome assembly GCA_012729635.1 of Clostridiaceae bacterium. GTDB lineage: Bacteria > Bacillota > Clostridia > Saccharofermentanales > Saccharofermentanaceae > JAAYCT01. The sequence continues at coordinate 81,346 of JAAYCT010000005.1, read as the reverse complement.
TTTCATCAGATAACTCATCGGACTGATTCCGAATTCGTCACGGAAAGCTCGGGTGAAATAACCTTGACTTAAAAAAACGTAAGCCGCCGCATCCGCTACCGAAACGCCGCGATTGAAATTCTGTTTCAAATAATCCCTTGCGATGATTACCAGTTCTCTTGCCTTTCCGTGGCGAACTCTCAGGGACTCCTCCCATTCCTCGTGCAGTGCCCGGGAAAGAGCAACCAGCAATTCCATCGTCAGAAACTGCATCATTAATTCTTTGCCATAGGCGTCCCCGGCACTTTCGCGCATAATCCGCTCCGCCAAGTCTCCGATATCCTCACGGCTCCGACCCGAAACGATAAGAAAAAAGGAGTTTTCCTTATTATCCTCGTCCCGTCCGCTCGCGAAGTCTAAAAACCGCTCCAACGGCTTCACGGAAATTTCCTGTGTAGCAAACGGGGCGGAAGGTCCCGTTTTTCGGTCTTTCGGATCGATATTCGCACTCGGTGATTTTTGCCCCAGGGCCTCACGGGCTTCTTTGATATCCTGTGAAAACCCAAAATACAAAACCACCATATCGGCCTGCCCGCTGATCACCCGAATGGTATGATTGACATTCGGCCGAATAATCAATGTCGTCCCTCGATTCAGCGGAACGGTTTTTCCCTCGATCGTCAGCTCGGCCAAGCCGGAACGTAAATATAACAATTCATGAGAAGTGTGTCGGCTTGATTCGGAAACCGGAGTACTTTTTTCAAAACAATGCTCGATCCCCTCGAACACGACCGGGATGGATCCTGCAGCCTCCAGGATGCTCTTCTCCACAGCGGGAAGCAGTTCCTCGAACATTAATCCATATTCCTCCGTTAATGATTTCCCGCCGTCACTTCGTTCATGACGGCCGGACGCCCAAAGTAATCTTCGCTCCGATTCCGTCCCGCTCCACAACACGAGTTACGGCAGAAATCGGATGTTATCCACGTATAATTCACCGCTTTTCGCCGTGTCGAATAACCGGAACTCGAGTCGCTCTAAAAGCATATCTCCTTCGGACTCGTACTCCAGTACGAGTGTCTGCCAAAATAATCCGACACGGATCGCCGTTTCTCCCGCAAAGCCTTCGATCGAAAGTTTTTTTTCGAGCAGGTCCGGATTGAAAATATCAACGGATATTTTTCGAAATGCGGACAGGTCAAGCGGAGAAAATAAGGTCACATAGTCGAGAACGGGGCCGAAAGAAAACAGACTGTTCTCCGTTTTGTACTTAATATGCAAAGAGGCCGAACCCTGAGTCTTGTTTAATTCTTCCCTTTCAATGGTACAGGATCCTTTAATGGTTTTGTAAACCGGAAGCATTGAAAAAGATTCATCCCAATCTGTTTTTCCGACGATTTCCAGATGGTCGCAGTCAGCAAAAGAAAGATCCGGAGCATATCGCGACTTCTCTCGATCGAAGCGGAACGGCAAAACCGGAAGATCGGCCCGATTTCGAAACGTGGACAAGTGCGGCACCGGAAAATATCCGTATGTTACTCCGAGCGGATTTTTGATTGCATCATGCCAGACCATCACACGGATACCGTGAAGGATTCTGGCGTTGGCAGGCATATAAACCCGATCCTCGCCACAAATCGAAAAACCGTTCAGGACCGATTCATTTTCGGCAAGCCATAGTCCGTCCACCGTATTATCAAAAGTCATCATCACTTTATTGGAAATGATTTCGACCTCGATACACTCCGGAGAGGATGAGGGCATTTTGGGTGTGAAGTGAATTCCGAGAGCAATGGATGCGAGTCTCTTTCCTATGGTAAACATCTTTGTTTTCGTCGGAAGAAGCAAATCGTGCAGGCCGAGTATTCCAATCGGCATCGGGAACTTGCGTCGTATCGAAACCAGCGTCTCATTCAACTCCAGGTATCGATCCGGTCGCCTCGGATCCAGATCCTCGGGAGAAATCGGAAGCAAAATCATCGACGGTACCGTCTGGGGATCTTCGATCGTCTTCGGACCGAAAATCATGGATAGTCCGACCAGCAGAATCCGCATCAGTTTGGGATAGAAATCCTTCAGTTCCGCGTCCGATCGATCCGGAGCGAATACGATGCCTCGAATACTGAAGTCCTTTAGCGGCAGGAGCTTATGATTATACATAACGGTCATCAGTCCTTCGGGTGTAAGCTTTTCGAACAAACCGTGGCGGAGCAGAGCTTCCGAACGTTCTTTGTTGGAAATCGCCTTGACGTTTCCTTTCGCATTCGTTTCCTCTTTTCCGGTAACCTTTCCGGATTTGCTCGATTCTCCCTTTTCCGAAGAAGCGTTTTCCGAAGTCTTTTTTACCGAGTCATTTTCGGAAGAGATATCCTCCTCTTTTTTTTCATCCATAGCGAGTTTCGCAAAATATACGGTCCAATCCGATTCGGAAAGATAGAGTTTCTTTTCCTTAATCAATCCGAGCAGCTCCTCATCCTTTTCGATCAACTCACGATTCATCCAGCTCAGTATCGTCGAGCCTTCCAAAGCGAGATCCAATACTCCGATCGGATAGTGTAGTTGATCCGCAAGGTGGTATGCCATTGAAAATACCGCTGATGATACGAAAGAAAGAGCCTCAGAGTCTCGGACATGAACCCACCGCGTCGAGTGCACCCTGGATGAGCCGGAAAATGAATAGTGCTCTCCTTCCTTTCGTCCGCTTCTGTTCGGGCTGAAAAAACGTATCATTTGTAGCGTCTTTTTCTGGAGGGGCATCCTGGGAGCCGATGTCTTCGATATCGGAATATGCAAAGGTCGGGATCCGATAAAAACCCAAACATCTCCACAACGAATATCTTTCACTGTTTTTGAATAGACCCCGGATGAAAAAACAAAGGTATAGGTGTCGGATGACGCTTTATATTCGGGCAAAGAGAATGAAAAGTTACCCTCGGTATCGGTTCTTGTTTCCAAGCTCAGGATGACACCGTAATCGGCATCGAGCTTGGACACTCTGCGGCCGTCCGTCGGATCCTTTACAACTTCGAGCGTAACGGTCTCGTTCGGTGCCGATACACCGAACAATTTGATCGGAACACGCTGTTGGAAGACCATTCCTTCGGACAACCAATCCGGGAGTCGGAATTCACTCATGTGTTTTTTTGTCTCCTTCATCATTGCATCATTGCTCGTCTATTATACGACACATGAAGGATAGCGGTAAAATATATCTTTGCATAACGAGTAGCGAAAAGATTCAAACTGTCTCGGTTTGCAATCGTTTAATAAAATAAAAAATGATATTTTTTCACTTATATATCAAATTATGGTTATTTTTTGCATATATCATATTGACTCGACCGAGCGTATCGCGTACTATTTGTAAAAAGTTATTGAGGGAAGGGCCTGATTGAATGAGGACTTTTAGTCCTAACGGAGGGTAGCATGGAAGAACGGATCGATTCTGTTGTCATCAGTGACGAAATGGCAAATAAGATTGCTAGAATGTTGGGGGATATTCTAAGAGATATCCGAACTCAAAAAAGAATTTCGCAACACACACTGTCGGAATCCGTCGAAATCAATTCATCGTATTATAGCTTGATTGAAAATGGCGAAGTGAATCTGACTCTTCGTAAATTTTTAAGCATTTGCGCCGGACTGGGAATCGGCGCCGATGAGATTATGCGTTTATTGGTTGAATCTATCGACAATTATTACAGAAGCTCCTGATTTCATAATGTAATTATTTTGCGCAAGGCATTTGACTCGTGTCTCTTTTTCGCTATAATCTAGGTGTCCTTTAACCACGTTTTGATGAGCCGACACCGGAGGAGAACGATGACACGAATGCAATCCAAATCACCGGATGTAAGAAATGCGCAATACGAGGATATCCGTAAGCTGTTCAATACCGAAGCGGTGTCCTTTTGTTCTCACTATCATGAGCGATCGGGACATCCGAGCGAGATTCCGGCACACTATCATGAATACATTGAAATGATCTATGTCATGGAGGGAACCTTCACCGCAACCGTAAGCGGACGCGAATACACCCTGATCGGAGGAGATCTGCTTCTGGTGAATGCCAACGAGACGCATTCTTTTCATCGCCACGCAGAAAGCAAGTTCATCTGTCTGCAATTTGACCCCTTTCTTTTGTTTTCAACGGTGCGCTCTACGTTTGAGGCTCGATTCGTTATGCCGTTTATTATGTCCTGTTCTTCCCCTCAACGGGTAATCCCGTCGCGGGAGTTGGCGGAAACGGAGATTCCCTCCCTGATTGAGGAGGTGAATCAGGAGTACACGGAGAAGGATTACGGATACGAGCTTGCGGTTCGTGCAAACATCTGCAGGATTTTTCTCTGGTTTCTGAGAAAGTGGCGGAAACAGGGTGTTCACATGGGTGTAACCTCATCGGTTCGTAATGAGGACATCACTCGTCTGGAAAGCGTGCTCGGTTACATCGATCAGAATTTCATGCGCACGGTCAGTGCCGATAAGATGGCCCGATTATGCAATATGAGCTATAGTTATTTCTCGAGATTTTTCAAGGCATCCATCGGTCGTTCCTTTTCGGAATACTTAACATACGTGCGCGTGACGGAAGCAGAAAAGCTTTTGATTACAACAAGTAAGAACGTCAGCCAGATTGCAATGGAAACGGGGTTTTCGAACGCCAGCTACTTTATTACTCAATTCAAGAGGCACCGTCAGATGACGCCCAAAAAATTTAAACAGCGCCTGCTTCGTGATGCTCAGGGAAAAAGCGGATAATCAAGTTTTTTCAACGCCCGAACAAACAGATCGAGAAAAGCCCCGGTCGTTTCTGACCGGGGCTTTGGCTGCCGAACTAGGATTTGAACCCAGACAAACTGCTCCAGAGGCAGTCGTGCTACCCTTACACAATTCGGCATCGAGGTTATTTTTTGATCAACCGGGAATGTCCGCCGACGAATGAGAGTATATCAAATCGGTGTTTGTACCGCAAGTAAAATTCCCGCAAAACGACGGATTAATTATTCCGAGAACAATCGTCTTCGAAGAATACATGGAACAAGTCGCAGAGGCATCGCGATTAGAAAGCGTTTACGAAATCATTCAGAATGACATAGATACATAAAGAATTGGGCCCGGAGAGACAATTACCCTCGCCCCTGCGGCATGGACGGAATATCGGACAGACGCGCAATCAGGTCGAGCTCCTCCATTCTCTCGCGAACGGTACCAATATCCTTCCAAAGGGTTATTCTCTCATTGTTGTTACGAAGAATGTACGCGGGGTGAAAGGTCGGAAGAATCAGATAGTCGTTTTTTTCAATAAACCGTCCGCGAAGTTTGCCGATGGCTTCGTCCGTATTTAAGAAGTATTTGCAGGCGGTCTTTCCCAAAAGAACGATTACTTTCGGACGAGCGAAACGAATCTGTTTCCCCAGAAGCGGCATACAAGACTTCGCCTCCGGAGGTGTTGGGACCCGATTATTGGGTGGCCGGCATTTGACGATATTACATATGTGAAAATCTTTCTCCTCGAAGCCGTAAGCCCGGAGCAACAAATCAAGCAACTTTCCCGCTTGTCCGACAAAAGGAATTCCCGCGATATCTTCACTGGCACCGGGTCCCTCTCCAACAATCATCATGGGGGCATGAACCGAGCCCCTGTATATCACGACATTGTTTCTGGTTTCGGAAAGAGCGCATGCCTTGCATGATTTACATTCACTGATAAAGTCGGACCAGGTATAGGGCATGAAATCACCGCCTTAACGAGAAAAGATAAGGACATTATACCAAATCATCCGCGATACGAAGCCGGACCGTAAATGTCGAACCGATTCCCGGCTTGCTTTCAACCGATGTACTCCCCTCGTAGAGAATCGCGATGTGTTTTACGATCGAAAGTCCCAGGCCGGTTCCTCCGAGCTCCCTTGAATGGCTCTTGTCGACTCGGTAAAAACGTTCGAATATCCTCGGCAAGTGTTCCTCCGCAATCCCTTCCCCGGTGTCCTTCACCGAAATCGCGATCACCCGGTCCGGTTCACGAACCGCCCTCACCCAAATCCTTCCGCCCTCTCGATTATAATTGATTGCGTTATCCAAAAGATTGATGAGAACCTGTCGCACCCGAAATCGGCCGGCCTTCACCGGAAGGTCTTCGCCGGTGTCATATATTATTTCGACGTTTTTCTCAAAAGCTTTTTCTCTTTCCATCCGAACGGTTTCATCGATTAAGTCCGAAAGGTTGAATTTCTCTTTTTCGGGGTCATTATCCAATCTTTCGATTTCCGATAGCTGTAATACATCATTAATCAGCTGATTCAGTCGTTGCGCTTCGATATCGATGATTTCCAAAAATCTCTGCCGGACTTCCGGATCGCTGACCTCAGAGTTCCTTAGGGTATCAATGAAGCCTCGAATGGAGGTAAGCGGTGTTTTCAACTCGTGGCTAACGTTTGCGGCAAACTCCGTCTTCAGATCTTGAAGCTCGGATAGTCTCTTGTTTTTTTCCTCTAATTCGCTCATATCATGCTCAAGTCGGTCCGCCATTTCGTTGAAAGCTTTTGTCAGCGCACGGATCTCATCCGGTCCTTCCGATGTAATCCGCGTTTTATATTCCGAAATCGAAAGCGATTGTGCGGCATTCTTCAGTTCGCGTAACGGACGAGCCAGTTTTTTTGAATACAGATAACCAAAAAAGGAAAGAATAAAAACGGCTGCAATCATCACCGCAATAAAGGCAATTTGTATATTTCTTACCCCTCGGACATATTCGACGAGCGGCATGGAGATACGAACCACGGTTCCCGTCGTTTCATCAAAATCCGCCATATAGAGCATATCCGTACCGATCGTTCTGCTGTATCTTTTTTCAAAAACAGTCCCTTTCGAGAGAAACGCGGCGGAAACTTCTTTTCGGTCCGAATGATTATCCATTCGGGTCGCATCCTCCGCACTGTCAAACAAGACCCTTCCGTTATGATCAATAACCGTAATTCTCAGGTCCCCGGATGATCTCGAAAATATCTCGATACAATCCGTTGCCGCATTTTCAAAGGAAATCCGGTCTTTCATCTCTTCGGAAAAAAAACGACCGGCGGATACCAACAGTTGCCGGTTTGTGTTTTCGGAGTAATCCGAAAGAAAATATACGCCGGAAACCCCGGTAACCAGGATTGAAAGAAGTACGATTACGATAAGAAATGCCTGAATCTTTTTTATCATGGATGATCGCCCTGTTTATCCTTTCCGCTTCTTCACTCCCGAAAACGATATCCTCTTCCCCGTACCGTTTCGATATATCCGGAGTGATCGGAATCTTTTTCGATTTTTTTCCGTATCTGTCGGATATGCACGTCAACCGTCCGGGTCTCTCCGATATATTCGTAACCCCAAACGGAATTGAGCAGATCATCTCTTGAAAAAGCGACACCCCGGTGACTCATCAGATGCTTCAGAAGTTCGTATTCACGGTTGGTCATTTCGATTTCCCGGTCCCACAGAAACACGCGATGACGCGTATCATCCAAAGTAAGCTTTCCGGACGTGAAAATTTTCCTTTCCTCATTCAATTTTTCCTCCGGCGGCCTGGCCTTTTCCGGCGCATTCGGAATTTTCGCGCCTATCGGTCTTTTTTCTTCGGAGGTCGGAGTTCCCCCGGCCGATTCGTACCTTCGAATCTGAGCAAATACCCGCGCGAGAAACTCACGGATACCGAATGGTTTGGTTATATAGTCATCGGCGCCCAACGTCAAAGCACGAACCTTGTCCGCCTCCGTTGCCCTTGCGGTCAACATAATGATCGGTGTGATCGAAAATGCTTCAGATTCCCTGATCCATTTACAGATTTCAAATCCGTCCATTCCGGGGAGCATGATATCCAAGATAAAAAGACAGGCTTCGGAAAAGCGATCAGCGTTACTTATCATATCCGGACCGCTTTTAAAAGCCAGAACATCGTAACCCTCTCCGAGAAGGTTGTATTCGATCAGCTCCGCAATGGAAGAATCGTCTTCGACGATGACCACCCTTCTTTTCGGTATCATGTCTCTTCGGGCCTCCTGCCCTTTATAAAGAAGATCACCCATTCCGCAACGTTTTGCGCATGGTCGGATATTCGCTCAAAATACTTGCAGATCAGCAACAATTCCGTCAATATCTCTATGGAATCCGGATCCTGACGCATTCTTCTGATCAGGTACTCCTTAATTTTAACATACAAAGCATCCACCTTATCGTCCATGTGAACAACGGCGGAGGCGATTTCCTCATTTTTTGAAACATAAGCCTCCAGCGCGGATTTGATCATCATTTTCGAGTAATCCGACATGCGTATCACATCCGCGGGAATAACGATATCGGTTTGTAGCGAAGCCAGTATTTCAACTTTCTCACAAATATCACTCGCATGGTCGGCGATTCGCTCCAAATCCATAATGAGTTTCAATGTGGAAATCGCGTCACGCAGGTCGGCGGCCACCGGCTGCTGACGAATAATCATCTCCACGCAAGCCCGATCGATTTGCCTTTCCATATCATCGATCACGTCATCGTTGTTCATCACCGTTTTGGCCTTTTCGGCATCCATTTCCACCAACGCATCGACAGCGTCGGTAATGGCGTCCAGCGTCATTTTCCCCATACGGATTATCTGCTCGTGAATGTGAATCAACTCATTTTTAAATTCTTCCCTGACGGCCATGTTTCCCTCCTTTTTGGTCAACCGAATCGACCGGTAACGTATTCCTCTGTTTTTTTATTTCTGGGATTATTAAACAACTCGATGGTCGGTCCATCTTCCATAACTTCGCCCAACAGAAAAAAAGCGGTACGATCCGATATACGGACGGCTTGCTGCATGTTGTGCGTTACGATGACTACGGTATACTTTTTCTTCAAATCATACATCAAATCTTCGATTTTGACGGTTGATATCGGATCCAGTGCCGATGTCGGCTCATCCATTAAAAGGATGTCGGGTTCTACCGCAAGTGCCCGGGCAATGCACAGTCTTTGCTGTTGACCTCCGGAAATTCCCAAAGCGGAAGCCTTCAGCCGATCCTTGAGTTCATCCCATACCGCTGCGTTTCGAAGAGATTTCTCGACAATTTCATCCAATTCCTTCTTTTTTCTTATTCCGTGAACCTTCGGTCCATACGCAACGTTATCATAAATGGACATCGGGAACGGATTCGGCTTTTGAAAAACCATGCCGGCTCTTTTCCGATGCATCGTCACATCACAGCACTTATCGTAGACATCGGTTCCGTCGATCAACACCTTGCCGTCGGCCCGGAAGTCGGGTATCAAATCATTCATACGATTGATTGTTTTGATACAAGTCGATTTTCCGCATCCGGAAGGACCGATAAAGGATGTGATTTCATTGGCATTGATGCGCAGGTTCACATTCGTTAACGCTTGCATCTCACCGTAAAAAACGTTGAGGTCAATTAATTCGATTTTAACGTCCGGCATGGTTTATCTCCCTTTTCCTATCGTTTTGAACATTCATTATTTCGTCGCCTTCTTTTTCTGACCCGAAGCAAGCGCCGCGAATCGGTTCAGGATGAAAACCAGAATCAAAAGCGTAGCCGCAGTCGCAAAGGGAACGGACGGCGGATCTTTTCCGTTCATCGCGGAGTTATACAGATGAAGTGCCAAGGTATTGCCCTGTTCGAAAAGGTGTCCGAAAAGCGCTGTGAAAATATTTTCACCCTTCGGCAGGAAGTTTCCGGAGACACCTACGGTAAATAAGAGTGCCGCGGTCTCGCCGACAATTCTTCCGATAGCGAGTACAATTCCGGTTCGAATCCCGGGAAGCGCACACGGAAGGACAATTCCGAGTGTAACCCGAAGCTTCCCCGCACCGAGCGCCAGTCCACCCTCGCGGTATGCGTCCGGAACAGCTAGGAGCGCCTCCTCCGTGGTCCGAATAATAATCGGGAGAATACAAATCATCATGGTAAGACTTCCCGAAAGAATGGACAGCCGAAGCTGAAACATGACAACGAACACCGCATATCCGAAAAGCCCGTAAATGACGGACGGGATACCGGAAAGAACCTCGGTTGCGAATCGTATGAGTTTCACGGTCTTGCCCTGCCTCGCGTACTGAGTTAAGTAGATCGCTCCGCCGATGCAGATCGGAACCGCGAGCAGTAGCGTAAGAATGACAACATATACCGTGTTGATAATCATCGGAAGAATTCCCTTGCTCCCGTTCTTTGAGGCCGAGTATTCAGATGTCAGAAAACGAAGATTCACATGTGGCATTCCGTTGATCAGAATATAGCCGATAATCCCGACGAGAACGATTACCGTAACAATCGCGCTGAACCAAATCAAAATGCCGAGAAAAAGATCTTTATTTTTTCTGCCGCGCATCCGCTCGCACCCCCTTTCCGGAAAGATATGAGAATGAAAGGTTAACGAACATGATAAAAATAAACAGGATAAGACCGATCGCGAATAATGCCTGTCGATGAAGACCGGCTTCCGCGTACCCCATTTCAAAAGCAATTCCCGCCGTCATCGGACGAACGGAGGAGAAGAGAGAGGGAAACTGAACAATATTTCCGGCAACCATAATCACCGCCATTGTCTCCCCGATTGCCCGACCGACGCCGAGTATGATTCCCGCAAGAATGCCGGAACGTGCTGCCGGTATCTGTACGGAAAATATTGTGGATATCTTCGTGTTGCCAAGCGCGAGAGCCGCTTCGGTATAAGATTCGGGCACACTTCGCAAGGCAGTCTCCGCCACGCGAATAATCGTCGGAAGGATCATGATGGAAAGAATGATAATTACGGCCGCCAGCCCGGATCCGGTCGAGTTGTATCCGATTTTTGTCGAAAATTCGCGAATCGAGGGAACCAATACCTTCATCCCCCAGAATCCGTAAATTACGGAAGGGATCCCGGCAAGCAATTCCACGGCGGGACGAATGATTGAGGCCAATCGTTTCGGTGCGATCTCCGCGAGGAAAACCGCGGTAAGAAGACCGATGGGCACACCGATCATTATCGCTCCGATACAACCGAAAATCGATGCGAGAATCATATTCAGGATACCGAAGCTCACTTCCGTCCCTACCGGTGCCCATCTCGTACCGAATACAAAATCAAAAAAACCGATCTTTGCAATCGCGGGGATACCGGATACGAACATGTATACGGTAATCAATCCGACTGCTCCGACAGAAATAAAGGCCGTGAGTTTAAAAATGTTTTCCGCGGTATTCTCGATGCCGGAAAGAAAAAGTGCGCAGGCGGAAGCGATCAGAGAAAAGAAAAGGAATAGTGTCCATCCGTATCCCATCCATGACGAGAACCTCTCTACGCCCTGCCCGATAAAAGCTTCACGAAGAGAAGACGAGAACGCGGTCTGGACGACTGCCGAAACAAATCCTAAGAAAAACGCAACAGAAGAGAGCGTATAATGCTTTATCAAAAGCAAAACCATTCCTGTTACGATGAAAAGTACCGATAACAGAACGGTGACTCTTATTCCGAAAGGGAACCCGATTAACGCATTCGTTTGCGTTCGTATGCTTGACAATATCGCGGATATCCCGGAGACATCCGCCGAATATTCGTCAAACTCTATTCTGAAAAATGGAAAAATGACGGAAGCCGCCGCGAGAACCGAAAACAGAAAGGAGGCCGGCCGTAGAAATTTACAGCCGACTCTCTTTTTTTGGGCAATTCCACAGGATGTCTTAGGTTTTGTCAAGTGCTGCCACCCTTCACTTTCTGTTCGGAACGACTCCGTCGTCCTCAACGATTTTCATCCCCTCTTCGGAGTAAATAAAGTCGATAAACGCTTTCGTTAATGCATCCGAAACATCTTTTTTTGTGATCATTAAAAACGGGCGCTGCAATTTATACGATCCGGACGATACGTTTTCCGTGGTCGCGGATACGGAATCGATACTCAGCGCCAAAACACTTTGGTCGACCGAGGAAAGCGACACATATCCGATCGCATTCGGATTTCCGGCAACGGCTTGCTTGACATTACCCGTGGAGTTCTGTTCTTCCGCATATACGGCAATGTCCTCGATTTTCACGATTTCTTCAAAGGCTCCTCTTGTGCCGGAAGCGGCTTCCCTGCCGATGCACTGAATGGGTGCATCCGGTCCTCCGAGTTCACTCCAATTGGTGATTTCCCCGGAGAATACGTCCGCAAGACTCGCAAGAGATATTTCCTTAATGGGCGAATCCGGGTGAACGATGACCGCAACACCGTCAAATCCGATGATATACTGATCATAAGAATCCGGGGTTTCCGAGTCTTTTAGCCCTCTGGATAACAGACTGATATTCGCGGTTCCGGATGTTACCGCGGTGGGGCCTTCTCCGGATCCGTTTCCGCCGACCGATATCTTGACATTGTCATTTTTTGCCATGAACGCCTCGGCCAAAGCGTTGGAAACATCCGCCATTGAGGTCGATCCGGTCAGCGTCAATGTTCCCCTTAACGAATCGGACGTACCGGCCTCCGTACGTACCGCACCGATTTCAGAGCATGCCGAAACCCCGATTACTAATGCAAACGCAAGGATCAGACTCAAGCACTTCATCATTTTCTTCATTCTTTCATTCCTCCTCATTTTCCTGACGTCAGAATATCAATCGATTTTCATGGGAGAATCAGACCCATGTAAGACTTCGTAAATTCCGTGTTAATTCCATGTAAAAAGCGCCTTTTGTATTTCAAAAAGCGCTTAATATCAGTAATTTTCGAATGCTCGTGACCAATCAGAAACAGCAGAGTCGTTACTTTAAAATCACTAAAGTAACTCCGTCATTGGCTCTTGACCAGTCCGGATCGTTTCGGAAAGCGGGACATATCTCCACAATCGCACGGCCCGATTTCTCAAAGGGACCAAAAAATTCACCGGGGCAGTAGGCCTTGATGCGACCTTCATCCAGCATGGAACGCAAACATTCATGCGCAGCAAACTTCAGAACGCCTCCCTGACCGGAAGAACCGTATCCGTGTATTACCTTGACCTGATGGATCCCGATTCGACGCATCGTATTAATTTCGAAACGGAGCTTCTTCATCGCCGATTCGACCCGTGGCATCCCATCTTCGATATTGATAATACTTGCAGCCAAATTGCCCTCGATTCAATCCCGGAAGTTTAAATAACGCTCGGCGGTCGTGCCGGAGATACAAACCGCAACCGCCAAATTCCAGCACTTTACACAACATTCATCATATTCTCAAACGTACTTCGATTATAGCACAAATCATTTCTGTTGTGAAAAACACGCCGCGTATTTGCTATAATTCGAATATGAGAATGGATCGAATTCTAGCAAATTCCGGGTGCGGAACACGTACGGAGGTCAAAAAATGGATCCGAAGCGGTTTCGTTTCGGTCGGAGGACAGATAATCACCGATCCGTCTGCCGAGATTCCGGAGTCAAATCTAAATGATGTATCCGTTTCCGGGCAAAAAGTCCGGTGCTCCCATTTCCTATACCTTTGTCTGAATAAACCCGACCGTTGTCTGACCGCACTGGAAGATACCCGCCTGCGGACGGTTCGGGAATTTATTCCGGTTCATTTGCTCGGAAAAGGAATCGCTCCGGTCGGTCGTCTGGACTACCATACAACCGGAGTATTACTTTTCACAAACGACGGTGAACTGAATCATCGCCTGTCCTCGCCCAAGCATCATATTCCGAAATCGTATACCGTTCGATTCTCCGGTCCGCCGATCGACCCGGAGACTGTAAGTCTTATCGCGTCGGGAATGGTTTTACGTGACCGACCGGGCAAGAAAGAAATACTCTCCCCGGCGACCATTGGTTCGGACGGTCCTTCGGGTTGTCAAATTACAATTTATGAAGGGAAAACGCACCAGGTAAAACGAATGCTGGCAGCAACCGGACGAAGCGTAATATCCCTGCACCGCCATGATTTTGCGGGAATCCGACTCACGAGCGATCAAAAGTTCGGTCAGATTCGAGATCTGACCGAAGAAGAGATTGACGCTCTGAAAAATGCCTGCGGCTTTAATGACCGGTCTGAGAAACTAATTTGATATTTCAAGAAACTCGGTCCTTCGAATAAGGATGTCTCTGATAAATTGCGCCGCCTTTTCTTTATCCTTCGAATTGGATGAAAGACAAAAAACAAGCGTCGAAGGATACGATTCCCAGCGGTTTTGAAACCCCATGGATTCAATTAACACCGGATCCGTAATCATGATTCCGTAGATGAACGACTGTCTGTCCTCGTCGGTCTCATTTTCAACTTTGTCCGCAAAACCATATTGATAGGTCAGTTCATAATGCTCGGATTTCGAGTACCAAAGCGGCTGAATTCCCGCCAATTCTTCTTCCGTCATACCCTCCGAAACGGATTGATAAAGATCGTCGATCGGATCAAAGTTCAGAAGAAAAAACGGAAACGTGCGCTCATCCGTAATGATCACATCATTTTTTACCGATAAGAAAGCGGCGGCCGCAAGATTACCGTACATCGTTGTCTCATCGCCCGGTTCCGAATTGTCGACGATCAGATTTGCGCTGAAAACAGCAGGGTTCAAAAACGTCAGTTCCTGTTTCGCGAAATCCTCGATCCGATTATTGTACTTTTCAAAATGACCGACGGCCACCACATTCAAATCGATTCTCGGAGTGAAAAAATAGTGTTTTATTAAAAATGCGACAACCACAACCATCAGCAGGGTGAGGATATACTTCCACCAACTGTAATAAAAATGAACGCTCCATTCTTTTTTTGTTTTCCCGAAAATCTGAAAAGAGCTTTGGCGAATCTCTTCCTTTTGATTTTTTTCACAACGTTTTCCCGATGCGATTTCGTACGCTTCATTAATCATTGCGAGTTTTTCGCAATTCGCATCCGGATCCCCGCGATATCTCTTGATCAACTGCCAATATCGCTGGTCGAGTTCATAAACGTCAACATCCTCACTCAACCCGAGCAAACGAAACGCCTCCGTCTGTGTCATCGATGTGGGTTCACTGAGGATCGGTTTATCGGAGATTTCCGAAGAAGGGCTTACTTTGTCAGTCATTCGAATCCATTCCTTTTGGATGTATACCGGTCGAAAATCTTGACCGGTATACTCTACAAACGCTTATTTCACGATAAATCTC
The DNA here is from genome assembly GCA_012729635.1 of Clostridiaceae bacterium. Lineage (GTDB taxonomy): Bacteria > Bacillota > Clostridia > Saccharofermentanales > Saccharofermentanaceae > JAAYCT01. The sequence goes on along the minus strand of JAAYCT010000005.1, from coordinate 66,247 downwards.
CCGGCAACGGCTTCATCGTCGGGAAAAGCAATACGTCACGAATCGAAGCGGTGTCCGTAAGCAACATCACCAACCGGTCGACACCGATGCCCAGTCCGCCCGTAGGGGGCATGCCGTACTCGAGTGATACGCAGAAATCCTCGTCGTGAAGATTCGCCTCATCATCGCCCGCGGCGCGTTTCCTGATCTGATCGGCAAAGCGATCGCGCTGATCGATCGGGTCATTGAGTTCCGAATATGCGTTTGCGAATTCGCGACAACCGATGAAAAGTTCAAACCGATCGACAAGACCCGGCTTGTTTACAATTTTCTTCGCAAGAGGCGACACCTCGATCGGATAGTCGTGAACGAAGGTCGGCTGAACGAGTTTGTCCTCACAGAACGTCTCGAAAAGCAAGTTAAGCACTTCTCCTTTTCGCGCCGTGGGAGCCGGGTCAAGCCCCTTGCTCTTGGCGGCTTCGATTGCTTTTTCATCCGACTCGATCTTAGTGAAATCCATCCCTGCGTACTTAAGAACCGCATCGGTCATGGATATACGCGCAAACGGAGGTTTCAAACTGATTTGCGTCCCCTGATAGGTTATCTCGGTCGATCCGTTCACCTGAAGGGCAACCTCGCTTAAGAGTTCCTCGCACAGTGTCATCATTCCGCGAAGATCGGTGTATGCCTGATACAGTTCGACCGCAGTGAACTCCGGATTGTGCTTGACGGACATCCCTTCGTTTCGGAACAACCGACCGATCTCATAAACGCGCTCAAATCCTCCGACAATCAGTCGCTTCAGGTACAGTTCGGGGGCGATCCGCAGATACATATCCATATCAAGAGTATTATGGTGCGTGACAAACGGCCGCGCCGCTGCGCCGCCCGGGATTGAATTCAGGATCGGTGTTTCGACCTCAATAAAATCCAAACGATCCAAGTAATTCCGGATCCCTCGAATGATACGGGACCGCTTTTCAAACGTATCGCGAACCTCCGGATTAACGATCAGGTCTACGTAACGCTGACGATAACGGGTCTCTGTGTCTTTGAGACCGTGATACTTGTCCGGTAACGGCCGTAAGGCCTTGGTTAATAGAGTGTATTCCTTTGTACGGACGGATATTTCGCCCATCCGTGTGCGGAAGACCTCTCCTCGAACTCCGACGATATCGCCGATATCGAGTTTTTGCCACCGCTCGTAGGCGTCTTCCCCGACCGCGTCGATTTTGGTAAAAATCTGGATTCTTCCGCTACGGTCATACAGATCGCAAAAGCTGACTTTTCCCATCCCCCGACGCGACATAATTCGTCCCGCGACAGATACTTCAATCCCCTCCGTCGATTCAAAGTTTTCGATAATCTCCGATGTATGATGCGTAACGGGATACACGATTTCGCGGAACGGATCGGTTCCTTCCCGTACCAGCTCGCGGAGCTTTTCGAGACGGATGCGATACTGTTCCTTCAAATCAAGCGATGAATCCTCTGTTCGAGTTGACGAGTTGTCCGGGTCTTGCATGAGCGAACGAATCCTTTCTTGGAAGAAATGGCTCGGATTTACTCCGGTTTTCCGATCTTGACGATTTTGTACTTAAAGGTACCGGACGTGGTTTGAACATCCGCGATATGGCCCTTTTTCTTGCCGAGAATCGCTTGTCCGACCGGTGAATCCGAAGAAATTCGATTCATGAAAATATCTCCCTCGTTGGGATTTACGATGCTGTATTGCGTTTCCTCCTTGGTCTCTTCGTCACGAATGGTAACGATCGATCCGAGTGAAACCTTGGTTTTACTGATTTCTTCCTCGTCAATCACTCGGGCGTTTTTAAGGATCTCTTCCAGTTCCATGATTCGCGCCTCGTTTTTTGCCTGCGCTTCCTTGGCGTCGTCATACTCGGAATTCTCGGTCAGGTCGCCTTGCCCTCTGGCATCCTTGAGACGCTCGGAAATCTCGGCGGCTTTGACCGTCTTTCTTTCGGCCAGTTCATCCTGAAGGCGCTTCAAACCTTCTACTGTAAAGGCATTGTTCTCAATCTCTGACATTTTGTCTCCTTCATCACAATAAGCAAATGCGGTATGCTATATATTTATTAATTCCTTTTCGAGGATTTGTCAACGGCATCGGATTATCTCGGTCGATCATTGTCCTTTTGAATCACATCGTGCGCGCCTCCTTCGACGATCGAAGTCGCGGAAACGACCACTAATCTTGATTTATTCTGAAATTCCTCTATGCTTGACGCTCCACAAGAGCACATCGTGGATTTCATCTTCGCAATGGAGGCGTCAAGATTATCCTTGAGATTACCCGCATAAGGGACATAGGAATCAACGCCCTCTTCAAAGGACATTTTCCCGCCGACTCCTCCGTCGTCATAACGCTGCCAGTTCCTTGCGCGATTGGATCCTTCTCCCCAATATTCCTTGACGTAATTTCCGGCAACAAGCATTTTCCTTGTCGGGCTTTCGTCAAATCGGGCGAAATAGCGACCCAGCATTAAAAAATCCGCTCCCATTGCCAGCGCAAGGGTCATATGGTAATCGTGTACAATCCCGCCGTCCGAGCAAATCGGAATGTAACATCCGGTTTGTTCCAAATACTTATTTCTTTCTTTGGATACCGCGAGAACGGCAGAGGCCTGCCCGCAACCGATTCCTTTTTGCTCGCGTGTAATGCATATCGAGCCCCCGCCGATGCCAACCTTGATAAAGTCCGCTCCCGCATCGGCAAGAAACCGGAACCCTTCGGCGTCCACGACATTTCCCGCACCGACGGGAATATCCGGATAATTCTTCTTCACCCAATGAAGAGTCTCGGCCTGCCACTGAGAAAAGCCATCCGAAGAATCGATGCAAAGAACATCCGCTCCGGCATGGATTAAAGCGGGAACGCGCTCCATATAATCTCTCGTATTGATTCCCGCTCCGACCAGGAGCCTCTTTTGACTGTCAAGCAGCTCCAGGGGATTTTCCTTGTGCGACTCGTAGTCTTTTCGAAACACCAGACCGACCAAACATTCCTCGTTGTCGACGATCGGTAATTGATTGATCTTGTGTTCCCATATGATGTCATTTGCTTCTTTGAGCGTGGTCCCCTCTTTGGCATAAACGAGGTTTTCAAAGGGTGTCATAAACTCCGCTACTTTTGTGCCCGGATCCATTCTGCTGACCCGATAATCCCGCGAGGTAACCAAACCGAGTAATTTCCCGCTCGGCGATCCGTCATGGGTGATGGCGACGGTCCGATGACCCATCCTTTCCCGCAACTCAAGTATGTCGGCAAGGGTATGCTCCGGCGTAAGGTTCGAATCCGATGTTACGACTCCGGCTTTGTATTTCTTGACCTTCCGAACCATGTCGATCTGTGATTCGATGGACTGGGATTGAAAAATAAAGGACAAGCCGCCGCTTCTCGCTAAAGCAATTGCCATTCCCGAATCCGATACGGACTGCATGATGGCGGAAACCATCGGGATATTGATCTGAATCTTTGGTTCTTCGATTCCCTTCTTGTACTTACAAATCGGAGTAGTGAGATCCACCTTGTCGGGCATATTGTCTGCTGTTGTCAAATTGGGAATCAACAAGTACTCACTGAATGTCCGTGACTCTTCTTCGAAAATCCTGGCCATACACAGCACCTCCACAATCCGCATGCTTCAAGGGTTTCCTAGTATGATAGCATAAATACGACAAGAGGTACAAAGTAATTTTCTTTTCCGGCTTCGAATCTCATACCGATCCGGACGAGGTTTTGTTCTGAATCAGCTGAAAAGAAATCATCACCGCAAAAAGAACTATAATTATGATGACCGCTTCGGGGAAAAGATAGGAACCATTGTAGAAAATTGAGTAAATAAGGGGATTTTCTCCACCCGCATACTCGGAGAAAAAGAGCACGCCGGAGAGCACCGAAAAAAACATGCGAAGACCGATCGCCGTCAGGATGCCGATTACCGCTTTATGAAGGGGTACCAGCATTAATTTACCTATGATATCTCTCTTTCTCACTCGCTTTTCTCGCGGTGCGGCAAAAAATCCCGCGACACCCAGCGATGTAAATGCAAGCGTATAGTCGAACAAAACCTGAACGGGCATCAGGAAATAACCTCCGATCAATTGAAGCAAACTGAAGATGAATGCGGCGCATAGTCCCCAGCCCGGTCCGAAGCTCAGCGCGAAAAAAAGAATCGGAAGCATGGAAGCCGGCGTTACCGAACCGCCCTGGGGCATTTTGTATACGGTAATGAGGGATAAGACAAACGCAACCGATACACATACGCCGCCGGTCGCGACGGCTAAAATTCGCTCACGGCGAGCGAGGACGGAAACGGAATGATCCGACATAAAAACTCCTCCTTTGTGTCCGACAGATAGACAAGGAGAAGCGAAACGTCTTCCTATGGTCCCTCCGCCGGCATTATCCGGTTCAGGTTATCTGGGTCGGCGCTCCCATTTCGGCGCCCTCTCAGCCGGCTTACCGGGCCAGCTCCCCGTTTGCAAGAAAATAGTATCCCTTTTTTCGAGAAAATGCAAACGTTCATCCGATCGGTCGTGAAAGAAGCAAAATTCATTAACCGACTTTACATACCCTGAGAAACTTCTTGATCTCGTCGGAGTATTGTCTGGGAGAGACATCGAAGCCGTTAAGATGTCCCGCATTGTCAAAAATAACCATTCTTTTCGGACAGTTCAACCGGTTATATATCCCCTCGCTCATCGTAAGCGAAACAAACTGATCCTCGGCACCGTGCAAAAGAAGAACCGGAATCTTTATTCGGCCGGCGACAGGAGAAACAACTGCCTTTTTTATCGGGAAACCGATTCGTTTTCGCGCGATATTCCCTACCAGGTTTGTCAACAGCCGTCCCCGAAAATGGAATCGCTTTTTCACCACGCTTTGAATTTGTTTTTCCAGACTGTCAAAAGGGCTGTCCGCAATCACCCCGCATACGGATGCAGGAGTTTTATTGCTCGCCGCAGCAAGCAAGGCAGTTACTGCGCCCATGGATCGACCGTACAGGATGATTTTCAGCGGGCCTTCGAGTCTTTTTTCCATAAATCGGATCCAGAACAAGATATCCTGACTGTCATATAAGCCATAGCCGATAAACCGTCCTTTGCTCATGCCGTGCGCCCGCAAATGCGGGATCAGGATATGGCAATCCGTGTGATTCAGTATCATTTGAGCGTATGCTCCCATGTCCGACGGATGGTCCTTCCAGCCGTGAATCAAGACGATCAAAGCACGGTTTTTTTTATTTTCCGGGGGACGGTAGTAAGCGGCCAGCTTAATTCGATCGAACGAGGTAATCTGAATGTCCGAGAAATCCATTCGATTGGTATAAAACCAATTTTTTCCTCTCCCGATCATTGTTTTCTGTTCTATCTTCAACGGTGACTTGTCGTACGGGGGCCTTGGGTAAGGACGATCAAATATTTGATGGTAGGTTTTTAGGGCAAAAATGTAAATCATAAGACCGAGTCCGGCCAGAAAAAGCAAGACTCCCGCGACAGCAATAATGATCCAGAGTGCAAGACTTAATCCGGGCGGCAAGGTATCATCCCTCCCGACATCCCGAGGAGATCTTCGACTTCAAAGCGATCCCGGGCGATAAAAGAGGAAAGCACCTCGCAACCGTTTTCGGTGACTCGAATATCTTCCTCCAGACGGAAACCCATTCCCCACTCGCGCACATAAAGTCCCGGCTCAATGGCCAAAACCGCATTTGTTTCGATCGGTCGATCCTTTATGCACGCATCGTGAACATCCATTCCGAGATGATGGGCTGCGTTATGCCAAATGTAGACGTTCGCTTCTCCGGTCTCTTGGCGGTCGACGATTTTCAACTCGATAAGCTTTTCGGCTGCGATGTCTCGGAATGTGCGGTTGATATCCGAAATCCTTATCCCCGGACGGATCATCGTAATAATTTTCTTCAGACAGGCACACACCGCTTCATACAGTGCACTTTGCTTATCGGAAAAAATACCGGTCGAGGGGTAGGCCCGTGAAATATCGGCACATAAACCTCCGACTGTCGCCCCCGCGTCAATCTGAATCATCACTCCGGGTGGAATCGGATCTCCTTCCGGTTCATCGTGATGAAGGCAGAAATTATTCAATCCCGCGGCCACGATGGTCGGGAACGCAGGTTCCGGACATCCTCTTCTGCTCATCGCGTAATTGATTGCGGAACATAGGCCGGTTTCGCTGGTTCCCTCACGCAAAAGAATCAGTGCCTCCCTCAAAGACAGGTCGGTCAGTTCAATGGCCTTTCGAATCATTTCAATCTCACAGTGTTGTTTCACCATGCGAAAACGAGCCAGAATCGGAGCAATCGGGAGGATTTTCTCTTCTCCCCGATCTTTCTTCACCCGTTCGAGAAATCGGCTCGCAGGTCCGGGGCGAACCCCTGAATCCGTGACCAGGATGCATGCTGAATCCGCAAGGATCGTTGCCGCTGTATCCTCAAATGTTTCTAAAAAAAACACCTCGTCAACCCCGGATTTCTCCATCACCTCCGATACCGTCATCCTTTTGCCGGACCAACGCTCCTTCAATGGATCATTAGAGTGAACGAAAAGTGTGGTTACGGCTTCCTTTTCGTCGGCACGGATCAATAATACGGAGTCCTCCTGTTCGATACCGGACAGATAGAAAAAATTACTGTCGACCCGGAATCGGTAATCGGAGTCGGCGGACATGCAAACCTTTTCGCCCGCGAAAAGGATAACGCAGCTATATTTCGGAATTTCTCCGAGGAGTCGCTTGCGATTCCCCGCAAAGAAGGACGCGGGCAATCGGTAATTTCTTGCATCCGAAATCATCTCGTCGGCTCCCCGGACCGCACATTATATTCATCGAAAAGAATGGTATTGTTGATATATCCGAGTGTCGCACCGGGCGAACGTCGTATCAGGCCCGGATTTCCGATAACGATGGAGTTATCGGGTACATCAAAATTCACGTATGCACCGGGTGCGATCAGCACATTGTTTCCGACCCGGATGTTTCCGATAATCAAAGCGTTGGCTCCGATCCAAACATAGTTCCCGATAGTCGGAGCTCCCTTTCGCGGCCCGCGGAACTGAGTTCCGATTACAACACCGGTCGAAATGTTTACGTTGTGTCCGATCACGGATTGAGGATGAATGATCAATCTGCCGAAGTGAGCAATATAAAAGCCTTTTCCGATTTTCGTTTCATATGGAATCTGAAAATGGTATTTTCTGGATTTCATGTTCAGTCGAATATCACAAAACCGAAACATGAACGTATTCCACAACACATGCAAGCGGTTATCATCTGCCTGTGAACGATAAAAATAGTACTGCGTTCTCCGAAGTGTGCTCAGATATCGAAACTCGGGGCTGGACATACATTCCTGAAGGTAGGTAAGGTATACCTTGGAAAGCCTTCTTTTATTTCCGGTATACCGGTAAAGATCACTGTAAATGATATCCTTCAGCTCGTCGTTCATTCCATCCCCGCCGCAAAAAATGGTCTTGTTTTGATTTAATCTTAACGCTTTTCAGGTAATTGAGCAATATAAATCTGATTGGGAACAAACGCTCCCGATCCGCTACCGGTTGCATCCTTGACGAGCACGCTCCTTGCCACTATAATCGAGTAGCGCAATGGAATTGTGCAAGAAAATGTACGTTCTCCATCACTTCATACATGGGCTCGGAGGGCTATCGAAGAGGTCATAACGAGCTCGACTCGAAATCGAGTTGACGGTTACACGTCACGTGGGTTCGAATCCCACGCCCTCCGCCAAAAGCGCGATTCCTTCACCGAAGGAATCGCGCTTTTCGATTCAGACGAGGCGGGACGGATTCTTATTCCCGCTTCGGGACATTTATCCGAATAACGCCAACAAAATCCCCGCGGACACGGCCGATCCGATAACGCCGGCAACATTGGGGCCCATGGCGTGCATCAAGAGGAAATTGGACGGATTTGCCCGCAACCCCTCCTTGTTGGAAACACGAGCCGCCATCGGTACCGCCGATACTCCCGCGGAACCGATCAGAGGGTTAATTTTCCCTTTGGTAATCAGACACATAAGCTTACCCAACAATAAGCCCCCTATGGTACTGAACATAAACGCCAGTAATCCCAATCCGATGATTTTGAGTGTCTCCGGACGAAGAAAGTTTTCCGCAACTGCGGTCGCGCCGACCGTAACTCCGAGAAAGATCGTGACAATATTGATCAGCGCATTCTGCGCCGTGCTCGACAAACGCTCGACAACACCGGATTCACGGAATAAATTACCCAGCATCAGCATACCGATTAACGGAGCGACGGAAGGAAGAAGAAGAACGCACAACACCGTAACGACGATCGGGAAACATATCTTTTCCGTTTGGGACACATCTCTCGTTTGCGTCATCTTAATCGCGCGCTCCTTTTTCGTCGTGAGCGCACGCATAATCGGGGGCTGAATCATCGGAATCAGCGCCATATACGAGTATGCTGCAATGGCTATGGCCGGCAATAATTCCGGAGCAAGTTTCGACGTCAGAAAAATCGCCGTCGGTCCGTCCGCTCCGCCAATAATCCCGATCGACGAGGCCTCTCCGGGATTGAACCCCAAAGCAATCGCGATCACAAAAGCGGTGCTGATTCCGAATTGCGCGCCGGCTCCGAGAATAAAACTGCTCGGTCTTGCAATCAGAGGCCCGAAATCGGTCATGGCACCGATACCCAGAAAGATCAACGAGGGGTAAATGCCGAGTTTGACGCCCAAATACAGATAATATAACAGCCCTCCGACTTCACCAGCACTCGAAGGCCCGGACATTAATCCGGTGAGCGGAAGATTTGCGAGCAGGATGCCGAAAGCAATCGGAAGCAACAACAGCGGCTCGAATTTTTTCGCAATCGCAAAGAACATCAACGCGAATGCAACAGCGATCATCACGAAATGTTGCCATGTCAGCGATGAAAAGCCCGAAGCTTCCCATATTTTCCCAAGGACTTCAATAAACATATTCGTTTCGTCTCCTCACTCAAATGAAATCAACGCTTCACCGGTAGATACCGAAGCGCCCTTTGCAACATGTACCTGTCGGATTACACCATCGGAAGGCGCCGTAATTTCATTTTCCATCTTCATCGCCTCAAGAACGATCAACACCTCTCCCTTTTTTACGGATTGACCCACCGAAACCTTGACATCAAGAATCGTTCCCGGCATGGGTGCCGTAATTGCGTCGGCATCGGAAACAGTTTTTGTCTCCGGTGTTTTTTGCGATGTGATCGGCTCATTCTTCGGACGGATCGGTTCGGCCGCCTGAATCGGGGCGAAGGATAATTCCGTCGTCTTTAAAATGTTCGCTTTTCCTCGCTCCACTTCGACCTCATATTCTTTTTCGTTGATTCTGACGATATATTTCATGGATTTTTCCTCCGATTAAATTATTGATCCCGACGAAGAAGTTTTATTGATTTCACCTGCAGTTCAGACAACGGAATCCCGGATTCGTCGCTGACAATTGCAATAATCATCGCGGCCAAAGGCTCGTCGACATCCTTTAAAATCATATCGCCCGATGAAAATTCATCCTCTTTATAGGGCTTATGTACGGAAGCGACAGTCGGCTCGGTGATCGGTTCGGTTGATTTCTTCCTATGGAATAGCCCGATGGAAAGAGAGAATAATCGTATCAATACGGACAAGCAAATCAAAACGACGATAACACCCGCAAAAACGACCAGGGCAACCCAAATGCTCTCCGGTAGGGTCATACGGCTATTTCCTCCTCAACTCTGACGATGGAATAAGTGATCCTCTTGCTTTCTCTTTCCTCTCTTTCAGAAAAGAATTTTTCCGCAATCTGCGGGAACGCAATATAGGAAAGAACATCCTCATCGCTTCGCGCAAGAGAGCCGAGTTTCGCTTTTGCCGCTTCGAAAGCAGGTTCCAAGGTATCCGCAAATCGACTTGTAATCGGTGCTTCCTCCCCCAGAACCTTGGCGATCAGCTCCGCATCGACTTCTCCCGGAGCCTGACCGTATTCACCTCTCAGATATGCCTTCACTTCATTGGAAATACTCCGGTAGCGTTCGCCGGAAAGCACGTTGATTGCCGCCTGAACACCAACCATCTGGCTCATCGGCGTAACCAACGGCGGATATCCCAAATCCTTGCGGACTTTGGGTGTTTCGGACAAAACTTCATCCAATTTTTCAATCGCGTTCTGAGCCTTCAGTTGAGCGATCAGATTCGAAAGCATGCCGCCGGGGATTTGATATACCAAAGCATCGGTTTCCGTTCCCATAACAAAAGGATCCAGAAGACCGGAGCTCGCGTACTTTGCTTTGAGCGGTTTAAAATAATCATTGACCTTCTTGATCATTTTTTCATCCAAACCGGTTTGATAGCCGGATTGCTTCAGAGCATAATGTAACGATTCCGTCGCCGGCTGGGACGTCCCGCCGGAAAAAGAGGAAATCGCGGTATCAATACCGTCACAGCCCGCTTCGATCGCTTTCAGGTATGTCATCGGTCCAAGACCTGTCGTGGAGTGCGTATGGAGAAAAACAGGAATTTTTATGCTCTTCTTCAGGACTTTGATCAAATCATACGCTTCCTTCGGGCCCATAATTCCGGCCATATCCTTGATACATACGGAATGCACACCGAGTGCTTCCAACTGTTTTCCCATCGCACCGTATTTTTCGATACTGTGGATGGGGCTGGTCGTATAGCAAATGCAACCCTGGGCGTGAACCCCTTGTTTGAGCGCCTCATCCACAGCGACCTCAATGTTGCGAAAATCGTTGAGCGCATCGAAAATCCGAAAGATATCGATTCCGTGCTGAGCGGCGTGCGCAACAAACTTGCGGACAACATCATCCGGATAGTGCTTATATCCGAGAATATTCTGCCCGCGAAGAAGCATTTGTAATTTTGTATGCCTTACTTCATTCTTAATTTTTTGAAGTCGCTCCCACGGGTCTTCGCCGAGATAACGTAAACATGAATCAAATGTGGCTCCTCCCCAGCACTCCAACGAGTAATACCCCGCATGATCAAGCGTTTCCAAAATATCTCTAAAATCAGAAAACGGCATTCGGGTGGCAATCAGCGACTGATTGGCGTCACGCAGGACTGTTTCCGTAAAATTCACTTTCATATGTTTCGTTTGCTCCTTTACATAAAATGAGGGCGGAAAACTTTTGAAGCCTCCACCCTAAGCATCAATCTTGAAAACAAATACCGGAAAAACGGATATTTGTCCAACCGGATAACCATATTATCTATATTTTTGTACCATCGAATCATCCGAAAGTCAATCGGTTTGATAAATTAAATATCTTATGATTTTTTTAGTCTCTTTATCAAAAATACTATTCTCATTAGCAATTGACTTCATAATCCGGAGCAAGGACCGCGATCCAGGGCTTGAAAAAGAACAAATATGACGTATAATGACCATATATGCTAATTTAGTCATTCCGTTCTAATCATGTGCCGGGAGGATCCATGCCAAAAGCTTTTTCCGAAAAGGAACGCCGCGAAATCGTGCAGGCGCTCAAATCCGCCGCCGCAGAATCGATCGCGACCGTCGGGATTAAAAAAACGACCGTAGACGATCTCGTCACAAGAGCGCGGATTCCCAAGGGAACGTTTTATTTGTTTTACGCATCCAAGGAGCTACTGATCTATGATGTGCTCATGGATATTCATATCGAGGTGCATTCAAAAATGGCCGAGATGATCCAAAGCCTTCATGCTCCCGTTTCCGCCGATGATCTGGCACATGTGATCCTCGAAGGATTCGCGATAACACGCCAAACCGGACTTCATCGTCTGATGGTCAGCGGCGAGATCGATGCCCTGGTGCGAAAGCTTCCCGACGAAATGGTAAAGGCGCATCAGAGCAATCCAGAGGGCGATCTTTTTTTAATGCGGCAGTTGATGCCCGATGCGTCGGAAGCCGATTGGATGATGTATTCCGGGGCCTTCACCGCGCTTTTTTTCTCAATGTGCTATCAAAGAGAAATCGGTGCGGAAATCTTCGATGATTCTCTGGCTCTATTGGTAAAGGGTTTATGCATACAAATGATCGGAGGCAATCATGATCCGTATTAACGAACTAAGCTTTGGTTACGGCAAAAAGCCCTTTATCGAAGACATGAGTTTTTCGGTTGAGAAGGGCGAGATTTTCGGTTTTCTCGGTCCCTCCGGTGCGGGGAAATCCACGTTGCAGAAACTTCTGATCGGTCTTCTGCCCGGTTACTCGGGCAACATCCGGGTTTTCGGCGGAGAAGTGAAAAACCACGGACGCGATTTTTACGAGCGGATCGGGATCGACTTTGAGTTTCCGACCCTGTACGACAAATTGAGCGCCCGGCAAAATCTGAGATTTTTCGCTTCCCTTTATAAGAATCCGGTCCGGGACATGGATGCGCTGTTCAAACGAGTGGATCTGCTTAATGACGCGGATAAGAAGGTCTTTGAATTTTCGAAGGGCATGAAAAGCCGGCTGTGTTTCATCCGGTCCCTGATCAATAACCCCGATATTCTTTTCCTGGATGAACCGACCGGCGGGTTGGATCCGACCAACGCCCGGTTGGTTAAGGAAATGATTTTGGAGGAGCGCGCCAAAGGTAAAACAATAATTCTTACGACACACCGCATGGAGGATGCGCAGGAAATGTGTGACCGTGTCGCGTTTATCGTATCGGGTCGGATTGTTGCCCTTGATTCTCCCCGATCGCTGATACTCAAACGCGGTGCCTCCTCACTTCGTTACTCCTTTCTGGAGGAAGGACTCGAGCAAGCAAAGGAGTGTTCGCTTCATGAGACCGGTACGGACGAGCGTTTATCCCAATTGATTCGGGACGGAAAACTTCTTACCATCCATTCCGCGGAACCGAATCTCGGCGACATTTTTATGGAAGTCACCGGGAGGTCTTTGGTATGAGAACACTGGCGCTGACCTTGGGGGATATCCGTTTCCAGTGGAAATACGGTTTTTACTATGTGTACGCCGCATTTACTTTGATATACCTGATGGTGCTTTCGGTGGTTCCGGATAGTGCGCGAAGAATCGTTGCCACCGTAATGATATTCTCCGATCCGGCGGCGATGGGACTTTTCTTTATGGGGGCGATTGTTCTTCTCGAGAAGAGTCAGCGTGTAAACGGAGCGATCGCCGTCTCCCCGGTTCGCGTTTTCGAGTACTGTCTCGGAAAACTGTTCTCGATTGCGCTCGTCGGACTTTTTGTGGGTTCCGTTCTTGCCGTTGCGGGCGGGACACCCGATCTGCTTCTATGTTTTGCTGCGTTGATTCTAAGCTCGTTCATCTGCTCTTCTTTGGGCTTGGTGGCGGCGATGAAAAGCTCTTCGCTGAATCGCTTTATCTTGGCCGCTGTTCCGTTCGAGTTGTTGATTTTTATTCCGCCGTTTCTTTTGCTTTTTGACATTTCTCACCCGTTGCTGTCGATTCATCCGGGAGTTGCTGCCATTTATCTGATGTACGGCGACGCCGAGAATCCGTTTCTTCTCCTTCTGTGTCTCCTCATTTGGACTTTCGCAACCGTCTTCCTTTCGGTTCGCACAGTGAAGAAGAATTTTCTTTCTACGGGAGGAATTCGTCTATGAAAGCGTTTGTGAGCGTAACCGTTCAATTTATAAATCAAATATTCTCCGATTGGATGTTGATCGCGCTTTTTGTAGCTCCGCTGCTGATCGGCTCCGTGTTTCGATTCGCGATTCCGGCGTTGGAAATGTTTCTTTGCGGCTATTTTATTCGGGATGCAATACTGGCACCTTACTTTCCGATCTTCGATCTGGTCTTGATTACTATGACCCCGTTACTCTTCACTTCTGCCGGAGCGATGATCATGCTTGATGAAGCGGATTTGGGGCTTACACGTGCGATCTCGGTGACTCCCGTCGGGCGGATCGGCTATTTGGGGTCAAGAGTCGGTGTCCCCGCCATTACCGCCACCGTCCTTTGTTTTCTTATCTATAAGGTTTTCGGGCTGTCCGGAATTGAAATCCCGATGATTCTTTCACTCTCCTTGTGCGCGGGCGCGCTTGGAATCGTCGTATCGTTGATGATTACCTCGCTGGCGGGTAATAAGGTGGAAGGCCTCGCACTGACCAAGCTTTCCGGACTCCTGATGGCCGGCATCCCGGTAGCGCTTCTGGTACCCGCACCCATAAAATATATGTCGGGAATTCTCCCGACATACTGGATGACCGAAGCGGTCATTCATAAAAACTGGCTTCTTACCTTTCCCGCAATGGGAACGGCTCTTCTGTGGATTATGTTATTTCTGAGAAAATTTTCAAGAAAGGTTCTGGCCTGATTCTTCTTCTCGTTTATGCCTCTCCGGACTTTTCGTTTTCGCCGGGTATCGTATGAAGCTTGCCGATACTTTCCTTATCCCTTTTTCTCTGAGCGGCAAGGTGAAAGAACGACTTCGAATCCGGGTCGATGTCTCCGAACGTAATGAATATCGCCATCTCCTCGATAATTCCGATGAGATACAGGATTGCCAGGCAAGTGACTAAAAGAGTGACATCGAAGAATTCAGCGAATATAACGACCAGATAAAGAATGACCGCATTGAGCTTCAGAATAATAGTGTGCATCAGAACCGGTTTTTTGCATCGGATTCCCGAAACGATAAAAGAAATCACGAGCAGTGCCAGAAAAGAAAGGATTAACGCGAGATTCGGCATGGAAGTGACCACTTCCGTGTGCAGGCGATAGAGAAACCAAGCGGAAGCCAGATAGAAAAAGAGGTCGGAGAACGAGTCCAGCTTTTTGCCCAGCTCAGAGGTCATATTGAATCGGCGCGCAACGATGCCATCAAAAAAATCCGTCGCTCCGACCAAGATATACGAAATCAAAAAACCGACCCTCATGTCCAACACGGCAAAGACAATCGGAACAGGCAGAAATACGAAACGGGAAATGGAAAGCAAATTGGCCGCGTTCAATGCCTTTTTCGGAATCATCATTATCCCCCCTTGTGCGACCGAATCAATTTTAGAATATCGAACGGCCTTTTTGGCCATTATACAACAAGAAGTCAACGGTTCCTATCCGTTATTTGGTTCCGTCCAACCGAAATCGTCTATTTTGTTGTAATATGTAAATATAATAGGAGGCGCTTTATCGTTATTTACGGTTCGATATCGATCGGATCTGCCGGAGGATAAGATGGAACTATTCAGGATAAAATCATTCCGGGATCGCCTTTCTCCCTTGATTGTCGGGTTTATGTTGTCCTTGGCGACTGCCCTGTTTGTATACTATACAGGCGGGACAACAAATGTATACACGAATCTGATGTATATTCCCATTGCATTGGTATCTTCCATTTACGGGTATAAATGGGGACTGGTTCACGCGACGATCAGCGGATTTCTCGTGGGACCGTTCATGCCGCAAAATGTCCTGACCGGCACCACACAATCTCTTCCCAACTGGATTATTCGAGTGCTGACCTATGCGATAATCGCTTTTATCATCGGCCTGTTCGCCGATCTCGCACACAAGCGGGAATTGAAAATATCATTTATGCTTTCCCATGATCCCGACACCGGCCTGAAAAATTACGAGGCGCTTCGCAGTGAAAACATGCTTTCGGAGCAACCGATTACGTTCATCAGTCTTTCGGTCACCGATTATCAGGAGTACCTGGGCTTTTTCGGTTACGACTTTTTTCAGCGTATCGTCCGCGTTTTTTCGGATAAACTGACCGAGGTTTTAAAGCCATTTCCGAATGCGGAGGTATACAGCTACTACGGACTTGAGTTTGCCGTCAAGGTTATCCACGAGGAAGATGAGCCGAATACCGAGAATATTCTTTCCGCTATATATACCCTGAACGAGCGTACGATTTCCGTGATGCACGTTCCCGTCTATATTGAATTTCGAATCGGAATCGCAACACTTTCTCCGGAGGAGGTTCCGATCGACGGCGTTCGAAGATCTCTGGTTGCCCTCCGCGACGCAGTACGCAGCAATACGCGTTTGGTGCGTTTCACCGGCGAGATGGAGGCCTTGTTCAAAAGCAGTGTCAGTATCGCAAGCGGTTTCCGGGACGCTCTAAAAAAGGGCAATATCCGAACCGCATATCAAACCATCCACGATTCAGGGTCCGGCGAAACGGTCGGCATTGAGCTTCTGGCAAGATGGATCCGGGATGACGACACGCGAATCGCCCCCGATGTCTTTGTACCGGTACTCGAAAAGACGGAATTGATACACGACCTTACCGATTTCATGTTTGAACGCGCACTGAGTCTTTCCGTCAACCCGGAATACAGGGGGAAATACATCGGTATCAACTTTTCGGCATCGGATTTCAATGAGCAAACCATCCTGTCCTTGGTGCGAAAGGCAAAGGAACGAGGTGTCAATCCTGAAAGAATCCACATTGAAATCACGGAGCGCGTCCTTCTTTCGGTTGCCAACATCCGCGCCCATCTCGATCTTCTCCATAATCACGGATTTGTTATCGTGATTGATGATTTCGGAACCGGTTATTCCTCGTACGGTTATGTTTCGGATCTTCCGATCGACGTTATAAAAATCGACCGCTCTCTGATTATGAAAGCCAACACGCCGAAAGGGTTCGGATTGGTTCGCAGCATCGTCGATTTCTGCGGAAAGTTCGATATGGTCACCGTCGCCGAGGGCATCGAAAACAAAGATTACGCGGATATCTGCGACGAACTCGGAATCGACCAACAACAAGGATATTTTTACAGTCTTCCGGAGATTCTACCGATCATGCCCATACCGTGACGATATCTTTGGGTCCTCCGGTCAAGCATTCGGCTCCGTTTTTCGTGACTACATAGGTCTCCTCCACACCGACCGTACCTACACCCTCTATACCGCACTTCGGCTCAATCGCAATGACCATGTTTTCGCGCAACGGTTCTTTATATCCGCCGGCAATAATCGGAAGCTCGTCGACAAACAGACCGACGCCGTGCCCCAAGAATTTCACCTTCTCCCCATTATAGCCCATGAAGTGTTCACTGAGCTCCTCGGGAAGATTCGCGGTCGAAGATATATAAATATCGGCCGGAATCGCTCCGGGTCGGATACCGGAAACTACTTGATTCATAACGTCGATACAAGCTCGATGCGTTCGTACGGCCAAATCGCTCGGCTCGGCTCCGAAAGAGTACACCTGAGTTTTGTCGCTGTGATAACCCATATAACCGAAACCGACGTCGACAAAGACCATGTCTCCCTTTTTCAGAATGCGCTCCCGGTCACCGAGGATCGGAACGACCGGAGACATCCCCTTCATCCCGCCCGGACCGTCAAAATTGGTCGGGTACAGGGACGTTTCACCGAACCCGAATTGCCCGATAATAATCTCCATTTGGAACATCGAAAAGCGTGAAACTCCGTGATGTCCTTTCTTGATCATCTCCGCATAAAGCTCCGCCGCAAAATCGGTCTCACTCATCCCTTCGCGAAGAATGGCGGGAACTGTATGCTCCATGATATCTGCGTGCCTCCGCCCCGATTCATGAATCATTCCGAGCTCCTCGGAACCTTTCACCGCTCTTTGTGTGGCAATCACGCGGTCAAGCGGGAGAATCCCGTCCATTCGGAAATATTTCCGTATCCGGTCCAGCATCGCAACCGGTACCGCTTCGGTCTCCACGCAAACCTTGCCGAGATCTTCGGGCAAAAACGCGAGAATATCACGGTATGTGGATATACGAATAATCGGTTCGAATGGAGATTCGATTTTCGCGCGCTCATAACTCTTGCGAACAAAGAAAAACATCGAGCCGTCTTTTCTAAGCACAAGGATCCCGTCCTGCATTGTGCCGGTATAGTAATATTGATTAACCCGCCCGATAATCAGGACGGTGTCATATTCGGGATAAACACCCGAAAGGATCCGACGTAATTCGGCAAGGCGGTTCTCGGACAAAAGACGGTTAATATATGGTTTCATGATTTTCCTCCGGTATGGAGTTGGATATTACTTATTGCTATGATAGTACTTTTTTATCAATGAATCCATCGGATAATTGTTGATTTTTCCAAAATAGGGTATTCTGATAGTGACATCACACGCTGATTTTCGGTAATGCGTGAGGAGCGTACGGAGGTGTTCTCGTTTTGCGCAGAGACACTCTTGACAAGAAATTCAATCTCGGAATGGCCTTTGAGCCGGTTGCTTTACTGCGTATCGTTTCCTTCTTCTGACGGAAACGATTTTATTATCAATCGGAGGAAAGCGGATGAGCATAATGACAACCCCCCGCCCCTATTATCGCCCCGATGCGGAAAAATCCGGGGAAAGAGAAATCAATGTCGTGGCGGACAGTCGGCAGAAGAATTATGTGCTGGACACCAATGTTCTCCTGCATGACCCGGGATGCTTTCTGAATTTCAGAGGCAATCACGTCTACATCCCGATTACCGTTCTGGAGGAACTGGATCACCTGAAATCCAAGGAAGGGCTGGTCGGATACCAGGCGCGCGAGGCGGTTCGGACTTTACATCGTCGAATCGACGGAAGAGGACGTCAGTGCGTCAGCGAGGGGATCGAGCTTTCGAACGAGGTCATCTTGCATGTGGCATTTCCCGACGCTTCCGTGCGTAGCATTCCCGGTCGTTCAAACGGGCAGGGCTCCATGCGAACGTTACCGCTTCTCGAAGCGCAGAAAAACGATAACGAGATTTTGGCATGTGCGATGAAGATCAAAGAGCAGTCGCACGGTACGGAAACGTTTCTGGTTTCCAAGGATGTTTGTCTTCGCATCAAGGCCGAGGTTTGCGATATCCCCTCTCAGGATTACGAAACGGACAAGATTAAGACCGATGAACTCTATACCGGTTATTGTCACCTGACGATGTCCGATAAATCGATCGCGAAAATATTTGACGGCGGAGCCAAACCGCCCAAGTCCATCGAGATGCTTCCGAACCAGTTCGCGATTATTTCCTCGCGCGACAACGACAAGCACATCGCTCTGGCCAAATATGACGGAAGCCATCTGGTTCCGCTGAAGTACACCAATCATTCCGCATGGGGCTTGGTGCCTAAAAATCTCGAACAGAAAATGGCTTTTGAACTGCTCATGGATCCATCCGTGCCCTTTGTAACCGTGACCGGCGGTGCGGGAAGCGGCAAGACCATACTGGCAACGGCCGTCGCGCTCGAAAAGGTTCTCGAGCAACGCGAGTACAGAAAAATCGTCTTTGTTCGTCCCACCGTACCGGTCGGTAATGATATCGGTTACCTGCCCGGATCCGAGGAGGAGAAGCTTCGCCCGTGGATGGGCAGTTTCTATGATGCCATCGATAACCTGATGACCATCGATAAAGAAAGCTACGGCGGCAAGAGAAGCAAAAAAGGCGAAGAGAGCTCTCAAATCGAACAGTTTATTGAGGATTTTCGCAAGCGGGGAATCTTTGAAATTAAAACATTCACCTACATGCGCGGCCGAACCATTTCCGATGCGATTGTCATCGTAGACGAGGCACAAGAAATTACTCCGCATCTGGCGAAGCTGATGCTGACCCGGGCCGGCGAGCGCTCCAAATTCATCTTCTTGGGTGATCCGTCCGATAATCAGATTGATAACGTCCTTGTCGATTCTAAGTCAAACGGACTCGTCTATGTGATCGAACGGATGAACCATCACGCCGTTACCGGACATGTCACGCTTCGTCAGGTGGAACGAAGTCTTCTGGCCGGAATTGCGGAAAAAAGTCTTTAGCGGTCACACGCTTCAAAAAAGAGGCTGTCTCAAAACAGAAGTTGAGAGACAGCCCCTTTCTGATTCATTCAAGAAGTCAAACGGTCCGCCGACTCCTCTCCCTGGAAACGGCCATCGCGACACAGATAAACGCGACCCCGAAGATAAGTTGTATCAACATATACATCATGATGGGGCGGATGTTATTCCAAGTGAAGGACGAAAGCCCCTGTATTTCGTCGATGGCCTTAACAAACCAGAAGGCCGGAAGGAATCCTGCGATTTTGCGGACTATTTCGCTTTGAAACTCCTGGGGTACAAATATTCCTCCTAAAAAACTCGACCCGAGAGCAACGACATTTGCAACTGCGCTTCGTGCGTTCTCCCCTTTTACGACCAGTCCGAGGACGACACTCATGCAAAGGGTTGAAAGCATAAATACAAAGGAATTTACAACCGTAAGCCATATCCAAGGTTTTATTCCTTCAAAGTAGCTGAATGTAATGGCGATCAGGATAAGAACAAGCCAAGCCACAGCAGCAAAACATAAACTCCCGATGACAAGCTGGATGTTGACATTCGATGTTTTTTCCGGCGAGCACCGCAAACGATTTCTGAAATCACGTCCGTTAAAAATTTTCAGGATAAATCCGATCCCGAGAATGGTCACTGCCATTAACGAGTATCCCATAAATTTGAAATACATCGCGGTAAATTCGTTTCCCTGTTTTTTTACTCCTACGGGATAGATAACTACTGTTTCCGTATTCATCTGCTTTTCGACCTTTTCGGTCAATGCCCGGATTGCCTCGCTGTCATTTACGTCGACGTCCGAAAGTTTGGTATAAAGACGAAGCAGATCCATGTATTTCCGGATTTTCATATCGGTCCAGACCGCGCTTCTGGAACCGGCAATCGATTGCTGTTCAAGCGCGTTCGAATAACTGCCGGAAAGAAAGTCCGCCGAAAAACCCTCGGGAATAATGAGAATATAATCCGCTTCTTCATTAAAGAGTGCGTCAAGCATCTCCTCCTCGGTCTCGACCGGATCAATCGGAATACTTGCCCGCTTCATGAAGTCGGCAAATTCATCCGCGATTACGTTGCCACTGTCGTGGTTGATAATCATCACCGTTCTCTTGACCTCAGAGAACATAGAACTCCCGCCGGAAGACTGCACACTCGACATCAACACCATGAAGCCGACAAACACGATAAGATATATGCTGAGCACATGGAAGTTCTTTCGTATGGTTTTGATAATTACTTTAAATACTTGCATATCTCTGCCTCCTAAGAATCAGGGTCAAAATCGCGTACAAAACGATGCTGATGCCAATCATCAGAGCCATTCCGAAATAAAAGCGCTCGTTATCATTGAAGTAGTATATCGCGTAAAAGGTATTCGCGATCAGGTTGCCGGGAAGTGCATATTTAAAAGCGGGTACAGCCTTTTCTACAGCGATTTTTATGGAGGCCTGCATCATTCCGGACATCAAAGAAAGAATCATGCTAAAGCTGATTATTATGGCTACTTTAATCCCTTCTCCGCCCTTCACAACGGCACCGACCAACGCTCCGAAGGATATTCCGAGGCAACAGCCGGCAAATGCAGCGGCCAAAATCATACCGATTCGATCTCCGATATTGATTCGTAAAACAAATACAAGATACGCGATCAATATCAGTATCGACAGGTACTGAACCAGTGTGACCGAAAGGATGGAACTGCCGAAAAGCTTCAGCTTCGGAACCGGAGAAATATTCTGTCGGGCGGCAAGCGAAGACTGATTCGCCTGAATATGCATAATTTCTTTTTGACCTTGAAAGCCTCCGTACAGGCAAGTCATGGCGATCAGGCTGTAAAAGTAGATCAGAATCGAATCCGGCTTATCCCGACCCGCAAAGGTCGACTTGGTGTATTCGACTTCTTCTTCGAAAAGTGACGCTACTTCGCTAATCGCCCCCGGGTTCTCACTTGCGATATCCACGATGGCCGAACGGACTTGCGTATACTGATCAAAAAAGCTTTTTATAATCGTCTGATTGAATCCGGATCCCGAAAAATGAAGCACGGCCTGGTCGGTAATAACCGCGTAACCGCTGATCTCCTTGTTCTGAAGCGCATCCTCGGCTTCATCTATTGATTCATATTGAGTCACATGAAACAGATCGACGTTTTCGGATTGCTTGGCTGCCTTCAAATTCTCGATAAGGTAGGGATCTCCGGGGTAATCCACGGCCTCATACACACCGATATTGACAGTCTCGAACGTTATCGTACTGCTGGTGATATTCGGGAAAACGAGTCCGAAAAACGTCGCCAGGCAAAGCGGAAAAACGAGTGTCCAAAAAAGGGTCCCGACGTCCCGAATGTTCGATATCAGGCGATACCTGAAAATCCTCCAAAACATTTACACTTCCTCCTATACATCCCGGAGCTCTTTGCCGGTAATCTCCAGAAATACGTCATTGAGCGTCGGCAATTCGCAATAGATCAGACCGGTTTGAATATCTCTCTTTTTGAGCTCGGATAAGATCCCTTCCAGTCCGTTTTTTCCGACTTCGGTCTTAATGAGCAATCGATTCTCTTTACACTCCACCGAAGCGACGTGCGGCATGGCTCCCATCCAGTCGACAGCATCCTCCGGACGTCCCGAAAGAAACTCCACGGTAATCTTTTCACCGATTCGAATCATTCCTTTCAGTTCTTCTTTGGTTCCCTGAGCAATCATCTTTCCCTTGTCAAGAATACAAATTCGGGAGCAGATCTGTTCAACCTCCTCCATGTAATGAGAAGTATAGATTACGGTCGCTCCCGCCTGGTTGAGACGAACGATTCCCTCCAGAATATTGTTGCGGCTTTGCGGATCAACGGCGACCGTCGGCTCGTCCAGAATAATCAGCTTCGGCTTATGGGCAATACCGCAAGCAATATTGAGTCTTCTCAGAAGTCCGCCGCTCAGTTTTTTGGGGTAGAACTTTTTAAACTCGGTCAATCCGACAAATTCGATGGCCTCATCGACAAGTTTTTTTCGTTCTTCCCTGTCATTCACATATAAGCCACAGAAAAAATCGATATTCTCAAGGACGTTCAGCTCCTCGACCACCGCCACGTTTTGCATCACGATTCCGATATCTCTTTTCAGGTGATACGAGGAAGGCGTCATCTTTTCTCCGAAAACCTCGATATCTCCCTTGTCAATGGAAAGAAGAGAAAGAATGCAATTGATTGCCGTGGTTTTACCCGAGCCGTTCGGACCGAGCAGTCCGAAAATCTCGCCATCACGCACCTCCAGATCCAGATGGTCCAGTGCGATCAGATCCCCATACCGTTTCACAAGATTGGATACTTTAACGACCATTTTTCCTCCTTCGGCGAGCCCTCATCCCGCCTTTATCGTTCATCTTGACGACATTATAGAAGATCTTAATTTTCGGCAGAAGTGACATCCGTCCGTTTATACCCGTGACAAATGTCATTTTTTTAACGATCGCGTGATAAAATAATAACGAGCTATGTTAATTGTTTCCCTGAGGTGCTTTCGCGAAGATGAACAAACTGATTGACCGTCTGCTTCTTTTATTATTCTGCACCATACTTTTGATGATGAATCATTCGGACGAGTATTCGCCGGTCTATATCCTTGTGGCGGTAACCTTTGCCGCAATCGACTATTATCTTGAATCGGAGCGGGCCTCTCTGATCCTTCTTATCCTGTTCGTGATTGTCAGTATCTTTCTTCCCGACGCATTTTTTTGTTTGCCTCTTATCGCTTACGGTTTGTTTGAGGTGCGTTTCCGATGGTTTTCATCTCTTGCTTTGATTCCGTTTATCGTTCATTTTTCACCGTCTCCGACATGGGCCATCGGAATGCCGGCTCTCTTTCTCTTGTCTTTATATCTCAGTATTGCCACCTCGGCCGCAGATAAAAGGATCCGGGACAATAATGCTTTACGTGATTTGAATGCCGAGAAGCAGCTCGCTTTGGAACAGGCCAATCACGAGCTTTTGGAACGCAAGGACTTTGAGGTACACGCCGCAACCTTAGAGGAGCGCAACCGCATCGCCCGCGAACTTCATGACAGTATCGGACACGTCCTGACCAGCACCTTGCTTCAAACCGGAGCTCTCATCACAACCTGTACCGACGAGAAAATGAAGCAACCGCTCTCCGATTTAAAAGACTCTCTTACCGATGGCATGAATCAGATTCGCTCAAGCATTCATGACCTTCATGAGGAATCTGAAGACCTGTATTCATCGGTTCGCTCGATTGTCCGGACTTTCTCTTTCTGTCCCGTGAAGCTTCTCTACAACTTGGATACGACTCCCGACCGATTGATCCGCAATACATTTATCGCCGTTATTAAGGAAAGTCTTTCCAATATTGCACATCATTCCGACGCAACGGAGGTCACTGTTTCGATCCGGGAGCACCCCGCTCTTTTTCAATTATCCGTTCGGGACAACGGAAATGTCACCAATGGGAGCGTTGGGGAATTGGAAAAGAGCCGGGGTATGGGGCTCATCGGAATCGAAAAGAGAGTGGAAATGATAAAGGGAAACGTCGTTTTTCGAAAACAGAACGGTTTTGAAGTTTTCCTGTCCGTACCGAAGGAGCAAGCATGAGAATCATTATTATTGACGACGATCCGCTCGTTGCATCCGCATTACGAACCATCCTCGAATCGGATCCTGATATTACCGTCACGGCCGTCGGACAGGACGGAACCGAAGCTTTGACGCTTTATCGCGCGCACCGTCCCGACATCCTTCTTCTTGATATCCGAATGAAAAACGTATCCGGACTTGCGGCGGCAGAGGCGGTTATCGGCGAATTCCCGGACGCCAGAATTCTTTTTCTGACCACCTTTTCGGACGATGAATATATTATCCACGCCCTCCGTATGGGCGCTCGCGGGTACTTGTTGAAACAAGACTTCGAATCCATCGCACCCGCTCTAAAAGCGGTCATGACCGGCCAAAGCGTTTTCGGAGAAGAAATTGTTTCCAAGCTTCCGCTGATGACCTCCTCCCCACCGGAGCCCGCTTCCGATTCGTTCTCCGGTCTGACCGAAAAAGAACTCGATATTCTCCGGCTTTTAGGTGAAGGAATGAGCAACCGGGAAATATCCGAAAAGCTTTTCATCGGTGAGGGAACGGTTCGAAACTCAATCAGCGTGATGCTTGATAAGCTAACCCTGAAGAGTCGGACACAACTGGCCGTTTTTTTTCTGAAGAATTCTTGATTGGGTGACGGCAAAGCCGACGGTTCGCGACTTTTTTTCCTTTTCGTATTATACTGGGATGGCAATACTTTGTAAGGAGTCTTTCCGGATGAACATCGCGGTGATAACGGATACCTATTTCCCGGATATCAACGGGGTTACGTCATCGATATACACTCTGTCCGAGTCACTTCGCGAATTCGGGCACAACGTGTATATTTTTACGGTCTCGGAGCCGCATCAAATGCTTTCGAGATTAAAGAAAGACCCGACGATATACCGTTTCCCCAGCATACCGATTTTTTTCATAAAGCCACATCGGGCAGCGGCACCCTTTTCCACAAAGCTGATTCGATTAATGAGAAAACTCAAGATCGATATTATTCACACACAGACCGAGTTTTTCATGGGGTTTGTCGGAATGAACGCTGGTCATTATCTTCGGCTTCCCATCATTCATACGTATCACACCATGCTCGAAGATTACACACATTATATTGCCAGGGGATATCTGGCGACGCCCCGAATGGCAAAAGCGTTCAGCCGTTTTTTTTGTAATCTGGCGGACTCGGTGATTGTTCCGACCGCAAAAGTTGAAAAATCCTTGGTTTCATACGGAGTAGACCGACCGATTTTTGTGATTCCGACCGGCATTGACTTGGAACCGTTTCGGGCGTCAAGGTACTCCGAAGAAGAAATTCTCGAGCTGAAAAAAAGCTTGGGGATTCATCCGAATCACAAAGTAATTCTCTGTCTGGGGCGCGTGGCAAAGGAAAAAAGCATTGATATGATCATCCGGGCAATGCCGACAATATCCGCCGCAAACGGGGATGTACGGATGCTGATCGTCGGCACCGGTCCCGCCCTTACGGCACTGAAAGAATGCGCGGAGAAATATCGCGTTTCCGACAAGGTTATTTTTGCCGGTTCCGCCCCGTACAACGAGATCGCGAAGTACTATCGGCTCGGGGACATCTTTGTCTCCTGCTCCGTAACCGAAACCCAGGGCCTGACCTATTATGAAGCGATGGCATCGGGTCTCCCCGTCGTTGCGCGAATCGACGAAAGCGTCAGCAGTCTCCTGATGGACGGCAGTAATGCCCGCCTTTTCCGCGATGAGAAGGAGCTCCCCGAAATATTGGAAAGCCTGATCGGAAACACCGATACGCTCCGTCTTTTTTCAGCCAACGCACAAAAATCCGTTCAGGAATACTCCGCTACGATTTTCGCGGAACGGGTGCTTAATGCCTATTCAGCAACGATTGATCGCAAGAGACTTTACCGCGAGTCGCAAAGACCGGTCCCTCTTCACATTCCGGTCTCTAAGGCTTTGCGAAAAGTAAAACTGGTCATGCCGATTGCCTCCCGATTCTTTCCGAAGGATCAAAACTGATTGTCGGCTTACGTAAAAAGCCGCCCCGAACCTGATCTTCATCTTGCTCATGCGACACGCCGAGCAAGAAACGAAAAACAGGTCGGGAGCGGTTTTTCTGTAAGGTTTCTATTTGCAATCGATACGAATATCTCCGGATGTCGTCCGAATTGTGAGTTTGTGCATCGGGCTGTCCCCGATGGTTCCGGAAAGAGAGCGTTTGGCCATTTTTGCATTGTCCAGGGATAATCTTGTATCAATATCTCCGCTTGTAACCGACGCATCCAGAATCAGCGCCTGATCTTCGGCAAAACACACCTCCACGTCTCCCGAAACTACTTTTATGTCCAAATCTCCCGTGATTTCTGTCGTCTGAACACTAATCCTTCCCGATGATGCACTGATGGAACCACTGCCGGAATACTCGTCGATGCGAACATCGCCCGAGATAACGGATATCGATCCGGATCCGCGGATATTCTCGATTCTAATATCACCGGAAGAGGTTTTCAATACATACTCATCCGTCTCAAGCTTTGCGACAGATATGTCTCCGGAGGTCGTATTGATCTCCGTTTCTTCGGTATGAAGATTTTCCGCATATAAATCTCCGGAAGCAACCTTATACAAGAACAATTCGAATTGCAAATCATCCTTAATCCGCAAATCTCCGGACGCGCATCGAAGCTCGAAAGATCCGCTAAAGTCGGAAGGAACATACACTTTCACCAGACGGTTTGTATTCAACCGAAACGGAACGACCCGATTTCTTTGTTTGATAATGAGGCTGTCCGTATCGGTATGCGCCGTGATATCCGGATCACTCTTTTCTTCGGTCGGTCCGTAATAGACAACATGAAATTGTGAGTCATCCGACAAGAAAAGCTCAACATCAGCGGAACTCAGATCCATATCGATCAGAGAAATCCCGTCGGAATCTATCGACTCATCCGATATCAGCTCATGCTTTCCTCCGATCGAAAAGCGAAAGTCATTCACAAAGGACAGTTCTGATAAATTTCCCGTCAGCGCAAACACCAACGTTCCGATCAAAACCATCGCCATAAGAGACATCAATATTAGCGATATAATTCGTAGCGTCTTCATTTATCCTTACCCTTTCTCAGTTCGAAGATAATCCCGATAATTCCTTCAATCAAAACTCCGACAATAAACAAAACCCATGTAATATGCCATGCGCCGGAAAAAAAACTGATAAGGAAATAGGTAATCAAAATCAGCGGCCACAGAACAGAGGAAATCAACCCCCGAAAATTCTTCGACTGCTCGTTTTGTACCTTCCACTCCCTGAATTCTTCGATCATCGTATCGTCCGTCTTTTGATAGCGAACCTTGGTCATCGAATTGTAAATTAAAAGTCCGACACCCGCCGCAATACAGCCGAACATCGCAAGAATGGCAAATTCATCCCGATGCAGTAAGTACGAAATAAACATATAAACGGCAGGTGAAAGAATAAACAGACCGACCGAAACCGAAACGAGCAAAGCACTTCGGACTCTTCCCTTCTCTATCAACTCTGCATCCGCGGACTGACCGGTTTGAAGCTGAGAGATTAACTCCGACACGTCACCGATTCCCGCAATTACTTGCTTATATGCATCGTCCGGAGGCGTTCCCCCGGCGACCAGATCGTCATACTTGCAATTGCAGTTTGACAGCAGTTCCTCTTTCAATTCCGTGAACTTGTTACTCTTCGGGGCATTTTCAAATAATCCCTCAATATGGGCGCGAATCCTCTCGTTCATTTTCCTTCCTCCTTGATCAACTCGTCAATAATTTCCTTCGCTTCGTTCCAATCGTCCAGATTTTTTGCATACATTTTTTTCCCGGACCCGGTAATCGTATAGTATCGTCTCCTCGCTCCGGTCGTCTCATCCCCCCAATACGATGATATCAAGCCGGTTTCCTCAAGTCTTCTGAATGCTGAATATAAGGTTGCTTCCTTCAATTCGTATCGACCGCGCGTTCTCTCCTGTATCGACTTATTGATCTCGTATCCGTAACTATCGCTTTTCAGAAGCTGCTTCAGGATAATCGTATCGGTATGCCCGCGCAGTAGGTCAGAAGTAATTGACATAGTATATCCTCCTTCCGAGTAAATTGTTTCTTGATGTAGATTCTAATTCGTTATACTATGTCTGTCAAGGTACTTGTGAAAAAAATTTTCCGCTATAATCATAAAAAGGAGGAAAAACATGGTTACGGAAGCATTTTCACAAAAAAAATACACGTTTGCCCGCCATACGATCGGTGCGCTACGCGTGAATCTGCTCGCCTTTATTGTGTCCCTTCCTTTTGCGGTCGTCTATATCGCTGTCTATGCCTATGCGTATCCGCGAATTTCACATTTTACTTTCTTTTCATCGCTTTCGGAGTCGGCCTACTTTATCCCGTTTTTCTTTATCATGTTTTTCTTGGTTTTATTCACATTGGTTACGGCACACGAAGTAATTCACGCGATTATTTTCGTACCCTTTTGTATAAAAAAATGGCGGGGAATCCTCTTCCGGTTTCGTTTGCTGACACCTTACGCACATTGCACCGAGGCCATCCCGATTCGTGCTTTTCAATTCGCAATGATCGCTCCGGCTCTATTTTTGTCGCTTCCCATATCCATTCTTTCGGTTGTATGGGGAAGTCCGTTTTCATTTCTGATTACGCTGATTATCATTTTTTCTTCCGGAGGGGATTTTGTCGCACTCATTCTTACCCTGCGTCATCGCGTCAGAGGCACATTTATTCTGGATGAGCCGGACAGTACTTCCTATTCGGTCTATATTCCCAAAAAGAACTCCATGAGGATTCAGAACTAGACTTCCGGCGGCTCCTCCCAACGGGAAGACCTCTCGACTGCTTTCCTCCAAAGCTTAATCCGGCTTTCTCCGAATGAAGGATCTTCCTTGGGCAAAAATATTCGATCGCTCTCTCTAAGTTTCTCAACTTCATCCAACCCGTTCCATATTCCGGCAGAGAGTCCGGCCAGAAAAGCAGCGCCCTGCGCCGTTGTTTCCTTTTCACGCGACCGGTCAACCGGCACGCCGAGCAAATCCGCCTGAAGCTGCATCAACAGGGAGCTGACGCTGACTCCGCCGTCTGCCTTGATCGAACGGATTTCGTAACCCGATTCTCTTTTCATGGACTCAATCAGATCGTACACCTGATACGCTATCGATTCGATTGCCGCACGAGCGACATGCTCTCTTTTACTTCCGCGCGTCAGCCCAATCAGACAGCCTCTGGCGTACATATCCCAATAGGGTGCTCCGAGACCCGAAAAAGCGGGAACCAGGAATACTCCGCCACTGTTTTCAACGCTCTCGGCCAAATCATCGCACTCCCCGGGCGTAGAAATCAGCTTCATTTCATCTTTGAGCCAGGAAATGATCGATCCCGCATGAAAAACACTTCCCTCGAGCGCATAAACCGTCTTCCCCCGATAGGACCACGCAGCGGATGACAATAGTCCACCGGAGGAGATAATCCGTTTCTCACCCGTATTCATCAAAGTAAAACATCCGGTTCCGTAGGTGTTTTTAATATCTCCTTCTTTCAGACACATCTGTCCGAACAGCGCGGCGGGCTGATCTCCGGCAATCCCGGTCACGGGAACGCCGACCAGCCGTTCCAAGCCCTTTATTCCGGCGGCAATCGTACCGAACCGTGAACAGGAGGGAAGCGCGCTCGGAAGCATCCGGCTCGGAATTCCAAACTTTTCACACAGCGTCTCGTCCCAGGAAAGTGTCCGGGTGTTAAAAACCATCGTTCGTGAGGCATTCGAATAGTCTGTCACATGCGATTTGCCGCCGGTCAGTTTATATACCAGCCATGAATCGATCGTTCCGAATAGCAGGTCCCCTTCCGTAGCCTTCTTCCGGGCTCCGGGAACCTCGGATAAAATCCATTGAATTTTGGTTGCGGAAAAATATGCGTCGATTACAAGACCCGTTCGGGAAAGTACTTCACTCTCCCATCCGTTTTGCTTCCATTGCTCACAAATCGGAGCGGTTCGACGACACTGCCACACGATCGCTTTATGAATCGGTTCCCCCGTCACTCGATCCCAGATTACAGTGGTTTCCCGCTGATTCGTTATCCCGATTGCATCGACGGACGAAACCGCTGACCCGCTTCGTTCGAACGCCTGACCGATGGATGAAACAACCGATGCGAAAATCTCCTCCGGATCATGCTCGACCCATCCGGGCTTCGGATAAAACTGACGAAATGCGGCATTCCCGGTACCGATCGCCCGTCCGTCACGATCAAAAATCATGCATCTCGAGCTTGTCGTCCCCTGATCAATCGCAAGAATACAGCCGCTCATCGTATCCTCCTAAATTCTGCCGCAAAGCCGGTTCATTCGAAAAATCCATCGCGCATCGATTCGATCCAGTTCCTCGCGGGAAAAACGGACCGCCCAGTTTCCGCTCCTTGTTCCCGGTATGTTCATTCGACGGGACGAATTCATGTGCAAAAGATCCTGGAACGGGAAGATAACCAAATCCGCGGGAGATCCGATTATTGCTCGGATCGAACTCTTGCTAATATTTTCTTCGGTAATTTCAGAGGACGGGAACAAACTCAGCCCCAGATAATCCAGAACCACTTCCGCGTTTTTCTCCGGCAGAGACCGATACCACCCGATTAACGTATCGTTATCGTGAGTGCCCGAGTATGCTACACAAGCTTTGGGGTAATCGTGAGGACGATGTTTATTGTCCGCCTCCCCTTCAAAACCGAACTGAAAAACGCGCATTCCCGGGAATCCTACTTTATCGAGAAAATCCGTTAGATCCTCGGTCGGTTCGCCCAAATCTTCCGCAAAAATGGCCGGCTCGGGAAAATCCAGTCGGAGTCTGTCAAAAAAAGAAAACCCCGGCCCACTCTCCCATTCTCCGATTACCGCATCCTCCCGATCGGAGGATACGCTCCAGTACGAACTGAACCCGCGAAAGTGGTCGATCCGCAACAAATCGTAGATCTCGAAATTATTGGAAAGCCGACTGCGCCACCATCGATAATCCTCGTCGGCGTGTTTTTTCCAATCGTACAAAGGATTCCCCCAAAGCTGACCCTTGCTCGTGAAATAATCCGGCGGAACACCGGCAACCTTGGGGAAAACCAATCGGTCGTCGATTCGAAAAAGCTTTCGATGCGCCCAAACATCGACACTGTCGCGGGAAACATAAATCGGTATGTCGCCGATGATTTGAATTCCGAGCCGGTTGATCTCTTTTTTCAGATCACTCCATTGTGAAAAGAAAAGATATTGAACGAAGCAATAGTACAGATATTCATTTCGGAAACGATCCCGATGGGCAGCCAGTGAGTATGAATCATGTCTTCGTAAATCTTCATCCGTCCATTCCCACCAATACTTTCCGTCATTTTGGTTTCGAATCAGTAGAAACAGCGCAAGGTCGTCGACCCAATCCTGCTCCCGAATAAAGGACTCTACTTCTTCCCGAATTCTCCCGGTTATCCGAGAGTAAGCTTTACGAAGAACAATAGAGCGCTTCTTCTTGCAATCGCTAAAATTCGCTACATAAGGATCGCCCGGGATCTCTGAGCCGGCCCGCTCCTCTTCCGTGATCAACCCCTGTCGAAAAAGCGAATCCGGATCGATCAGCATCGGGTTCCCCGCAAAAGCGGAAAGACTCATATACGGGGAGTTTCCGCTTCCGGGAACCGAAAAGGGAAGAACTTGCCAATAGGTCATTCCGGCCTTTTTCAGAGAGTGCGCGAATGTAAGCGCCTCCTCCCCGAAACAGCCGAGACCGTAAGGCCCGGGTAGCGAGGATATGTGAAGAAGAACGCCACTGCCGCGCTTCATCGTTAAAATTCCTCGATGTTACGGATATAAACGAGCGTAACCTGCGGATTCTTTTCATTAATCCGTTCTTCGCTTTCAATGGCATCGATCTCGCGGATCAACTGCGACAATTTGGAAAAGCCATAGTTTCTGGAGTCAAAAGAGGGTCTTTTTTTGATGATCAGACTCCCGACCGCCCCAAGAAACGCCCATCCCTTATCGTCTGCCAAATCCGAAATGGAAGAAGAAATCAAATCAATGGTTTCCCGATCAATCGGAAGAATGGATCTTGTTCCGTCATCCATATTCCTATCTTCGCGATGATCCTTTCCTGTACCGGCAGGATGGATCCCCTTTCCGGCCTTCACCTTGTCCTCGGTAATGTGGGAACCGAGAATTTCCAAATATATGAAACGATCACAAGCCGCTATAAATGGAGTCGGTGTTTTCTTCTCACCGATTCCGTAAACGATTTTCCCCGCCTCACGAAGACGGGTCGCCAACCGGGTAAAATCGCTGTCGCTGGAAACGATGCAGAACCCGTCCACCTTTTCCGAATACAAAATATCCATCGCGTCGATAATCATCGCGGAATCCGTCGCATTCTTCCCGATTGTATACCCGAACTGCTGGACGGGTTGAAATGCAAAGTCCAAAAGAACATTTTTCCAACTGCCGAGTTGAGGTTTGGTCCAGTCGCCGTATATTCTCTTGATCGTCGGGTTTCCGTAGCGCGCGATTTCTTCGATCATCGGGCGAATAAAGCCCGCAGATATGTTATCCGCGTCGATCAGAACCGCCAAACGGGTATCCGTAGTTTCCGACATGTTTTCTTCTCCAGTCTGGCGGAAAAGACCGCCTTTACCGCTTATTTCGGGATATAATATTGCTTGCCTCTTGCGCTGCGATACTGATATAATGTACCGAATGCGTCTTTGGACCGGAACCGACCGTACATCAATTATAACCCATTTTATTTACGTGCGACACGGAATTGTTCTTCATACACCGCTTGTCGCAAAGGAGATCCAATCCGAATGAGCCAATCAATCGACCATGAAATCAAACGAAGAAGAACCTTCGCGATTATCTCGCATCCCGATGCGGGGAAAACGACGATGACGGAAAAGCTTCTTTTGTACGGCGGCGCCATACACATGGCCGGCTCCGTAAAAGCCCGCAAGGCCGCCCGTCACGCGACCTCCGACTGGATGGAGATAGAAAAACAACGCGGCATCTCTGTCACTTCTTCCGTTATGCAATTCGAATATGATGATTATTGTATCAATATTTTGGATACCCCCGGACACCAGGATTTTTCCGAAGACACATACCGCACGCTCTGTGCGGCTGACGCCGCCGTAATGCTTTTGGACGGAGCCAAGGGAGTCGAGGCGCAAACCATTAAATTATTCACGGTCTGTCGGTTGCGCGGAATTCCGATATTCACTTTTATCAATAAAATGGACCGGGCATCCAAAAATCCGTTTGATCTTTTGGACGAGCTCGAAAAGGTGCTTGGCATTCGTTCCACTCCCATGAACTGGCCGATCGGGACCGACGGCGATTTCAAGGGTGTATACCTTCGGGAGAACGAGCAGATTTTGATGTTCGACACGACGATTCAGGATCACGGAGCCAGCAAGGTCCGCACCGTCGAATCGTCTGCGGGGGATCCCGGGCTGGCCGGTATTTTGGGTCAATCCTATTTTAACACCCTTAAAAATGATATTGAGCTTTTGGATATGGCCGGCGATCCTTTTGATGAAGAAAAGGTGTTACGCGGTGAGTTGACCCCGGTTTTTTTCGGATCAGCAATAACCAACTTCGGGGTCGAGGTTTTTCTTCGGCGTTTTCTTAAGATCGCCCCGTCACCGACAAAGCGAAATACCGACCTCGGGCCGATTGATCCTTTACGAGATCGTTTTTCGGGGTTTATTTTCAAAATTCAGGCAAATATGGATCCGAATCACCGGGATCGCATGGCTTTCTTACGCATCTGTTCCGGTCGCTTCGAAAAAGGAATGACGGTCCGACATGCCCGGCTGAATAAGAAAATTTCGATGTCCATGCCGCAGCAATTCATGGCTCAGGATCGAAATATCGTTGAAACCGCTTACGCGGGAGATATCATCGGACTTTTCGATCCGGGTCACTTTCGTATCGGAGATTCTTTGACGGATCCTTCCGATACGTTCCGTTTTGAAAACATCCCGGTCTTCCCACCCGAGAATTTTGCCCGGGTCATGCCAAAAGACTCGATGAAAAGAAAACAATTCGTTAAAGGTCTTGATCAGTTATCCGAGGAAGGTGCAGTTCAGCTTTACAAACAACCCGGAATCGGAACAGAAACCTACATCGTCGGGGTGGTCGGAAACCTGCAGTTTGAAGTCCTTGAATACCGGCTTTTGAACGAATACGGAGTCGAGCTCAACCGACAAAACCTGAATTACCGTCATGCGCGTTGGCCGGTCATGGAATCGATAGAAGGACCGTTTGATCCGAAATCCCTTACTCTAACGTCCACTTCCATGCTCGTATTGGACCGGGATGAGGAACCGGTCGTGCTCTTCGAGTCCGATTGGGCAATCGGATGGGCGCTTGATAGAAATCCCGGTCTTCGTTTTGAAGAAATTCATGACCGATGACTTTCACGGACACCCCAAACCGAATTTCATCCCCTCCGGTCAAAAGTGATTCATCCGGATTCGTCAGTAAATGTGCTAATATGTGTTTAGCACGTTTTCATATTCTGAATTGCTGACACTCGGAGGTTATTATGTCCAAGGACTCAAAAGCCCTCTCCACGATCGAAATGATCCGAAATAATGTGTCCGTTGCCTTTACCGGGAATAATCATGCAATTGATATGCTCCTTATCGCTCTGATTTGCGGCGGACATGTTTTGATCGAAGATGTTCCGGGGCTCGGAAAAACAACCCTGGCATCCGCTTTGGCAAAATCTCTCGATTGCAGCTTTCGTCGCATTCAGTTTACGCCGGATGTGCTCCCGACAGATATTACCGGATTTATCAGTTATAACATGAGCACCGGTGAGCGGGAAGTTCACTTCGGAAGCGTAATGGCTCAAATCGTACTCGCGGATGAAATCAACCGCACCGGACCGAAAACACAGTCCAGCCTCCTTGAGGCGATGCAGGAGGGAAATGTAACGATTGACGGCGAGACCTATCCGGTTCCCCAGCCTTTTTTCGTGATTGCCACCCAGAACCCCTCGGGGCAGATCGGAACCTATCCCCTTCCCGAATCACAATTGGACCGTTTTCTGATGAAAATCTCACTCGGTTACCCGTCCTCGGATGCGGAGAAAAACGTTTTAATTTCGCGGAAAGCCAACGATCCGCTCAAATCGCTTCGTCCTGTCGCAACCGCGGACGACATCCTTTCTCTGCGCGAAGCAAGGACAACGATTACCTGCTCTCAACATATTATCGATTACATTATTTCCATAACGTCCTCTACCCGATCGAACGAGAAAATATCGCTCGGAGTAAGCCCTCGGGGATCCCTGGCTTTGATGAACGCATCCATGGCCTGCGCCATGCTGAACGGAAGAGATTACGTCCTTCCGGATGATGTGCAGGGAATGGCGGAACCGGTGCTGGCTCACCGTATCATGCTCAATCGAAAGCAATTTCAAGGAAAGGAAACGGCCGAATCCATTATCGGTGCGACTATTCGATCGATCAAAGTACCCGGTGTCTCATGAAAGCAATTCGCGTCTTCTTCTATTTTTTGATGATTCTGTGTCTCATGCTCGGACTTTATACCGGGTTGCGGATTTTCTATATCATTTTCCTGTGCGGCGTTTTTCTGGTCATTTCAACGATCGCACTCAATATCTTCACCTTCTATTCCTTTCGCTTTCTCCAAGAGCTGGGGCAATCCAAATGCGTTAAGGGTGAGCAGCCCGTACTTAAGCTGGATCTCAGGAACGAGACCGTGCTCCCGCTTTCGATGATGAATATCCACGTAGATGTTGCCTCTCCGTCCGACAAAGTGGACCTATCCCTGAATCTGTCTCCCTTTTCCGGTGAGAACTTCAATCTTTCCCTGAATTTGCCGTACAGCGGCCATTATAATATCGGGATGACGCGTATTCGAATCAATGATATATTCGGTCTTGTGACTCTTCGATTCGATATGCGAAAACTATCCTACTACCGCATGAAAGAGCTTCTGATTCTTCCCAAGGTCGATCTGACGGAGTCCATGCGAATCGAACAATTCGACGCCAAAGCTGCCGGCGCCTCCAGCCATCGCAATGAAGAAAACCCCGAATACTATTCGGATTCGAGGCTCTACCGACCGGGTGACTCCAATCGAAGAATCATGTGGAAAAAATCCTTACAGCACCGTACTTTCTACGTACGTCAGTACGACGTTCCCGCACGAGAAACGGTGTTTACGATTATCGACAACGCCACTCACGGCCTTTCGGGAGAAGCTTTGCTCAAGTATGCGGATACCGTTCGCGAATATGCCGCAACTTTGTGCTTTAATACGATCCTTTACGGAAAAGCGGCACAGTTCTCTTTCGCGGAATTTCCGGAGGACGGAATCATCTGTGAAAAACACTCTTCTTTTGAATATTTTCGCGAAAAGCTTGCGTATCTTTCCTTTTCCCTTCCCTCACAAACCTCCGAAATCATTGAAATATTGAGAATCGAGGCGATTATATTCACTGACGTAATAATAATCACTCGAGATCCCGATACCGAAATCATTTCCGCCCTTGAGGACGAATTCTTGTCGGGTAAAAATGTAACGCTGGTCCTGATCGGAGGAGACGACTATTCCGGAAGAATGAATACGATTAAGATTAACGAGGGTGACGATATTTCTCACTTGTTTGACGACAGGGGGGGCATAACGTGAAACTTTTCAATCTAAAAACAGGGGCATTGCTGGTCGATTCCGTATGTACGTTCGCTCTTACGGCTGCGGCTTTGAATGTCGTTCTTCCTTATACGTTTCCGGTTCAGTCCTTCGGTTTCACCTTGCTCCTCTCCCTGGTCTCCACACTCTTGATTCTCCTTTTCTCCCGAAAATGGTGGATATTTCCGATTACACTTTGCGTATTGGTACCGACGGTTATCATTACACTTATATTCTTAGATCCCGAAAGAACATTTTTTCAAAACATACAGAACATAGATCCGATGGCCGTGACCCTCTCCGACGACGCATCCGCATCATCCTTTTTCGGCTCTTTTATTCCACGATGGTTTTTGTCTTTCGGTACCGCTTCGATGCTATTTCTCTATTTCAGAAAAATGTTTTTGTTTTTACTTCTCCCCCCCCTTGTCATCGGCATTATAACTTTTCTAATCGTCACCGATCCGGACACGGCAATCAACGTGGTTCCCCTTGTTCTGTTTGTCTTTTTCGTTTCACTATCCAAATTGCAGGGAAAGCGCTCCGCCCGAATCGATCCGGATCAGAACAAAGGCACTGCTTTTTTCCATGTTATCTCAGCCGGTGTCATTTTGATTTTTGTGGTTCCGATCGCTTTTTTTTCCAGCCCGAAAGCGGACGGCGACTGGCAAAGTCAATCCGTGAACAACTGGGTGGAGGATATCGTCGATATAACGCATATGCACGGAAATGACACAATGCCGGGAGGAATCTTCAATCTATCTTTCTCCGGTTTTTCTCCTTTGGGGAATCGTCTCGGCGGTGACGTTGTATCAAACCACCTTCAAACGCTTCAGGTGCAAACCGAGACGCCGATCCCGTTGGGGGGCGTATACTTTGACACATACAGCGGCTATCACTGGTATAATTCTCAACCTCTTTCCAAATATCGATTCAATGCTTTATTGACCGCCTCCAAACGGGAGTACGTTTTCGGGACGGATCTGCCCGAAGGGGGAGGAGAAATCCGTCAATTAAGAAAGGAATTGATCACCGAGGTACAAGCCAACGTAACGTCCAGCGTCTACGG
This sequence comes from Clostridiaceae bacterium, assembly GCA_012729635.1. Lineage (GTDB taxonomy): Bacteria > Bacillota > Clostridia > Saccharofermentanales > Saccharofermentanaceae > JAAYCT01. The sequence goes on along the minus strand of JAAYCT010000005.1, from coordinate 28,130 downwards.
CAGATCCATGTTTGCGTCCGGAAAAATCACTGCTTTTTCAAATCATACGGGCTTGGACGCCTCCTCGGCTTTTTTTAACGAAAACGGAGAGTTGTTTATTACGGAAAATCCGAGATTCCACATTTCTTACGACTTTGAATCGCTCTATTTTATTAGAGACACACCCGATTTTGATAAAAATATGCTTCGTCTCGAAGAGCTGACCCGGGATACTCAGGATATCTATTTTCGAAACGAAGCGTCGAGATACCTGCAACTTCCCGATGCATTACCGCAGAGCGTTCGGGATTATGCCGTTAGGATAACCGAAGGGTTGGAATCGCCATATCAGAAAGCGCTCGCGATTGAAACATGGCTTTCCGAAACCTGTGTCTATACATTGACGCCCGGAAATCCGCCTCAGGAAGGGGACTTCGTCGAGCATTTCCTGAATACCCGAGAGGGTTACTGTGTCTATTACGCAAGTGCGATGACCGTGCTTGCGCGTTGCGTTGATATTCCGGCCCGATACGTAAACGGTTTTGTTCTGAATCGCAGTCCTTTTCGAAGCGGCAATCATTATATCGCCACGAACGCGACCGCGCATGCCTGGACCGAAATTTACCTGAACGGAATCGGCTGGGTGCCTTTTGACGCTTTGGGTTACGATTCGACGATGATCGGAGAAGTAAACCTTCCGGAGCCGATACAAAACACTCCGGATATAACCCGTCAAGCATCGCCGACCCCGACTGAAATCACGCCCGGGCCGGATGACGCTAAGGGATACGGGGCGATTCATTCATCCCTTTATTTATCGATCATATCGGTTGCCGTCATTGCCTTCCTGATCTATGTATCGATTCGGGTCTTCTTCCTGTTCATGCCTTCAAAGACCCTGCAAAAGTGGCTTATTTCCCGACACATCGACATCTCCGGTGCGACCGATGCATGCTATCGGAGAACCCTGAAGCAGTTTATGTATCTCGGTTATGTGGTTTTGCCGGGCGAAACAATCCGCTCGTTTTCAAAAAGAATCGATTCGGTTTGGTTCGACGTTTCGTCGGTAAACATTTTCGATATGATCACTCGTCTTCGTTTTGCGGATCTGGACCCCACCGAAAAGGACCTGGCTCTGATTTGTGATTTTTCCGCATCCCTTGAGCGAAAACTGATACGATCCCGGGGACTCCTGCGATATCTGCTCCGCAGATTGTTTTTCGGTTCGATATAGACACGAGCACTTTTTTTGTTACAATTAGGGTGGAGCGGTGTATTATATTTTGAGGTAATAAAAATGGATACTCCATCAACCAAAAGCGGTACGGCAGCCGGAATGCGAGATAATTTCAAGAAGGCCACGGTCGAGATGCTGATTTTGCATCTCATTTCCTTAAAACCGATGTATGTTTACGAAATGATTCAGGCGCTGGAGTCCCGAAGTTCGGGACAATATCGCGTCACGACTCTTTATCCGGCGATCTATCGTCTGATGAAATTCGGATACATTCGGGAGTACGGAAAAAAAGTCTCGCAGGACAATCGCCTGAGACGATTTTACTCGGTAACCGAGCAAGGGAAAATGTATCTGAAAAGCCTTGAATCCGATTATTATCGTTTAAGCGAGGGCGTTCAGATGATCCTCGGGAGCTAATCGGAGGGAATTCTTTTCCGAACCTCCTCCATCATCTCTTCTTTTTCGATCACCGAATCGTGTCGGATCGGTTTGTCAGAAAGACCCGCCAGCGTAAACGGCACCATAAGGCCGCTTTCTTCGCTGAGTTCTCGAATCAGAACCTCCTGGGATCTTCCGCTTGAATAGCCGCTGCCCATAAGTGCGTCCATAACCGACTCAACAAATTTGAACGGACTTGCGGTGGAGACGAAAATAGTCTTTGTCTGGTCTCCGGAACGCTGGAAATACCTTCCGTAAACGTTAAATCCGACAGCCGTATGGGTATCGATAACATGATCACAGCGATCGTATGTATCCCGAATCGATTTTGCGATTCCGGTCTCGTCCGCGAATCCGCCTACAAAACCGGTTTGAAGCGCCCGAAGCGTAACCGGGTCAACGCTGTATTTTCCCTCCTCAAACAGATTTTTCATCCATCCTTTTACCTTTTGACTGTCTTTATCGGAAATTTCAAAAAGCAATCGCTCCAAGTTGGATGAGATCAGAATATCCATGGAGGGCGAGTTGGTTTTAAAAAACTCTCTTTGCCGATCATATACTCCGGTCCGGAAGAAATCCGATAATACCTTGTTTCGATTGGAAGCGCAGATCAATCGATGAATCGGGATGCCCATCATTTTGGCATACCACGCAGCCATTATGTTTCCGAAATTACCGGTCGGAACAACAATATTGATCTTTTCTCCCTCATCAATCCGCTCGGAAGACAGCAAGGATACGTACGAATAAACATAATATGCAATCTGCGGGACCAAGCGGCCCCAGTTAATCGAGTTTGCGGAGGAAAGGAACATGTTTTTTCGCAGGAGCTCATCACGAAGAGCCTCGTCCGAAAATATGCGTTTCACACCGGTCTGTGTATCGTCAAAGCAACCCCGGACCGCGATTACATGAGTATTCTCACCCTCGGTCGTCGCCATGTGGAGTCGTTGTGTCTCCGAAACGCCCTCGGACGGATAGAATACCATCACCTCGGTGCCGGGAACATCCTTAAACCCTTCGAGTGCCGCCTTGCCGGTATCTCCGGAAGTCGCGGTCAGAATCAGGATTTTTCGGTTATCCTCAGTTTTACGTGCCGCGGCAGTCATCAGGTAGGGTAGCAATTGAAGCGCTACATCCTTGAATGCACAGGTCGGTCCGTGCCACAACTCCAGAATAAATTCTCTCGGATTATATTGATTGAGTTGGACCAGCGGAATCGGTGTTTCCCCGAATTTTTCTTCGGAATACGCAATCTCGCAATACTCCAAAAGCTCCGATCGATCGTAATCGGTAAGAAATCGCGAAAGAACCTCCGTCGCAACATTCGCGTACGGCAAATCCTTCCATTCCCGGAGCTCATCCCTTGTAATCTGCGGGATTGTTTCGGGAACGAACAGACCGCCGTCCGGCGCGATTCCCATTTTAATCACTTCTGCGGACGAAAATGAATCAGGGTATCCTCGGGTGCTTATGTATTTCATGCTTTCCTCCGTTTATGTCATGCTCAGGACGGATTCTGACCGGACGGTTCAACAGACTCGGCTTTATGCGTTTCGGAAAAAGAAGCTTCGTAATCGGAAATGATTCCGGCAATTTCGGGGTTATTCTCTTTTTCGTACAGCGCACGGGTCAAATACTCCAGCTTTTCCTCCGCTCGATTTCGATCTCTAACCTTTTCGATTGCGGGTAATATCCATAATGTGGTTAAAAAATAAATGCCGGTTAACAACGCCGCGATTCCGAGAATCACTAACGTAATGCGTAATTTTTCCGCAGGGGTCTTGGGAATGGAAACATCAATTTCATCGTCCGGCAACTCTCCGTTTGATGAAGTAGACTGCATCAGAAGTTCCCGTCTCTCCCGATCCGTCGCAAGCTTGGCTCTGGATGAGTGACGTGACGCTTTCATCAATATCGGAGCCTGCATATGGGTTCTCGGACGAATTTGGTTCTCTTCCTGGACCATCGGGTTCGGTTTCGGTATGACGCTTCCGATCAGAACTTTCGCCGGATTGATTTCTTCCGGCGGCTTTTGTCTGGCGGATCGTTCGTTTGCCGCATCGCGGTTTAGGACCTGAGCAAGATAAGTGATCTTTTCCGAACGAATTCCGATCTCCAAAGCGTGTCGAAAAACCGCTTGCGCGCGCGTGAGTTTTCCGTCCATTGCAAGGCAGATACCATAGAGAACGGCGGCTTCTCCCCATTCGGGAAATCGAGTCAGAAGTTTTTTTAAAGTGATTGCTGCGATATCCGCACTATCGGATTGTGCGTTTTTAAGCGCTTTATTGAACTGCGTCATCACGATGTTTTGTTCGTCCGAAGCAAGTCCGAAACGCAACAAATCACGACTTTCAAGCGGCGGAATTGATTTTGCGGCTTCAACCCAATCCATCCGATTCCGTTCCTCCCGAATAATTGATAAAGATGCTCCGAACCTGTCCGATCAGGTAAAGCGACCCGGCACATACTATCGGAACCCCGTCTTCGCTCGTCTGAGAAAGCACCTCTCTTACGGTGGTTTCGGCGTCATCGAAGGCATGGATCTCGCCCTGAATATTATACATACCGGAAGGACGGTTGTAAAACTCAGCCTCTTCGGAAAGTATTCTGCGAAACGAATCGGCCAGTTTCTGCGCCGACAGACTTCTTTCCTGTTTCACGCTTACGCAGATGACTTCCCGAAACGAAAAGGAGGCGGAACGAAACAGTACGCGTATCATTTCATCGTAATCCTTATCGCTCATCACCCCGAAAATGAGACGCGGCGCACGGATTCGGAACTCCTCTCCGAATGATTCGTTCAGGGCACTGCATAAAGCCATAATCCCCTGTGGGTTATGCGCTCCGTCCAGAATAATCGGAGGATTCAAAGAGATGACTTCATTTCTTCCCTTCCAAACCGCTTTGGAAAGACCTTTTCGAGTGATTTCCTCCGTAACCATCGATCGGACCGATACGGCGGCCAGTGCAGCATTAAACGCCTGGTGAAGTCCGATATGGCCGATGGATACCGGATCGGAAAAATCACGCAGGCGGATGAACTGCTTCCGTGAAAGAAACGTTCTTTCCTTAATATCTTCGGCGGAGACAATCCGTAAGGAAGAATCCGATTGTTCACATCGCTCCTTGATCACTCGCTCTACTTCATCCGCCTCGGTTTTCGTCAGGGGTGTGTCATGAGGAGAAAGCAAAAATACGGGGCATCCGTGCTTAATGATGCCTGCCTTTTCGCCCGCGATTTCTCCGATTGTCCTGCCCAATCGATCCGTATGATCATAACCGATCGCCGTGATGATTGACGCGATCGGCGCACGGATGATATTGGTTGAATCCAATCTCCCGCCGAGACCGGTTTCCAATACCACGTAATCGCATTTGCTTTCTTTAAAGTACAGGAAGGCGGCACCGGTAACCAATTCAAATTCCGTAGGATGTTCGAATCCTTCTTCCAACATCCCCCGAACGGCTTCTTCCACCCGTTTTCCCAGTTTCCTCAAAGCATCTGCGGATATTTCGCCGTGCGCGTCGTTTTTTTGTATGGCATCCATTGAAGTCGATCCGTCCAATATGCGAATTCTTTCCGAAAATCGCTCCAGATACGGAGAAGTGTAAATGCCGACACGTCGGTCGCTCGCGGCCAGAATCGATGCGATATAGGATACGACCGATCCTTTTCCGTTCGTTCCCGCAACGTGAATGCAGGACAGATCCTCATGAGGATTTCCCAGTTTTTCGGAAAGAGCAAGCATACGCTCCAGGCCAAGTTTGATACCAAAACGATTGGCGGATAAAAAAATGTCGGGAACGAGCGTGTCTTCTTTTTGTGCACATCCCCCGGCATGCCCGAACGATATTTTATCCGACGAATTTTTTACAGGTTGTTTCCCGAAAACAAACCAGCGGCTGAAAATATAATTCGCCGGAACCACAACAAATACGGAAACAATCAGCTTGATTGCGAACGCCCAGTTGAAAGAGATGGTCATAAGGGTAACGCATATCTCTTCCTTGGGAATTCCGGTTGATGCTTCGAAAACAAACACCATAAGAGAGAGCAGTAACACCTCGAAAAGCACAAGTGAACCGACCCGGGCACCGAAAAAATGGAGCATCTCCCGAAAAAAGGGGCCCTTGGATACAAATACCCACGCTCGATTGGTTACAAATGCAAACGTAACCGCGGCAACCCAGGCAACGATATTTTGAATGACGAACAAGAAGTCCGGCGAGTATTCAAAGATTTGAATTTTCCACGTGTGACCTGCAAACGCCTTTTGCAAGAGCCAGAAAACGATCAGGTTGACCAACGTCGTCAGTCCGCCGAATATAAGATAAAGCAGGATTTCCCTTTGTTTTTTTTGTTTTGCGGTCAACGAATCGCCGCCGCGCAGGAATTCAGACACGGTCATCACTGCACTCTCCTGACATTCAGGACGCGCGGTTTTCTTTTTCGAACCTGAAAAATGACGATTGCCAGCATCGCCGCCTCCGCAACGGATAAAACAAGGAATGTAATAAACAAAACCTGGAACAGGGACGTATCTTCCTTTTTTTGCGCCGTGAACGGGTACAGATCATTATTTTTCGTGTCGACGACGTAGAAACGGGCCTTACCGGTATCATCCTGCATATAAAGAATGCGTGTCCTTCCGTCCGCGGAAGTATATCCCGGAACGGATTGTCCCCGGAATAAAACGGTGTCCGGTTCGAATCCCTCGGGCGGAATGATCCCGTCCGGGATCGGAACAACCGTCAGCAATTGCGACAATCGAAAAAAAACATCGTCGGAGTTAAACTTCAGAACCGCACCGGAAATCGGCGAATAAACATACAAACCCGTTTCACCGGACGCGGATGTCAGATATAAAAGAACATCACGCATCCCATCCATGCGAAATGCAGGCACTTTGAGTCCGTTCAGCAGAATTTCGCTCTGATAGAAATCAGAGGGAAGTGCCAAATTCTCAGGAAAATCCGCAAACAAAAAAGTTTCTCCGTTCGGATCGGTTATCTTTGCTCCGGGGGGAACAAAACTGCTTTCGCGCGTCAATAAGACAACATATTCCAAAGTGGTTTTCATATCCTGAGCCAAAACACTGATCCGTATTCGATTTTCTCCCAAGGTCAGCGCCGTATTCCCGGTGATGTAGACCTGAGACGATAAACTGCTCGGAACCGCGTTAATGACAAGATCGGTAACCGATCGGGGAACCGAAGCGCTGTATTCAAAAATCATCGGATTAAAATCAGGGCTCAAGGTGGCTCCGTCGATTTCAAGCATCGATAAATAAGCGTCCGTGGAAACCACGGTCTGAACGGGAATCGAAATCGGCGATTCCGTATGAATCGACAGTGTCTCAAAGGAACTGTTAATAAACCCGGCTGCGTTGCTGATCCAAAATCTCAGTTCGGCTTTCGAAGACTCCAGCACAACAAAATACAGACGACACAACACGGTACTCTCTGTCCGATTCATCGACGGATCTTCGGGAGGACTGATCGGATTCCCTTCGGCATCCGCTGTCGGGGCCGTCTGGTTGGAAAGAATCTGATTCTCAACCGTTGAGTCAACGCCGGTAATCGCAATCACTCCGGTGCTCGCCGAGTGATCGATAGAAAATGTGGAAGGCATATCCTCGCCGCGATCCATACCGGCAAAAGAGACGCTTGAGGAATCAAATTGCATTTCAATCGGTCCGAAACGAATCAAACGGGGGAAGGTATCCACGACGACATCCACCGAAATCGTGTCTCCGGCCTCTACAATGTCCGTATCCGCATTCAATCCGATCGTAACCGCCGTTGCGGCGTTCACACGAGAAAAGACACCGAACAAAACCATCGGGCAAATCAACGCAATCAACAATATGATGATCAGTGATTGTTTGCTCTTTCCTTTCATGTCTTGTTTCCTTTCGAAGAATCGGTCAGCGAATCGGAATTATTATACATGTTTTCTCTCCCGCAGCCTACTTCTCGGGGAAAACGCCGTAATGAACCGGCATTTTATCGTAGACAGGGATGATGAAAAGAAACGGTGACCCCAGCATATCCTGGGATAAATAGGTATGAAAGTATCGGGAGCTTTCCGAATATGCCATCGATATATTTTGTGCGTATTGATGCCGATACAGCCCGTCCTCATTGTCAATCACGTCGAATTTCTGGAAATACAGCGTGTTCTGTCCGATGTCGATATAGCTCGATGCGATCCACAACGCACCTCCCTTGATTGCCTTCTCGGGAGTTGTCCAGGGCAGGAGAATCGCGAGCTCATCTTCCGTCAGTTCACGCTCGTCCGGGTTCCGACCCCATTGCGAAAAACGTGCACCGTTGATTAAAGCCCCGTCTATTACCTGCGGATTCGGTGTTGATCCGATATTATAGAAGTTATAATACCCCTCATAACCCTCCAGTGTGCCGGAAGCAAGCTTTGAATTGCCCTGTCTGCCCATTTCCTGGAGGATTCGGCTGGTCAGAAAATAAGGGGAAATTCCCGCCTCACTTCCCGCCTCAAAAAGAATTCTCGGATAACCGATATCGTTTTCATCCAAAAAGGAATCGCTCACCATGTGTCGAATTCCCTCGGCAGAGTGGACCGTTGCGTCGAAGGATAATTTTTCAAACTGGAAAACATAGACCGGAGTGAGAAAATTACGCGGGTCCAAAAAATACTCGACAACCTGCCGTTTGGCGGCCTTCCATCCCGATCCGTCGTAGACGATGCTGTCGGGCTTTACCCAATGGGGATGGGATATCGCGTTCGCCAGACTCGTTCCCTTATAGTCCTGGTTCGATACGAGTTCCTCCCAATCGATCCCCGTTTGATACGGAAGAAAACGATAATCGGGAAACAGGTTATGCAAGAGCCATAGCCCGCTTCGATACCCGGAAGGAAATTGTGTCAGGACGCTTTCTCCGAATTCCGTCTCATCCACTTTGTTTAAAATAAACATTCTGTATTCGGACTCGGTTCCGTCAAAGGAAACAACCCGAATGGAAATCGTGTTTTCACCGCTTACCAGCCGGATCGGTCCGTCGCTTTGCGGTGTCATCAAGGCATTGGCCTTGCTCAGATTGGAGACGCTTATTTTTGCTGCATATCCCTCGGCAGGAACGATTCGTAAGGAAATCTCGTCTGTTTCTTCGTCGAAAACATAGGCATAATCACGGTTCAGCACATCATGATCCGGATATGCCCGGTACGTTTTTCCTCCCTCTCCGGAACGTAGCGATATGGCTGTCAGAACACCGTTCAGCGGTACAAAACTCAAATCCTCTCTCGCAAACGCGATCTTCTCCCCGTTCTCATTCGCACAGAGGATCGGCTCTTCATCTCCCTCATCGGAAGCCGGACGGAATGGGATCGGAGTAGGCACATTGCCGATTTCGTCAATCACCGAAAGCACACGTCCGTCCCGATGGATCGCGACATTCTTCGAACACACGACGGTGTAATCGATATCAATCACACTCGGTGATGCTTCGGGACTTCGTTCGACACAGGCATAAAAAACATTCTGCGTTCCGAGCGGGCCGGAAGAAATCATTTCGGATAACAATTTGGGCTGCCGGACGCCGCGGAGCGTTTCATGCGGATAACCGTGCAAGTCATTTGCACCGATTATATCGCCGTACAAATTATATAAGATGACACGAACATCACCCGTTATGTTGATGAAATTGATATAGGCATCCCGATCTCCCGCATCCAGCGTATACCATGCAAGGTTCTCTCTCTCGGCTACTTTACTTTTTAACACACCGTCATTCTCAACGACGGTAAACGGAGGAATAATCACCTGTCCTCCGGTAATCACCTCTCCCCGGCCGTCCGAAGTTCTCAAAAGGACCTTTACATTCCTCATCCCGGGGGATTCCCCTCGAGCATCCCATATCATAGAGAAAATTTGTCCTCCGGAATCATCCGTTTCGAGGATTAAATTGCCGGGACGAAGTGTATCATCAACGAAAAAATCCGTACGCGCCTCGGTGCCTTCCATGTCTATTGACCCGGAGATTTTTCGAAGCCCGAACGCGTATCCGTTCTCGTCCTGAATCGGATTGTCCGCGTGAAAAGAGACCAGTTGCGTTCCGATTTCAGGCGAAAATCCCTGTGACGGCGCATATTTTCGATTCATGTCGGACAATACTTTTTCGATAACATACTTTCTCGAACGCCCGTCCAGCATCCGGAGAATCTCTTCGGATTCGGCGGGCGACCCAAAAACAATGAAGGCCAAATCGCGTGCGAACGTTTCGTCACTCGGGTTTTTCAAAAGGTACTCCGATCCCGTAAGGCTGATTCGCACATAATCGGAAAGAGTAAGGAGATTTGATTCAAGCTCCTCCGTCCATATCCCTTTCGTGTTCTCGGTTCCGACTAGAATCCCGGTTCGGGTGATGATTTCTTCTTCTTGTGAAGAGATTCGCCTTCCGACCCCGGGAATCAGGAGATTCGCCCCGATAACGATTAACGCGACAAGACTCGCGCCGATCGAAAAAAACGCAACCCATAAATATCCTTTTCTCATTTGATTATCCATCATGATCATCACTCACTGATCTGGTCCAGCGTCATTCCGTAGGCCGGCATAAATTGTTCCATAAAATAGTCGACTTCGGGCAGTCGCAAATCTTTGATTGTTTTCTCGATTGATTTTTTTGCGGAATCAAACTCGGTATTACCGGATTTTTCTTCCGATACACATTTAATATATGCACATATACGATCCGCCGCCTTGACGAGGCGGTATGCTTCGTTCTGCCGGTCGTTCGAAAGATCCGGGTTCATCAGTTTCCGGTACTCGTCCTTCATCTCTTCCGGAAGAAGCCGAATCAATTGCTCGGTCGCTTCGTCCTCGAGCTTCTTGTATGCATTCAGAATCTCGGGGTTCCCGTATTTAATCGGAGTCGGAAGATCACCGGTTACGATTTCCGAGGCATCGTGATAAAGCGCAATACCGATCACAAGAAGCGGATCTACCCGCCGATTATTTGATGCCAGTACCGTATTTCGAATGGTCGCGAGTGCGTGTGCTACGACAGCAACGTCCATGGAGTGTTCTTTTATGTTCTCGGTCCGGTTGTTTCGCATAAGACCCCAACGGTTGATATACTGCATGCGGTCCAGCATCGCGAAAAAGGGAGAGGTGCCCTTCTTCTTGATCTCACTTTGGTTTCCTCGTTCTGTCATATATACCTCACAGCCAAAAAATCTGTTCGAAGCAGCGGTTCGCGAACGAGTCCGTCATGCCTGCGATATAATCAGTTACGATTTGGACCGGATCCTCATCGCCCGGATATCCCTTGGCATATTCCCTTAGCCCGGAATAAGCCGGATGGGTCGACGATGAAAGCCGCTCCGGATCGGTGATCACAGAGAGTAACACGTCGAAAAGTGCCTCGAGCGTATTTCGGACAGTATGCTCGTATCTCTTGATTTTGTCAGAGCTGTAGATTCTTCTCACGTTTTCACGCAAAAGAAGTTCCATCGCCGAGCCTGCGTCCTCCGACAGTCGAATCTCATCCCGGTTCAGGCTGTTATGAATGATATCGGCAACTAAAGTGTTAATGATTCTCTTGTTGCTGTCGCCGAGCCTTGTTGTAATCTCGGGAGGGATATCTTCAAATTCAAGGATTCCGGCGCGCACCGCGTCTTCGATATCCCGACCGACATAGGCGATTTTATCCGCCATCCGAACGACACATCCCTCAAGCGTCGCGGGACTCCTTCTCCCGGCATCCTCCGAAGCGGTTATACTTTCCGTAGATTTTGACCGGTCGGGCGTGAGAGCATTCTCTCCGTACGCTTCTCCGCAATGAGAAACAATACCGTCCCTCACCTCGAAGCTCAGATTTAACCCCCCCTTTTTATCCGCACTTAACCCGGACAGAGAATCCACAACCCGAAGTCCGTGGGATTCGTGCCCGAACGATCGATCCGGACGATGTTTGCGGATGCACTCATCCAACACCCGTTCGCCGGAATGACCGAAGGGAGCATGTCCGATATCGTGCCCGAGCGCAATGGCCTGCACCAGGTCCAGGTTCAGATTCAACGCACGAGCGATGGTGGTGGCGATATAATTCACGTAAATAACATGCTCGATACGAGAACAAATATGATCGTTTTGAGGATTGAAAAAAACCTGAGTCTTGTGCCGCAGTCTTCTGAACGCCTGAGAATAAATAATCCGGCCCGTATCTCTTTCGAATGGAGATCGGATCATACAGGGAGATTCCGCCTCGATTCGTCCGCGACTGTCCTTGCTCTTGAAGGCATACGGCGACATTTTGGATTCGCGATCATTCCGAAGCAGGGTCAACAACTCGCGATCCCTGGGATTGTCAATCGGATCGATATGATCTGAGTCGGTCACAGACGACCGGGCGTATTGTCTGGTTAAGAGATTATCGTCCTCATTAAAAGACATCACCGTACCTCCGATCCTTGTTCTGATTATACCATTTGACAGCTCGGTGAAAATACGCCGGGTCATGCCTTTTTGAGCTTTGATTGCTTCAGGAGCATGTTTTTGGATGATCCGTTTTCGAAAAGGACGCTGATTAGTGCGTCACCCGCGATTTTCTCAACCGACCTTACCGTTCCCCGACCGAAGCGCGGATGAATGACGGCCAGCTCCTTATGCACATCATCCGGTCCGAGAAGTCCTTCCGCGGAGGCCCCGGAATCATTGGAAGAACCGCACGCCCCGAAAGTACCTCTCACAGAAAAAGACGCAGACGCCCGGCTCGTACCCCCCGAAAGATACCCGGATCTGTCTCTGTTTGAACGCGAAAAACCGCCCGATGACGTCTCATATGATCGAAGCTCCGTTCCGATTTGTTCCAGAAAACCGGAGTTGATTTCCCGAATAAACCGGGACGGCATCAGCTCCTGTGTCTGACCGAAAAGGATTCGGCTTCTTGCCGTGAGCATAAAGAGCTTTTTTTTGGCGCGCGTGATTGCGACATACATCAATCGGCGCTCCTCCTCGATATCCTCCTCCCGATCCAATGAGCGAACCCCCGGAAATATACCCTCCTCCACGCCGATGAGAAACACCGCTCCGAATTCAAGGCCTTTGGCGCTGTGGATTGTCAGAAGACGTACATAGTCTTCCGATGAATCGTCATCATCTATTTCGGAATAAAGCGCCGCGTTTTCGAGGTAAGCCTGAAGAAGTCCGGACAAATCATCGGTGAACAAAGGATCCAGTGCGGCCATTTCATCTTCGGATGTAATCGCCGGTCTGTCCGCGGCAAAGTCAATATCGGCAGGGTTTTTCCTTCTGTTTTCAAATTCGACCGCCTCGGAAAGCAATTCACGAAGGTTTTCAAGGCGGTCGACCGTTTCCCCCTTTTGCTCGCGCTGTTCCAAAATCTCCTGAACAAGACCGGATTGATCCTGAACGTACTCAATGTAGTCCGAAAAGTTCATCCGGTCCTCCGCGAGCTTTTCACGAAAATCTTCAATCCGTTCTACAAAAGCCGTCAGTCGACCGGATGCCCGGGATAACTCCGGATAGGAGTCCGCACGTGCACAAACACTCAGACAATCGGTCGCTTCTTCCAAAGCGATAGAGCGAATTTTTTCAACGGTCACATCCCCGATCCCTCGCCTCGGAACATTCACAATTCGAATAAACGCATATTCGTCCTTAGAAGATACAATCAACCGAAGGTATGCCATCACATCACGGATTTCCTTGCGATCATAGAATCTTTGACCGCCGAGCACGCGATAAGGAATTCTTTGCTCTCGCAATGCGGATTCTACGGTTCTCGAAAGTGCATTCATACGGTATAAAACCGCAATATCTCCGAATTGAAACTCACCCCTCGCAACGAGCGCGCGAATCTGCTCCGCCACATAATACGCTTCTTCTCCGTGGTGGTCGGCACGATAATGAATCGGCTTTTCGCCGCCGCCCTTTTCGGTCGTAAGTGATTTATCTTTTCGTTTACTGTTGTGCGCAATTACGCTGTTGGCCGCGTTTAGGATTGCCTCGGTCGATCGGTAGTTCCGCTCCAGCTTAACAATCATGGTTTTTTTGAAATCCTTTTCAAAATCAAGGATATTCCGGATATTTGCGCCGCGAAAAGAATAGATCGACTGATCGTCATCCCCGACAACGCAAAGATTTTTGGTTTTCCCCGAAAGCAAGCGAATAATTTGATATTGAGCGAAGTTGGTATCCTGATACTCGTCAACAAGAATATACCGGAACTGCTCCTGATAATAAGTGAGCACATCCGCATGATCGCCGAGAAGGCGGGCGGCAAAGAAAAGAATATCGTCAAAATCCATCGCGTTGTTGCGAAGCAGTTTGTCGCGATAACGGATATATACCTCTCCGATTTTTCTTTTTCGATACTCAAATCCGGATGTTTTCAGATATTCATCGGCATCGATCATTTCATTCTTCGCGCGACTGATTTCGGAAAGAACGGCACGGGGAAGAAAAACCTTTTCATTCAGATCATTTTCTTTGATACACTCCTTGACGATCTTTAGCTGATCATCGGTATCCAGGATCGAGAAACGGTTTGTAAACCCGATCAGCTCGGCATGACGGCGCAGTATCCGGGCAAACATCGAATGAAAGGTACCGATCCACATATACGAAGCGGTATCCCCGACCAAGGAATATACTCTTTCCTTCATCTCGTTCGCGGCCTTGTTGGTAAATGTGATCGCCAGAATCGATGAAGGTCTCACATTTCGAACCCGAATCAGGTAGGCAATCCGGTATGTGATTACCCGGGTTTTGCCGGATCCCGCACCGGCCAATATCAGGAGAGGCCCCTCATCATGCCTCACCGCCGCGGCTTGTTCCGGGTTTAATCCCCGGCATAACTCCGATTCGATGTCTTGTATTTTCCCGTATTCCGTATTGTTCAATGATTCACCTTCCGATCCGTGCTTATGCGCGTAGATTATTATAACAATCGTCCCGAAAGGCGACAAGCAATTACAGACCTTTTGGTATTCTTCGCTCGAGCTTTCTCGACGCGAAATCGACGATAGGTCCGGGCATAGACCGCAGACGGAAGAGACCGCCCCCGAAGGGGCGGTCTCGGTGCGCATCAGACGGAAAAATAAAGTCAAAAGGATAGAATCAGTAGGTTGGCTCAATCAGACCGTAGTGACCGTCTTTGCGCTTATACACAACACAGACATTTCCGGTATCGGCATCCAGATAAACCAGAAAGCTGTGTCCGAGCATTTCCATCTGCAGTACCGCATCGTCCGGCGTCATCGGAACCAATTCGAAAGATTTGCGCTTGATGATCCTCTTCTCTTCCTCTGTAAATTCCTCTTCGTCAACCTGAACTTCCTTCAGGTATTCCTTCAGGTATGAATAATCACGAATCTGCTTCTCGATCCTGGTCTTCTGTCTTCTGATCTGAGACTCCAGCTTGTCGATGGTTCTGTCGACTGCCGTGAGGATTTCCTCGTCACGAGCCTCTGCCCGGAAAATCTTGTTTTGGAGTTTCAGTGTCAGTTCGACCTTCTTGATCTCCCGCTCCGGGATGATCTTGATGTTAAACGATCCTTCCTCCCCGAAATGCTTCTCAAACTTTGAAAGCTTTGAAGCGATTTTTTCCTCTAGTCTCTGTCCGATATGGATTCCGTTTCCTTGTGTAGTGACCTTCATTGAATCACATCCTTCCGGCTTTTGTTCTTACGAACCGGCAATCGCCTGCTCATATTCCGATTATATCGAAAGGATGTGAAATTTCTTGTAACAAACGATCATACATCGATAAAGTATTTGTGCTAAAATAAAGATTGTGTCGGGTGGAAATCCACCCGACACAATCTTTTGTTCGAAAAACCAATTGGGAAACGGAAAATTACTTGGTCTCTCCCTCTGCCGCGACCTCTTCGGTGCACTCCGCCGCCGGAAGCTCGACTTGCTTGTCGGATCCTTCCGGGAACTTGCTGCCGCATCCCGCACAGAAAGCGTGATCCAAAGGATTCTCTTTCTTGCAGTTCGAGCAGATCTTAAGTCCCTTTTCGAAAAGAATTTTCAACTTGTGCGCCTCAATATCCATAAAGAGATTGGTTATTGCGTCACATCGCGAGTTAATGTCCTTTGATACATCCGAGGAGGGATCCTTGTATTGGCCGTAATAAAGTCTTCCGATTTCGTCGAAGTATTTTTCAATGCCGGCATTTTTCTCATCGATTGATTTCTGAAGCTGAGAAATCGCCTTTGCCTTGGGATCAAAAAGTGCCATAATTCATTCCTCCTATTCGTGGGACGGTAAAAGTTATCTATTTTTATTATACATCCAAAGGAAGGAAACATAAAGGCGGGGTGTCTTCTTCTTATTAATAAATGATAAAGCTTCCCGCGATAAAATCGCGGGAAGCTATCGGATCTTTTCTATTGATTCGAATCCATTACCGGGCGTCCACCTTGGCCATGTGCTCCAAGAGACGGATGACCATGCAGGAATATCCCCATTCATTGTCGTACCAGGAAACGGTCTTCACAAAATTCGGATTCAGAGAAATGCCGGCATCCGCATCGAATATGGACGCACGGGAATCACCGATGAAATCCGAGGAGACGACCTTATCCTCGGTGTACCCGAGAATGCCCTTGAACTCGTTCTCGGAAGCAGCCTTGATGACGGCCTTAATCTCATCATAGGTAGCGCCCTTCTCAAGGCGAACGGTCAGGTCAACGACAGAAACATCGGCGGTCGGAACACGGAAAGCCATACCGGTCAACTTGCCGTTGAGTTCGGGGATAACCTTGCCGACAGCCTTTGCGGCACCGGTAGAAGAGGGGATGATGTTGAACGCCGCGCCGCGTCCGCCTCTCCAATCCTTCTTGGAAGGGCCGTCAACGGTCTTCTGCGTTGCGGTGGTTGCGTGTACGGTGGTCATGAGGCCTTCAACAATACCGAACTTGTCGTTCAGAATCTTAGCGATGGGCGCCAGACAGTTGGTCGTGCAGGAAGCGTTGGAAACAACCTTCATATCCTTGTTGTACTTCTCTTCGTTAACGCCCATAACAAACATCTGGGTATCATCCTTAGCCGGAGCGGTTATGATAACCTTCTTCGCTCCTCCGACAAAGTGCGCTTCGCATTTCTCTGTCGTGGTATATATGCCGGTTGCTTCAATGATGTAGTCCGCTCCGACGGATTTCCAATCGATATCCTTCGCATCCATGCAGGCAAATATTTTGATTTTCTTTCCTTCGACCGTGATCGAATCCTCACCGGTCTCTATCGATCCTTTAAATTGTCCGTGAACCGTATCATAACGAAGCATATACCCCATATAAGCCGGGTCGATGAACGGATCGTTGATGCCGACTACTTCGACGTTGGGGTTCGCAACGGATGCGCGAAAAACCAAGCGCCCGATACGTCCGAAACCGTTAATTCCTACTTTGATAGCCATATCTGTTCCTCCTAACAAATCCCTTCTCAGGGTTAATCCTTCGTAACGGTGCTTTGCACCATGAAAATTTTACCTTAAACGGTCAATGATTACAACCGAAATCCGAGCGTCTCAGAACAAATTTATCGTCTGTTTTTCGGTGTTTCTCTACTTTTTGACGATAGCGATGTTTTGCGGAAGTGAAAAACGGATCCTTGCGTTCGCCAAGACCATTCAATCGGGTTTAAATGCTTCCGCACGCTTGATTAATACACCCTGTTCGGCAAATTTTTCTTCAAATTCCGTTCGGATGTTTTCCGCATTCCACGGACTGTTATGAAGGTCCCTCGTTATTTTACGTATGCCGAGCCCGGCGACTTCAAATTCGCCCATCGAAAACTCAAAAAGGCGGGAATCATCGGTCTTGAAATGAATGTCCCCGCACGGACGCAACAGTGTTTTGTAGGTTTCCAGATACTCGCGATAAGTAAGTCGTCGTTTGGGTTTATTTTTTCGCGACCAAGGATCACAGAAATTGATATAGATTCGGTCGACCTCTCCGGGTGTGAAATAATTCCGGAGCAGAAGGACGTCGGCACAAAGAAAAAACAGGTTGGTCATCCCTTCTTCACAAGCAGATTCGATCGCGGAGAGAATCACGGACTGCTCTTTTTCAAGCGCAATCACGCATACACCGGGATTTTTCCGGGCAGTTTCAATCGCAAAACGTCCTTTTCCGCATCCGAGCTCCAAATACAACGGACAATCGGGCGGCATCCCGCAAGCTTGGCGCCAGCATCCGCGGTTCGCGACGGGTACTTCAAACCAGTAGGACGCACAGGCCGAAAGACGCGCGTATATATTCTTTTTTCTGCGAAGGCGAGTCACTTTTTTCGATTCCTTTGTTCCCTGGAATTTTGTTGTGATTGTTCGGCCACAATGCGTGACAACCTGATAAATGCCTCGTTTTTTCGACTGAGGCGAGCCATGTGTAACGGACCGTCTGTCTCGGAACGATAGGATATCATTTCATACCCGCGCTTTTCAAGAATAATCTCGGGATCAAGCATACGGCGAACGATAATATGCCTCGAAAAAGGATCCATGGACGTTTCTCCGTCGATTTTCGATTCCACGCATCGGAGAAACCGATCCGAGCGGATGAAATCAGCGATGTCTTTGAATATTATTTTTCGATTTTCCAGAATTTTAGAAGGACTGTAATTATCCGGAAAGGGAAGAAACTCAACCTCTCCGACGGGAATCCATGTTAAAACGTGATATAACTCATCCTCTCCGCGGCGCGCGAACGAGTGGATGAATTTCGGATCCTCCGAACGAGCGACAATAATCATGACGATTCCGAATATGATAATCAGCGGAAAAAGAACGATCAGCAACCATCGGATCGTCGGACTGATCAAGGCATGAAGAGAAAACAAAATTATTCCGCCGAGCAAGGAAAAGAAGATTGCAACGATTCCGTAATTCTGTATATTCGGATTCACCATATTTATTCTCGGTGTGCGAAATATTTGTGTTTCCATGGTCCGTATTTACCCGTTACCCGATTTCTTTACTACGGACTCCGCGATACTTACCGTCTCCATTGCGTCCTTCGCGTAAAAATCCGCGCCGATCGAAAGAGCGACGTCCGAAGTCAGAACCGCACCTCCGACGATAATCGGACAGATCCCCGGCAGTTCCTTCAACGCTTCGATGGTTCGCTTCATCGAGGCAACCGTCGTTGTCATCAGCGCAGAAAGGCCGATCAGCTTCGGGGTGTACTCGCGCACGGCGGAAATGACCCGTTCGGGCGGCACGTCCTTTCCTAAATCAATCACTGAAAAACCGTAGCTTTCCAAGACCACCTTTACTATATTTTTCCCGATATCATGAATATCTCCCTCCACCGTGGCCAGAAGCACCGGCCCCTTCCCCTCCGCACTTCCTCCGGCGGCAATTCGCACATTCAGTATCGCGAAGGCCGCTTTCGCCGCTTCCGCTGCGGCAATCAGCTGCGGGAGAAATATTCTACCCGTTTCGTAAGCATCACCGACTTCCCGAAGCGCGGGAATCAGGACATGATTGATAACAAAGATCGGCTCATGTAGCGAAAGCTCTCGTTCGACGGCGTCCGGGATGATGTCTTTTCGCCCGGAACGAACCAACGCAAAAAGAGAAACATCCGTTAAATTCGACGAGCCTGCATTCCCTTCCGTCAAAGTCGTTACGGACGATTGAGCGGATAAAACGGCATGGGTTATATCATGGGCGTGCCTCGCGACATAATCCGCACTTCCGGCATCCTGTCCGGACAGCACTTCAAAGGCGTCGATCACTCCCATGAGTTCACGGTCCAGAGGATTGATGATCGGAACATCCAGTCCGGCGTAGAGCGCCATACTCAAAAAGGTCTTGTTGATCAGCGGCCGATTCGGAAGTCCGAAGGAGATATTACTGACGCCGAGGATCGTATAGACTCCGAGCTCCTCTCGAACGCGCCGGACCGCCTCAAGGGTCTGAAGCGCGCCCTCCTGTTGAGCCGACGCGGTCAGCACCAGGCAGTCAACGATGATATCGGACTTGTCGATCCCGTAGGAAGCGGCGGTCTTGATGATCTTTTCGGCGATCGCAACGCGGCCGTCCGCCGAATCCGGCACACCGTTTTCGTCGATCGTCAGTGCGATAACGACGCCGCCGTATTTTCGGGCGATCGGAAAGATCGCGTCCATGACACTTTGCTTCCCGTTGACGGAATTAATGAGCGGCTTTCCGTTATATACGCGACAGGCCCTCTCGAGCACCTCCGGGTCGGAGCTGTCGATCTGAAGCGGAAGGCGGATGATCTCCTGAAGTCCGCGGATCACCTCAGTCATCGTTTGGGCTTCGTCGATACCGGGTACGCCGACATTGACATCGAGGACGTGCGCTCCGGCTTTCTCCTGAGCGACGGCCTCGGAAAAAACCTCGTCAAGGCGATGATGGGTAAGCGCTTCTTTGAGTTTCTTCTTGCCGGTCGGATTCAGGCGCTCTCCGCAGACGACCGTCCGGCCGCCGATGCGGACGCAATCCGTCGGACCGCAGACGCGCGTCTCCGGGGAATTCACCCGGGGCGCAAACGGCGTATCGCCGATTTCTTGAAGACAGGCGCGGATATATTCGGGCGTCGTTCCGCAGCAGCCGCCGAAGGCGCTGATTCCCGACTCGACGAAGCCCCGGATATATGTCGCAAATTCATCGACGGTAACGTTATAACTGGTTTTTCCGTCTTTATATATCGGGAGGCCGGCGTTGGGCTCGACAATAACGGGCTTACGCGCGACGGAAAGGATCTTTTCGACGACCGGAACAAGCTCCTTGGGACCGAGCGAACAATTGACGCCCAATCCGTCGACCCCGAGTCCTTCCAGGAGTGTGACCGCCGCTTCCGGCGTGGTGCCTACCAGAGTCCTTCCGTTCACGTCATACGTCATACAGGCGAGGACCGGAAGATCCGAGTGTTCCTTCACCGCGAGGACCGCCGCTTTGATTTCGTAGGGGTCGCTCATCGTCTCGATCAGCACGCCGTCGACCGAATCCTTCACGAGGTCGATCTGCTCCGCAAATGCGTCGTACGCGTCTTCAAACGAAAGGGTCCCGATCGGTGCCAAGAGTTGCCCGAGCGGTCCGATATTAAAAAACAGGAAGCTCTCCTTGTCGATTCCCTCGCGCTCACAGCGGGCTCGTTCCCGCTCGATCGCCGCACGTCCGTTCCGGACCGCGGCTTCGATCACTTCGCGAACGGAATATTTACTGTCCTCCAGGTGAAAACGGTTACTTCCGAGCGTATTGGTCAGAATGCAGGAAGCTCCGCTCTCGAGGTAACCGGAATGAATATCGACGATCCAATCCGGGTGATCGATATTACACGCCTCCGGCAGTTCGCCGGGCAGACTTCCGCGCGCGTGAAGCTGAGACCCCATGGCACCGTCAAATACCAGGAGCTCCTTACCGAGCTTTTCGCGGAGGATTATTCGGGCATTTGTTCCTTCGTCGCGTAACATGTCGTCCCCCTCTTTCGGAATTCACAATGATCGAAAAGCGCGCATCCCGCACAACTTCTCTTTTTAGAAACACCGCCGATCCCGACAATCCCGGTAATCGACTTCTGCGGGATCATAAGAAGTGATTGAGTCAGGGTCATGCCGATGCGCTTCTGCGTTTCCAGGACCCGGACGATCTGCTTTTGCAAAAGAAGCGGCACGTCACCATATCCGGGGCTGAAGCGAAAGGTGTATGGATCAAACGGAAGCGCTTCCTGAAGCTCGTCGCAGACCCGTTCGACCCACGCACTTGCCGCCGCGTCCATAATGACCAGTCGCGACGCGTCGGTTCTAGCATAATAGCGCAAACGGCGGTCGAGTTCCAGTCCGAGCGTCGCCGCGAGAATTAATACCTCCCCGACATCGGCAAGGAGCTCATGCAAACTCGAGTAATTGAGATCCAGGTCCGCGGGAACGGACAATTTTTCTTCTTCGCGCGACAGCGGAAACACGCGGTGGACCGTCTTCGGACGCGCAACCTCGATGACCTCCGCGATCGCGTCGTCGATTTGCCGGTCCTCTTCTGCGGTGAGGCTCTGGCCGGTATAGCCGAGATAATGTAACGTCTCGTTCTTAATATCCAATTCGGCTCTCCCTCCGGCGCTTTTCGATCTTTAATGTTATCTATTATACATCGCAAAGCCCGGTCGAGAGATACCTTTCTCCGCCGTCCGGCAGGATGACGACGATCTTTTTGTCACGGCAATGCTCCCGTACCGCCAATTTTGTCGCCGCGAAAAGCGCCGCACCGGATGAGATCCCGACTAGGAGCCCCTCGGTCCGCGCCAGCTTTCTGGCGGTTTGGACCGCTTCGTCGTCCGAAATACAGATCACCTCATCAATGATATTCGTGTTCAGCACCGCGGGGACAAAACCGGCGCCGATCCCCTGGATCCGGTGCGGTCCGGGAAGACCGCCCGACAGGACCGGAGAGGTCTTGGGCTCGACAGCGATGATCTTAACATCCGGGCAATGCTCCTTCAGGTATTCCCCCGCTCCGGTGATCGTCCCGCCGGTGCCGACACCGGCGACAAAATAATCGATCTGTCCGCCCGTATCCGCAAGGATCTCCGGACCGGTCGTCTCGCGATGGACCTGCGGGTTTGCCGGATTGGTAAACTGTCCGGGCATGCAAGAGTTCGGGATGGACTTAAAAAGCTCGTTCGCTTTTCGGATCGCGCCGGAAATACCTTCGGATCCCGGCGTCAGGACCAGCTCGGCGCCGAAAACCGACAGAAGCTGGCGCCGTTCGATGCTCATCGTTTCCGGCATCGTGAGGATCAGTCGATATCCGCGTTCGGCGCAGATAAAAGCCAGGGCAATCCCGGTATTTCCGCTCGTCGGTTCGATGATCGTGGTGTCCTTTGTGATTTTCCCGCGGCGTTCGCCGTCCTCGATCAGTGCCAACCCGAGCCGGTCCTTGACCGACGAAAGCGGGTTGAAGCACTCCGCTTTTCCCCAAATCGTCGAAAGACAGTTCTGTGCCGCCGAATACTTACGGAGTTCCAGAAGCGGGGTATTCCCGATCATTTGCGAGAGTTTATTAACCAGAGTCATGTGTCGGTTCCTCCGTTCGTTTTATGGTCTATGATCATGCGGATCGCCTCTGAAGCCAGGAGCAATCCCGCGGTCGAGGGGACAAATGAAATACTGCCGACGCCCTCTCCGCGGACAGGCATTTCCTTTGAATAGACGACACGGACATGCTCGATCCCGACGTCGCGAAGACGCTTCCGCATGATACGCGCCAGAGGACAGACGGAGGTTTGAGCCAGATCGGCGACCTCGAACGCTCCGGGATCCAATTTATTCCCCGCGCCCATACTGCTCAGGACGGGGATCCCCTCGGAAAAGGAGCGACGGATCAACGCGACTTTGTCGTCGATCGAATCGATCGCGTCCACGATCACGTCGACCCCGGAGAAATTAAAGGTGTCCGTGGTCTCTTCCGAATACGCGACGGTATACGCCTCGACGACCGCCGCGGGATTGATATCCAGAATACGGGCCTTCATCACATCGGT
This sequence comes from Clostridiaceae bacterium, assembly GCA_012729635.1. Classification (GTDB taxonomy): domain Bacteria; phylum Bacillota; class Clostridia; order Saccharofermentanales; family Saccharofermentanaceae; genus JAAYCT01. The sequence continues at coordinate 4,955 of JAAYCT010000005.1, read as the reverse complement.
TTTCATCGATCCGACCGTTGATCGCAGTGCGATCAACTGACGGTTGACGTTCGTGATGTCCACGCGATCCTTGTCGATCAGGATCATCCGGCCGACGCCGCAACGGGCGATCGCTTCGGCCGCAAAGGAGCCGACGCCGCCTAAGCCGACGACAACGACCGAGGACGCCTTCAAGGTCTGCAGGTTATCCTCTCCGATCAGGCTCCGGGTTCGATTCAGCCAATCCATCGCGACACTCCTTTCGGCCTATTCGGCCTCCGTGTCCGTAAAAGTAATGAGGACCATCGGGTCGATCTCGAAACGAACATTATAGTCCTCGCGGTCATATAGGTTGACGCTCATCAGGTAAACCTTCATCAGAACGCCGTCTCCTTTAAACACCAGACTCATCTGTTCGGGTGCGACCGTTTCGGGCTTCCCGTCCGACTCCGAAGGAATGATCTTCTCGATATCCCCGGTAACCTCAGCGGTAATAAGCTTCATCCCCGTCGAATCAATAAGGACGATATTACAATCCCCATTGACGATCTCGGCTTGCACCGTATAATCGGTTCCCTCATGTGTGAATGTACCGAGCTCCGTGACCGTGTTTCCAGCGTCAGAAACAAAGATCCCGCTCCATACGACATAATCGGCATCCCCTAAAGGAATCGCCTGACTTCTGTCGATATATATACCACGCAGTTTGGGATCCCCGTAATACTGCTCATAACCGTGATTCGGCTCAAACCCGAATATCGCCCGAAAATTTTTGTAAAAATCACCCTGTGTATTCAAATGGACAATCTCGCCGAGCTCACCCTGTCGATTCAAAAATTCCGCGGCCTGCGTGATGACGACCTGTTCTTCTTTCGGAACGGATTCATTGGAAATCACCTCATCCCCCCGAAGCATGCCGTTCTTTTCGAGCGTATCGACGAGCACCTGTTGCTGGCTTCGGACACTGACGCCGTAGAAATTGACGAGCGGCAGGATCGAAAAGAGCGCAAACGCGGCAAGGATCAGGATGTGGATGTGGTTTTTTTCTTTCTTCAGAATGCTCATCGTCACTGCGGCGACGACCGCAAACGCCGAGAACAGGATGAGGAAATAGTCGGAAAATAAGACGCCCTCATTCCCCGCCTTGATCAAAGAAACAATCAGCTGATAAAGCGCAATCACACCCATGATCTTCGGAAAGATGAAGCGACATACCGCCGGATATTTGCCTTCGATCTCGCTGATCAAAAAAAAGACCACAATCACGGCGATCGAGTACGACAAGATCAGCGGCTCCAGAAGTTCCCGATCCTCGCCGGTAAGAACGGTCTTCATCAGGTAAATGACCAAGACCAATGTATAGACCGCTAAGAGCGGAACGATGACATACAAAAGCAATACGCGGAAAAAAGCCGGGATCGAGATCCTTTTCCCGTCTGCCGCTTTTCCCTCCTCATCCGTGCGGAACGTCAGCAGTAAGGACATGAAAATCACGGGCGCGACCAGGATCCACACCCAAATCGCGATATACGGAAAGATATCCGGATTCAATCGGAAGAGCAATTCATCAATCGCCGCAATGATCAACGACAGTCCGCCCCAGATCACTGCGGAAAATAAAAGCGTCGTGAAAAACGCCTTGAAAACACTCATAAACACCGATCCGAAAACCACGCCGTGCCTCAGGCTCTGGATCGCCAGGAACAGTAAAAGGAAGATCACGCACACGACGACAGTCTGAAGCGGGTACCGCCCGGCACCGTAGTACAGATTGTCGGCCTCAAATTCAAGCAGGCCGAGAAAATAGTATAGGACAAAGCCCGCGCCGGCCACCGCGATCGGAAGGAGCCGAAAGAGCATCGAGCCGGCCTTTTCGAGAAGGATATGCGCGAAAAGCGCCAGGAAAACCGTCACCGTCAGCGCCATCGTAAGCCTCGGATACGATTCCTGCGCGGCGACCTCCACGGTCATCACGACCGCCAGCGCGATCAACGCGGCGACGACCGCCGGGAAGCGCGCCAGGGCGTACAACAAGGCCTTGGATCTTTCCTTAAAGTAAGCGATCAGTTTCATCTTATCCCCTCCCCGCTCTCGCGGATGCACGTCGGCCGATACCAATCGATTCGAACCGCTACACCTTCATTCTAGAGCGACCCGCCGATGCGGTCAATGGAATTTTATACCCTCCCGCCGTCATGAGAGTCCGGACAGTAACGGAAGTGAACCGTCTGTCCTAATAATTCGAAACAGCAGGTCTTGTACGCTTTCCGTGACCGCAAAGGCTTACTCAGCGAAACCGCCGAAGTCTCAATGCGTTACTGACGACCAGGACCGAGCTCATCGCCATCGCCGCGCCGGCAAACATCGGATTTAATAGCGGCCCTCCGAAAAGGAAGAGCACGCCGGCCGCGATCGGGATACCGATCGTGTTAAAGATGAACGCCCAGAACAAATTCTGCCGGATATTTCGAAGCGTCGCTTTCCCGAGTCGAACCGCCGTAACGACCTTTCTCGGATCGCCCTTCATCAGGACGACGTCCGCGGATTCGACCGCGATATCCGTGCCGGTTCCGATCGCTATGCCGACATCGGCAAGCGCCAGAGCCGGGGCGTCGTTAATGCCGTCGCCGACCATCGCGACCTTGCCGCCCGCTTCACGCAGGACCCGGATCTTCTCGGCTTTATCCTGCGGAAGGACTTCGGCGAGCACCTCGTCCGGATGGATCTTATCGGCGATCGCCCGCGCTGTTCTTTGCGTGTCCCCGGTAAGAAGGACCGTCCGGATCCCGAGCTTTTGAAGCGCAGTCAGCGTCTCCGCGCTTCCCTCTTTGACCGGATCCGCGACCGCGATGACCACGGCGAGCGTTCCGTCGACGGCACCCAGGAGCACGGTTTTCCCTTCTTCCGAAAAGCGCATCGACATCTCTTCCGCCGCCTTCGGTTCGATCCCGTTCCATGAAAGCCACGCCGCGTTCCCGACGACGACCGTTCTTCCTTCGACCGTCGCGCGAATCCCGCGCCCCGGTACCGCCTCAAACTCATCCGGCTCGAAAAGCGTCAAGCCCTTCCGTACCGCCGCGGAGATGACCGCGCCGGAAACCGGATGCTCCGAGCCCTTTTCGGCGGAAGCGATCCACGCAAGAGCGCGGTCCTTTTCGAGCGAGCCGCCCGTTTCTTTGCCGGTTCGCGAACGATCAAGCTTTTCGAAAAAGTCCCCGATCATTTCAAAATCCGTCATCGCCGGCCTTCCCTCGGTCACCGTCCCGGTCTTATCGAAAACGACCGTCGACACGCGTCCGATCGTCTCGAGCGCTTCGCCGCCCTTGAACAACAGCCCCAATTCCGCGCCCTTTCCGGACGCGACCATCACTGCGGTCGGCGTCGCGAGCCCTAGCGCACACGGACAGGAGATCACCAGAACGCCGACAAACACATTTATGATAAACGGGAAGTCCTTCCCGGCGATCGCCCATGCGGCTGCCGAAAGGATCGCGATCCCGATGACGGCCGGCACGAAATAAAGCGACACCTGATCCGCCATCCTTGAGATCGGCGCTTTCTTGTCCTGCGCGTCGGTCACCAGCCGGATGATCCGAGAGATCGTCGTGTCCGGACCGACCCGCGTCACCTCCGCGACCACGCGCCCGTCCAAATTGATACTGCCGCCGATGACCTCGCTTCCGACATCCTTATAGACCGGGATGCTCTCGCCCGTGATCATTGCCTCGTCGACGGACGAACCGCCCGACACGACGCGCCCGTCCGCGGGAAACGACCCGCCGGGCTTCACGACCACCTGATCACCGACCTTCAGATTCTCCGCGAAAACCGTGAACTCTTCCCCTTTAACCCGCACCGTCGCCGTCTTCGGCGTCAGATCAAAAAGCTTTTGGATCGCTTCCGTCGTCCGCCCCTTGCTTCTTGCCTCCAGAAATTTCCCGAGCATGACGAGCGTCACGACCACCGCGGCTGACTCAAAGTACAAATGTTCCACCATCTCCGTCTGCCCGCCCGCGATCCGGATGACCGCGTACACCCCGTAAAGGAACGCCGCGGAAGTCCCGACCGCGATCAGCGAGTCCATATTCGGAGCCCGCTTCGCCAGAAGCCGAAACCCCTTGGTGTAGAAGGTATAACCCGCAACCAACACCGGGATCGTCAGGATCATCTGCACCAACGCAAACGTAAGCGGATGCATGTGCATATTCAGAAACTCCGGGACCGGCAACACGCCGCCCGGGATCATATGAGACATCGCCAGATAGAAGATCGGCACGGAAAAAGCCGCCGCGACGATCAAACGGATCCTCACCTTCCGCGCGTCCGCCCTCTGCCCGCCGAGCACCTCCCCGGCACTCGAAGCCTCTTCATCAACCAGCCCGTAGCCGATATTTTCGACCGCCCGCACAATCGCATCCGGCCGGATCACATTCTCGTCGAACGCGACGCGCATCCGCTCCATCGGCAAATTCACATCACAGGTCACCACGCCCTCGGTCGAGCGGCACGTCTTTTCGACAAACGCCGCGCACCCCGCGCACGTCATCCCCGTTACCTTAAAAACCTTCTCCGTCATATCAAACACCTCATCTCTATCGAAAAGCGGAAATACCCGCAAACAAACATCCACACTCATTGTGCTCGAAAAGCACCCCACTTAACGTAACATATGTTACGTCATCACGCCGCCGCTCCCCCTCCCGAGCCGCCGCGGCCCTCCCGAAAAGAAACGCACCCCAAAGACCCCTCAAAAATGCCCAAAATCCCCACAATTCGCAATTCTCCATTGACAACGCCGACCGTAATCGTTAAAATTTCATGGCAGGTTGAAAAGCGCCGCCAACCTGAGGGACGACCTCCCAAAAGCCTCAAGAACTAATGGAGAGATGGCTGAGCTGGTCTAAGGCGCACGACTGGAAATCGTGTGAACGCTAATACCGTTCCGAGGGTTCGAATCCCTCTCTCTCCGCCAAACA
>JAAYCT010000004.1 GCA_012729635.1 Clostridiaceae bacterium | reverse complement strand
TCGGCCGCAACTACGACCTGGCCTCGAGGCGCTTCAAAACCGCCATCGACGAGATCGACAAGTCCATCGACCACCTCACGAAAACCAAAGAAGCCCTGATCGGCGCCGAAAACAACCTCCGCCTCGCCAACGACAAAGCGCAGGACGTAACCATCAAAAAACTGACGCGCGGGAACCCGACAATGGCAGAGAAGTTTCGGGAGTTGGAGGGGTGAAGAGGGAGAATCAAAAAACTCGAGTAAATGAATCAGATTAATGGGAAAGGTATGCAAATGATTGATAGAAAAGATGCGGATACGATGACAATTGCAGAGCAGATGATAGAGTATGCCGGCGAAATAGTCAAAAGATATGGAATGGGGCATGTTCTTTCTCGAGGGAAAATTATAGATGATTTCGAGAGAATATACCATAGAGATAAAAAGAAGCAAAGCGTTATCCCATCGGATTATTGCTACAATCGCATAAATAAAGGAATAAGCCCAGATAAACCGACGGTTTTTGAGTTTTTAGGAAACAAGCAATATCGATGTTACGGTGTAGGCTATCCTTTTAATGGTCCGCTTTACCACCATCCTGAAGGTGGAACAGAGCAAATTATTGGGAAGTGCGTTAACGGCGTTAGAGAATTATTTTCAGAAAATGATCCGCAGAATTTTGTGGAAATACCGCAAGGAGTGAACAGAAAAATGGTAGAACTCGACAAGAACCTCATTCTCTATGGTCCTCCCGGAACCGGTAAAACCTATAGCGCAATCCAGTACGCCGTCGCAATTATTGAGGAGAAGGCGATTGGAGATATCTTGGAAGAGGAGTACAGCGATATTTTCGCACGATACCGGAAATATCGCGAGGATGCACTTGTTGAGTTTACAACGTTCCATCAGTCGTATGGGTATGAAGAATTTATTGAGGGCATTCGACCGGTCGTCACTTCGGAAGAAGAGGGCAATTCCAAAGGCGAAATTCGCTATGAGATTCGCGACGGAGTTTTTAAGTCGTTTTGCGACAAGGCCGGGAGCCCGGTCGGTAGTGCGAAAGACATTGATTTGGGTATCGGCAAGAGCCCGACCGTTTGGAAAGTATCTCTCGGGGGAACAGGAAAAAACGAATGTCGCAGTGAATGCTTAGAGTTCAATCACATCCGAATTGGGTGGGACAAATATGGTGAAGTATTGACAGACGAGACGGATTACTCCATGGAAGGCGGGAAATTGGTTCTCAATGCATTCTACAACAATATGCAGATCGGAGACTTGGTGCTATCTTGCGCCTCCAGTCGGACGATTGACGCGATCGGCGTTGTGACCGGTGATCCGGAATGGCATGATGAATACGATCAATACAAACGATTACGCAAGGTCAGATGGTTGGTAAAGGGAATCAATGAAGATATTGTTGACCTGAATGCAGGTCGCGGAATGACACTTCCGACTGTCTATAAATTGTCCGTTTCTGTTACAGACGCTATTGATATCCTTCGTCGGGTCAATCCGAGTCTATTCACCGCCGGGATGAAAGTGCCCAATCGGGTATTTATCATTGACGAGATAAACCGGGGAAACATTTCGAAGATTTTCGGTGAGCTGATTACGCTGATCGAACCCACAAAGCGTCTGGGTGAAAAGGAGGCGCAGAGGTCAGCCTTGCCGTACTCGGGGCACAAGTTCGGCGTGCCGGAAAATGTCTACATCATCGGGACGATGAACACCGCGGATCGGTCGATCGCGATGATCGACACCGCGCTTCGCCGCCGTTTTGGCTTTATTGAGATGCAACCGGATCCCGGAACGTTAGAGGGAACTGTCGTCGAAGATATCGACATCGCTGTCCTTCTCGAGACGATGAACAAACGCATCACAGTCCTTCACGATCGCGAACACACCATCGGACACTCCTATTTATTGCCCCTCAAGGATGACCCGTCGATGGAAAATCTGGCGCGCATATTCAAGAACAAAATTATTCCGCTTCTGCAGGAGTACTTCTATGACGACTACGAGAAGATCTGGATGGTCCTCGGGGACAACCGGAAGACGCAAGAGCCACAGTTCATTATCAAAAAGAACGACGTACAGGCGCTTTTTGGGAATTCGGAAATGGATTTGGACGATTATTTCGAGATTAATGACGAGGCATTCATGAAGGTCGAGGCGTATGCGTTCCTGCAATAAACCTTACACGATCAAGGAATACGGCGGCTTTACACGCGGCATCAAGGTCGACGGATATGAATCTCTTCCGGCCGCCACCTTCGACGCGCTTGAAAACTTCATTCTCACGAGTGCTTCCGCTAGCGAGACGGGGGCGGTCGAGTTGATGTCTCTGTCCGCGCGCCGCAATACCGGCAAGATTATCTCCGCGCGAAACTACGTCGGAGTGATCGCGATGACCGACGGAACCGTCATCGAGATTCTCCCGAAAATCGCCGGAAACGATATCAGCGACGAAGAGACTAAACGCATCTTCCTTCGCATGCTCAAAAGCCTCCGGGACGTGACGTTCAAAGAATTCAATATCTCAAATATGAAGATCGGCCGAATGAACCTCTTCGAAATCTTCATCAAAATGTTCCTCGACGAAGTGACCTCGCTCACCAAGCAAGGCCTCAAGTCCGCCTATTCGCCCATCGAAGAAAACGAGAAATTCTTCAAAGGCAAATTACTCTCCGCCATGAACATCCGTAAAAATCTAGTGAACCGTGCCCAATTCTACGTCCGTTACGACGACTTCAATGTCAATCGGCCCGAAAACCGCCTGATCAAAACAACCATCCGCTTCCTGCGCCGAATGACCGCCGATGACCGAAACCGCCAAAGCGCCGTTCGCCTACTCGATTTTTTCGACGGTGTACCCTGCTCCGAAAACTGCGACGCGGACTTCTCCCAATGCGCCTGCGACCGAAGCATGAGCCACTACGGAAAAGCCATTGCCTGGTGCCGTGTCTTTCTCAAAGGCAACACCTTCACCGCATACACCGGCAGCGAAGTCGCAATCGCCCTCCTTTTCCCGATGGAGAAGATATTTGAAAGTTATATCGCCTCTATCCTGCGAAAACAACTTCCGCCCGAAGTAAGGATGAAGACGCAGGACAGCCGCTACAGTCTCTTCGATCGGCCGTCCCGAACCTTCGCCCTCCGACCGGACATCGTGCTGGAATCCGGTGAGCATACCACAGTACTCGATACAAAGTGGAAGATGCTATCGGCGAGCGCGTACAACTACGGCATATCTCAAGCCGATATGTACCAGATGTACGCCTACGGAAAGAAGTATGATGCGGATAGTGTGGTGTTGTTTTTTCCAAAGTCCGATGTTGTCGGTGCAGAACCGATCATCTATGAATCCGGGGACGGGGTGAGGGTTGAGGTGGAGTTTGTGGATTTGCGGGATCCGGAGAAGAGCGTCGAGAAATTGATTGACGACCCCCGGACATGAGCGCTTTCCTTGAAAAGTGTGAGAAGATGGATCTTAAGATCGTGACACTTCATAGCCGACTGTTTCGTCACGACCATAGTAGATTATGAGATAAACTCGGCCATGGAGGTGAATATGGAACTATATATTTTTCTTGTTTCAATCTATATGTTTTTATTGCAGATCATAATATTGACATGTTGCTTCAAACACATAATGAAATGGGCTCATCTTATCGGCTTTGAAATCGCGTCCATCATTATTTTTTTCGAACTGATGATTTTCTATGATAATTTGCCCGGGTATGGATCAGCGCCGGGATTAACGCATTTTGCTGAAGTCATCACACTCTTAGGTGCATGCATTTTGTTTTCAGCAATGTTAGTCATCACCATTTTTTTGAGGATCGTTGTTTTTCTGGTCAAAAAGAAGAAGGAGGGAAAGAACTATTTCATTACAATATTAATCGTACTTTCTCTGATTCTAATTGTCACAAGCTTCAACCTCTTGTTTTATGATATCCAAAACGATCTAAATGTCGGTAAAACAACAGCAGTCATCGTTGGTTATCAGAACAACGAATACGGTTATGAGCGTCCGATCCTTTCTTATGAAGTCGCTGGCATAACATATGAAAACGTGACAAACCGAATGACCCCGGAGCTCCGGAATAACTTAATGGGTGACCCGGTAGAGATCTTTTACAACAAAACAGACCCGTCGCAATTTGCCTCTTATAGTGATGCCGAGAAAATATATATTCCTTGCTCAATCATTTCAATCATTCTCCTTATCATATCCCGAGCATTGCGCAAAAACGACTTGCGCAGGAAACAGAAAGAGCGATAAAAGTAGGCAATAAAATCCGGCCGGGTTTTCACCCGACCGGATCCTCATAGAAGCGATGCATCTTGATTCCGGACAACGGAATTTCAATCTGCGAACCGCTTCCGTCTCTTTGATCATAGGGTTCAAAAAGTTTATTCTAATTTATACTGTGTATTCATCAGTTACGGTAGTGTCAAGGATTATGCGCACATTTGATTTCTCACTTGGTACGGGCCGGCAGCTAGCCGTCGAGTCAGTGTCCACCTCCTCTTTCCAGTCAAAGTTTTGTAAGTGCTTCATGTTCAGATAACACTTCGTTCCCCAAAGGGATGACTCCATGTAACGAAGTCGGGCGCAAACGAGCATGAGGGCGGAGTTTGAATCCGGAAAGGCGCCCACCACACGGGTTCTCCGTCGAATCTCCTCAGAATAAGGAGCAATCTATGAGTACAGGCATCGATATTCCTTCAAACACAAATTCCCCCTCCCCCCTCGACCGCGCGATCCTTTTCGCGACGGAGGCGCATCGCGGCGCTTTTCGAAAAGGAACGCAGATTCCGTACATCCTTCATCCGCTCGAGGCGGCGGCAATTGCGGCGACCATTACGGTTGATTATGAAGTGCTGGCGGCGGCGGTTTTGCATGATGTGATTGAGGATGCGGCGGTCACGGAGGCAGAACTGCGGGAGGTTTTCGGGAGCCGGGTCGCGGAGCTGGTCTGTGCGGAGAGCGAGAATAAGCGGGCGGATCTGCCGGCGGGCGATACGTGGAGGATTAGGAAGCAGGAGACACTGGACGCGCTTCTTGAGGAGGATCGGCGAGATGTGAAGATTCTGGTGCTGGCGGATAAGCTTTCCAATATCCGGTCGATTCACCGGGATTTTCGGGCGTTGGGCGAGGCGCTGTGGGAGCGGTTCAATATGAAGGATCCGGATCAGATCG
>JAAYCT010000042.1 GCA_012729635.1 Clostridiaceae bacterium | reverse complement strand
GATGGATGTCTTGGATCGAATCGCCGGACACCATGCCTCAATGTCATCAATAATCAGCAGCTTTTCAAATCCATTGATATAGTCATAATATGTTTGTTTTGACATATCACACGTTGCCGTAACATCTTCCAGGATTGTTTTCGCGTCTGCAAGTGTGCACAAGTTTCTGGCATAGGACTTCAAAATCGTTTTGGCCCAAGTTGCATTTCTTTTCACATGATCAATTTTTGATATATCCACCGCACACGTCTGACTAAACAAATCTTTTGCGATCGCTAATTGGGCTTTATCCGTTTTTCCTCTGAGACCGGCCGGCCAGCCACCCCGACATATTGCAAACTTAATATCATCAATCGACATATTCGATTTACATGTTTCAAAAGAATCCGGGTGTTCGAACAATTCCAGAAGTGATACTTCCCCGTTAGACTCATTGCTCTCATACAGACTCATCGGATACATTTTCATTCGGGATATTCTGAGTGTCCCGGTATGAGGAGTATCCACTGCCACAGAACTGGAGCCGGTTAGTATGTACTGACCCAATTCGCCGGAATCATCCACATCCTTTCGGATTGCTCCCCATATTTTAGGAGCATCCTGCCATTCGTCAAGCAGGCGCGGCTTCACACCTTTCAACAAATCGGATGGATGTGTGTTTGCGATAAGCAGATAGTTTTCCCGTTCGTCTTCATCTTGAAACTCGATATAGCTTTTTGCTTGCTGCTTCGCCGTCGTTGTCTTACCGCAACCTTTAGGACCAATAATCAAAGCAGCGCCAAACGCTTCCATTTTCAGGCGTAATTGTTCATCAGCGATTCTTTTCAAATAGTCCATATCGTATTCCCCTGCAATTATCTGTTTCTGCTATTATAGCGTGCGGTTGACAGATTTGCAATATATTACTTGACACATTTGGATTATTTTGTTTGACTATTTTGCAATATTGCTTTCTTCGCATACTTATTATGATTGCGAATACCAAGCCAGAAGTACTTGGATGATCCCGATGCAGTTGAAATATCACTCACACTTGGCGGATGATTTTTCATCCGGAAATCTCTCGTATGCCATATTAAGCCCGATTCATCGTTATTTAATCTTACAGGATTTTGCTCCGCAGATTATTGATTGTAATAAGTCAACTTGTACTTCCTCTCCCAATGCGGCAGTGAAAAACTGCCTGTTAAATTCAACTGAACATTGGCAATAAGTTAAATGATTGAATCGTTCCAGTGTTGCGAGTTCTCGCTCCGTAATTTCCTGCTGAGAAAATTCCTTCGCTTCCCGCGAAGAGTTTTTTCCTATTTATCTGAACCGAAAGTTCCTGCTGAGAAAATTCCGGCAAGACGGAATTTTTCCGATTCCCACTCGATGAGCCTCTTCGATGATCCGATCATAATCAGTTACTTCATCCTTATCGAAAACGATCCAGAGCTCTGCATATTGAGCACTGTCGGATTTGACACGTAGCGCTTTTTCCGGAAGGTGCTTTGTCTGAATCTTTCGAATCACTTTGATCGTTAGGTTACGTTGCAAATCAGAAGGAAGAGCGCGTCTCAGCCCGGTCAGGTAGTTATACTCTGTCTCCGCGGTATCCGTCACGATAATGTAGTGCCCCAGCTCCAAATGGCGGCGATCGGCAGAACTTTCTCGTTGCCGATCTTTACGATATGATGATCGAACTCGGTAACCGGGGCGGCGCTCATGTCCAACGTGGTGTCGTCTCGAAAAGACTTAAAGTTTTGAAAGTTGAATTGTAACAGCATATCATCAGCTCCTCATGAGATGTCTTAATGTCTATTTACTCCGGAAACTCCAAAAATCAACAGGCTCATGAGAAAATTCCTCATAATGACGTACATATATGCATATATCATAATAAACAAGCAATTCCATCGAACTTGATGATCCGCCTTCCCGATTGGTTTGCTCCTCGCAAAGATGTAAAATAAGGGGTATCGTACATATGATTACCCCCTGTTCTTCGTAACGTCTCCGGAAAGGAGCACGACATGGAAATTCTATCCAAACTACAAATCACCCACGGCGGGACGCCGCGTCTTTTCGGGGAGTTTTACGGAAAGCCGCTCGATGATTATAAGCGGGTGGTCCGGACGCGGTATTTCGCGGGCGACGATGCGCTCCTTCTGGAATTTGAGACGGGCGAAGTGTTGACCGTATACGCGCCGCATGGCGTGGAGTCGAGCGATACGGTTTTTCGGATCCGGGACGCGTCGCGTCTGATCTGGGAGTATCCGGCGCGTGATCCGCAAGCGCAGGCCGGATCGGACGCTTCGTCGACCCCGGAGGCGGTCGCCGAGTATTGCCGCTCCGGCGAATCGAACGTATCAGTCACCGATCCGCGCGGGAGTCGCACCCTCGACCCGAAAGACCATTTTGCGGTAGAATTGTTCTGAAGGAAGCGCGGGATGATCGGATGTCCCGGCGGGGACGATCAACTGTCCCGGCGGGGATCCGCCGCTTTCCCGAAAAAGAAACTTCGGGTGCCGGGGCTTTTCGAGCAAGGCAGGGAGGGGCGAATGAATTATAAAGAGATCAAGGATCTTTACGACGAGTTTGAGCGCCGTTGTCCGCCGAAAAACGTCGAGACCGCGCAGGGCATCTTCACGGTGTACTCGGCGGGCGAAGGAGAGCGGACGCTTCTTCTTCTGCCGGGCGGAACCGGCAGGGGCGGAGTATTTTTTCGCTATATGCTCGGCCTTGAATCCTACGGCCGTATTCTGACGGTCGATTATCCGAATATCGGCAGCATTTCGGGCTATGTCCGCGGCATCACGGAAGTCTTGAGACAGCTTTCCGTCAGGAAGACCGATCTGTTGGGCTACTCGTTCGGCGGGATCCTCGCGCAGGTTCTCGTGCGCGAATACCCGGATAAATTCCCGAAGGTGCTCCTGAATCACACGGCCTCCGTCGATCGGGAGGCGCCGGAGGATCTCGTGGGACAGAAGAAAGCGGGCTTCGAGCAGGGACTCCGGATGCTTCATAGCGTTCCCGCTTTTGCGGTCGCATGGATCAACAAACGGCGGATCAAGGAGATCCTTTCCGGAATGCGCGATCCGGAGCAACGAAAGTTCTGGGCGGAATTCATGCGCTCCAAGGCGAAAGAAAAGGGCAAGGAGGCATCGCTTTCGCTTTTGATGGCGATGGTCGACTTTGCCGCGAACTACCGATTCGGGCCGGAAGACCTCGCGGACGATAAAGGCGAGATCATGATCGTCGAATCGACTGCGGACGGTGCTTTTTCGAGCGTCGAAAAGGAATGTGTGCGCCGCGCCCACCCGAACGCGAACGTCGTCACGTTCGAGGACCACAGCCACTACGCGCTTCTGACGGAATACGACCGGTACTTTGAGATATTTCGGGAGTTCTTTTTTGGCCGCAAAGTGTAAAATAAGCAGAGAAAAGGAAGGCAAGCCTATGAAATTCGGGATCATCGCGGGCATCGGGCCCGCTTCGACCGTTACCTACTATGAGGGCATCGTGAGCCGGTACCTGGAAGCGACCGGGACATATCCGCGCCTCGTCATCGAGAGCATCGACATGAACGAGATGATGGCGTGTTTCGAGCACTCCGACGACGGCGGCGTGATCGAACTGATCTCTGGCGCTCTGGACGCGCTGGCACGGGCGGGCGCCGAATGCGCGGCGATCGCCTCGAATACGCCGCATATCTTTTTCGAGGAATACAAGAAGCGTTCACCGATCCCTCTTCTGAGTATCGTCGACGCGACCTGCGAGCATATCGAACGGGTCGGTTACCGGAACGTTCTGACACTCGGGACCGCCTTTACGCTTCGGAGCCGGCTCTATGAGAACGCCCTGGCCGCCCGCGGTATCGGCACATGTCCTTTGTCCGATGCGGACCGGGACCGCCTGTTCGGCCTCTTTTTCCCGAATCTCGAAAACGGCCTCGTCATTCCCGAGGATAAGGCCGCGGTCATTGATCTGACCGAGCATCACATCGCGGCGAACAAAGTCGACGCGGTCCTTCTCGGCTGTACCGAGGTCCCGCTGATGATCCGGTCGGACGACTTGAGTGTCCCGACCGTCGACACGGCAGAGGTGCACGTGGAAAGTATTGTCGCGCGAATGATTTAATACCGCCGAAGTGCATGTGCAAAGTATCGCAGAGCGGATGGTCCGCACCGTCGGGTGCTTATGGAAAGCGGAGTGAAGCAGTCAGTCCGCACCGTCGGGTGATGTTTTCGAGCAGAAAACACCAGCGCGTGACAGAAGGCATGGTGGCGCCCCAAAACCTCAAGCGCCTTTGCTTGCAATGTCCCAACCGAACCTGTTACAATTACATCATAGTATAAAACACTTTTGCTCGCGAAAAGTTCGCGACGCAAAGGAGATGAATGAGAATCGTGCGCCGCGCTTGCCTCATGTTTTCGGAGGTGTGTCATGGCGGTTGAATTACTTAGAGGTCTCGGGATCGCCGTCGTTTATTACATCGCTTTTTTAGCCGTCGCTCTTCCGGTGCGGCGATTTGCGCGCGTGCCGAAGGAGATCTCCCGAAAAGCTCTGCACTTCATGCTTTTGGGCTCCGTCTTTATTTTTACGCTGGGCTTTGAAACGTGGTGGCTCGCGGCCGTCGCATCCGTGATGTTTCTTGTGGTCGTTCTGATCGCGCTTGCCGTCGCCGAGCGATTTCTTCCCGGTTATTCAAGTCTTCTGACCGAGCGAAAAGCGGGCGAGCTCAAGCGGAGCGCAGTTGCGATCTTCTTTGTTTTTGCGATCCTGATCACGATCTGTTGGGGTCTTCTGGGCGAAAAGCTTCTGGTCATCGCATCCGTCATGGCATGGGGTCTGGGCGACGCGGCCGCTGCGCTGATCGGCAAGCGCTTCGGTCGAAGCTATTTGTCGGGCGAGTACGTCGAAGGAAAAAAGAGCCTGGAAGGATCGATCGCGATGCTCGCAGTGTCCTTTGTCTCGGTCCTCGTCATCCTGGCGGTTATGGGCCCCGAGCAGTGGTATGAATACATCCCGGTCGCGCTCAACACGGCGATCGTCTGCACGCTGGTGGAGCTTTTCACCAAAAACGGAATGGACACGATCACCTGCCCCCTGGCGGCGGCCTGTGTCCTGATTCCGATGCTGGATGTGCTCAAATATATCACGGCGTAATCCATAAGCGTAAGGGTGCGGGGGACGGTTCGAAACGGATGCCGGAAAAACCAAAACGGGCTACACCGGACCGTCTCCTTTTTTCTTTTCCCGGAACCAGGGGAAGAGTCAAATAAAACGAAGACTTGAATATATCGCGTATGCGAAATACAATGAAGCCGTACACGAAGCAGAAAGAGGACCCCGAGCATCGGAGCCCTCCGTACATAAGGATTCGAATCATATTGTATTCACGGACAAAAACGGCACACCGGCATACCGAATAAAATGTGCGACCCAAACCTTGTTGTTTGCATACGTGCAAACGCCGCCCGATCAAGGAGGGTACCGTCATGATCATCGGAGAGATTATCGGTAAATTGGCCGAAGTGGTGCTGATCGTCTTGCTCATATACGGATCGGTCGGCGGCTGAACGGACGGTTTATCGGCCTGCCGCATTACATCACGTTCCTATTTTACGAGGTAAAAACGATGAAAAATCTAATCAACCCCAAAATCAAACGCTTTCGCATTCTCACGGCGTCCATCCTTTGTGTTTCTGTCCTTATGATGGTCACAGGGTGTTTCAAAATTCAGAGAAACGAAGAAACGGAGACCTCTCCGGCCTCGTCCGAAAAAAGTACCGTCGCGACGAGCCCTACAGAATCGGAAACCGAGGCATTGTCCGAAACGGAAACAAGCGGAACGGACATGACGACGTCGGAAACAACGGAAACGGTCACGGAGACTCAATCGACATTACTGACCGATATCAACTCCGTCGAAATCTATTCCAGTTACGCGCACCTGGAAACGTTCGATCCGATCACCGGACTTGCCGGATTTGATTACTTTGATATGTTGACGGGACAGGAAGCCATCGACTGGCTGGTCGAACACGAGGGATACACGCAGGCGGATGCGGAAGATCTGGTCAACAATTTTGCCGACACCGAGTATGTGGAAAAAAATATCAATCCGCGACTGCGTATGATTGATATGCGAACCGTCTTCATCACAACGAATATCGATGTGAACGGATATCTTGCACTGCCGCAAGAGCCGATGACCTACAGCGAGTTTTCTGCGCGGAGCGATGAATATTTACAATTACATAACTATTCAAGAATCATTGTCGAAGACAATGAAATCGTCGAAGTGATCGTCGGAGTGTTTATGGGCTGACGGCACCCGGGAAGTAATCGTCGGAGTGTTCATGGGCGGACGGCCCCTGTTATTGTCCGTGAAAGACCCGTATACTGAAAGTGATACTCGTACTCGAATCAGCAATCGAAGGGAGTAGAGATTCATATGCGATATGAGATTGCACGACATTTCCCCCAAGACATGATTTTCAGGGAGTCCGCACCGCTGATATCGCTTTATCAGCCGACGCACCGGTCGTCTCCGGAGAACAAACAAGACCCGATCGTTTTCAAGAATCTTCTTCGGAAGATCGAAGGCTCACTCGCACAACTGCCGGCCGGCGACGGATCCGGGTTGATCATGAAACCTCTCTATGAGATTCGGGACGACCCGGACTTCTGGATGCATACGCTCGATGGGATCGCGGTTTTCGCATCGCAAAACCGCTGTGTCGTCTACCTTCTTCAGACGCCGGTAAAGGAATACGCGGTCGTCGCCGGGCGTTTTCACATCAAGCCGCTGATCCGTGCGTTTCAGTTCACCGAGAACTATCAGTTACTGGGTCTTCATCGCGATAATTTCATCGTATATCAGGGCAATCGATACGGGTTTAAAGAGCTTGTCATCCCCCCGGGCGTGCCCCGGACGATGAAGGAAGTACTGGGCAGTGAGCGGACCGAGGCGTATCTGACCCACGGGTCGTACGCCGGTTCCGGCGGACCGACGATGTATCACGGTCACGGAGACGTCAAGCAGGAAATCGACAAAGACACCGAGAAATATTTCCGGTACGTCGACTCATTCGTTTTCGAGAATTACTCAATAAAGTCGAAACTGCCGTTGATCCCGGTCGCGCTCAAGGAGTACCATTCGGATTTTCGAAAAATCAGCAACAATCCGTATCTTAACGAAAAAGGCATCTATAAATCCGTCGACGCCATGGATCCGGACGAGCTCCTGGAGCGGACGCGGGCGATCATCGACGAGATCGATTCGGAACACGTTCGCAAGACCGCAGAGTCCTACGCGAAGGCGGAGTCGGGATCGATGGGGTCGTCGGATCGGACCCGGGTCGTCCGGGCCGCGTTTGAGGGTCGGATCGAGACATTGCTGATCGAAGCGGACCGGAACGTGCCGGGGAAAATCGATTTTGAGACGGGAAAAGTCGAGTCGGGCGACATCGACCACCCGGATAACGACGACATCCTGGACGATCTGGCGGAAATGGTGCTTTCTCAGAAGGGTACCGTGCTGGTTCTCGAAAAAGAAGCGATGCCCGCAGACACCGGCGTTGCCGCGATTTTTCGATATAAGTAGGGGGCCCCGTGAAGATGATATGTACGAAAACAATATTCCGAGGGGAGAAGCGTTTAGTCGGTAATCATTAATCAAATACGAGACCGCGCGCCGTCCGGATACCTACTAAATCGCCGATGTGCTTCGTTTAGT
>JAAYCT010000041.1 GCA_012729635.1 Clostridiaceae bacterium | reverse complement strand
TCTATAATGTGAAGAGAATTCAAAAGAGACTGGGCTACATGTCTCCGATCGAATTTCTCAGATCATTGCAAATAGAGGGTTTAGTACAGGTAGCTTAGTAAATTGTCTACAAAATGGTTGACGACCCTACATCGTTAATCAGAACGAACGGGCGGTCAAGACCGTTTTCGGGAAAGCGCAGAGAATCGAAGGGAAGACGACACTGGATGACCCGGTTTCCGAAGGGCTGAACGAGACCGAGAAGAAACGGTATACGTACCCGCTTGTTCGGGTCATACGGCCGGGCGGACCGTATTTTAAGTTGCCGTGGGAAAAGGTCTACAAGGTGTCCGTCGCGACCGAAACCGTGAACATGGCCTATGATCCGGAGAATCCGAGAGCGAACCACAACAACACGATTCTGGATGCGGTGACCAAGGACCAACTCAATATCGGCCTTTCCGGGCAAATCCGGTATCGTGTTGCGGAAAATAATCTGTACGCATACCTGTTCGGCGTGAAGAATCCGATTGCGTATGTGATGGGTTACTTTGTATCGGTTTTGCGCGAGCGGATCGCGAATTTTGAAGGAAAGGTTTCGGAGACCGGAGGAGAAGCTGTCGAGAGCGACATAGCGCTGACGGTGCATGGAATCTCCATTAATGATTTGCGTAAGAATCTTCGCGACTTAAACGATCATATGGATCAGGAATGCAGCGTCTCGGCCGCTCGTTACGGAACGGTGTTGGAGGCGTCTCTGATCACGGGAATCGATCCCCCCGAGGAGGTCGAATCCGCGCTGGCGGCCATCAATACCGCACATAATCAGGTGTCCTCGGACATCAGTCTTGCACAGGCGTCGGCCGACCAGCGCATCGTTGAATCCAAGCGCGCGGTTGAGATTGAAACGCTTAAGGCGCAGGGAGAGATTGAGACGCTCGATAAACTCTCGACCCAACTTTTCGAACTGAAGAAACAGGGCGGTAAAGAGGCGCTCGAGGTGTATGTCCGAAACGTTAAACTGGCGCTTCTTAATCAGACCACCCGGATCGTAAGGAGGCAGAAACAATGAATTACGAAATCGCTCGCTTGATGCTTGAATTTGATTCCGATCTGCTTCCCGATTACGGCATTTATTTCCTGATTGGATTCTTCGGGGCGTTTTTCGCCATTCCGGCTTTCTTTATCCTGATGCGTTTATTCGGCGTGTATGTTGTTGTTAAGGAGAAACAGGCGTTGGTGTACACGCTTTTCGGCAATGTCGTCGGCGTTCTGTCCGAGCCGGGACTGAAGTTTCTCTGGAAAGAGTTCGGAGCCCGCGCACTGATTATCAACACGATCGGACGACGCTATGTGGTTGACCTGCGTCTCGACCAGGAATACTTAAGAAGCCAACCGGTCAACTCCGAGGAAGGCGCTCCGATGGGTGTCGGCATCTGGTATGAGATGTACATCAACGACCCGGTGCAATACCTGTTCCGGAATGCCGATCCGCGCGGTTCTCTTTCCGCCAATGTCGGAAGCGCAACCGTTCGGAGTCTTTCGAATCTGCCGCTTGAAAAGATGATGGCGGACCGACACGCGATGAGCCGGATGGTGCGGGACGAGGTTTCCGAAAAATCGACGGATTGGGGATACCTTTTGGGCTCCTGCTATATTCGGAAGGTACATTTCCGCGATGCGGAGATGATCCGTCAGATAGAAAGTAAGGTGGTTAACCGTTTGCGTCAGGTCACGTCCGCAATTAAGCAGGACGGTGCCAACCAGGTCAATGTCATCCGGAACGCCGCCGAGAAAAAGGCCGCGATTGATTTCGGTAAAGCGGCGGCGATTCGCCCCAGGATTGTCGGCGATGCGCTTCGAAGGATTGCCGCGGATCCCGAAATCGCCTCGGCGATGTTCGAGGTGATGGAGACCGACCGAATCCTTGAAAACAAGGTCCCGATCGAGTGGATTCCCGAAAATGCGGATCTTTTGGCTCAATTGACCGTCGCGGAAGGCGGAAAATCCTCAAAATAGCGCATAAAAGCAAGATTAATCCGAAGAGTTAGGAAGGGGCTGTCTCACAACCAAACAGGAGAGACAGCCCCTTTTGGTTTGGGGGATCAGGGAAAGACAGATTTCGTTTTTTTTCGGCGGCGGGTCTGTCTTTTTCTTTTTTCGGTGATATACTGAGGGCACCCAAAGCCTCAATATCGATCGGCCCATACACATAAAAGGAGAACAGCGAACCGATTATTTCATATTGAGGAGAATGTTTATGTTACTACGCAAAATGCTTGTGCTTTTTTGCGCGGCTTTGTTCTTGTTTGGAATTTTCCCGATGGCGGGATGCGCCGACAAGTCCGCAAAAAAGGTTCTTCATGAATCACAAAACGGAATCGATACCATGGACGACGGCCGAATCCGCGAGGAATTGACTTCTTCGGAAGTCGTTGTTCTCATGGGAAACGGGATTAATCTCGGGAATACCATGGAGGCGTACGGAAGAAAAGAACTCGGGACTGCGGCTTCCGTCGTCCGTTATGAAACCTACTGGGGTCAACCGGAGACGACGCAGGAGATGGTTACTGCGATGAAGACGGCGGGATTCGATACGCTTCGAATTCCGGTCGCATGGACGAACGCGATGAATTTCGAGTCCGGTGATTACACGATCCGCGAAGACTATCTGAATCGGGTTGAAGAGATTATCAACTACGCCCTGAACGAAGACATGTACGTGATCGTTAACGATCACTGGGACGGCGGCTGGTGGGGTATGTTCGGATCGGCGAAAAAAGAAACCCGCGAGGCGGCCATGGATCTTTATGTGTCGATGTGGACGCAGATCGCCGGGCGTTACAAGGAATACTCGGATTATTTAATCTTCGAATCGGCCAACGAAGAGTTGGGCGACCGATTGAACGATGTCGACCTCAGCCCGGACTCCGGTACACTTTCCAAAGATCAGTGTTATGAAACGGCGAACCGGATCAATCAGGCCTTCGTCGATACGGTACGCGGCACGGGCGGAAACAATGCGAAACGGTTTTTGCTTATTGCCGGGTATAATACCGACATCAAAGCGACCTGTGACGATCGTTTTTCGATGCCGAACGATACAGCTGAAGATCGATTGCTCCTTTCCGTACACTACTATACACCGTGGGGCTTCTGCGGTGGTCCGAGCGTTTCACGTTGGGGCAAGGAGAGGGAATATAAGGAGCAAAACGAGCTTCTCGCAATGATGCGCAAATTTTCCGACCAAGGAATCGGAATCGTTATCGGCGAGTATATGGTTGCATTGATGTCCGACGGATCAGTCAAAGAAAACACGGTCATGTTTTTCGAGAATTTACTCGATAATTGTGATCTTTACGGGTTTTGTCCGGTTCTTTGGGATTGCAGCAGTCTTTTTATCCGAAAAGACCCCGGATTCTTTGATCCGGGCGTCGCGGATTTCTTTTCTCAAAGGAGCCTTTCGACTCAATCGAAAATGAAGAGGGAGGATATCCGAAACGCCGCGACGAGCCGGATGGAAGCAGCGCTGGCCGCCGCTGTTCTTGCCGATGCCGCGGCCGCGGAAGCCGGAGTAACGATTACCATCGGCGACGAAATTGCGGTTGCATGGATCATGTTCAACAGTAATGATTGGACGCTCAGCTACAGTGTCGGTGATCTTTATGATCCGACATCCAAAAGCGACGGTTTGGTTGCGACCGACGTTGAAATCAAGGGAGCCGGCACCTATACCGTGGGGTTGGATTTTACCGGAACGGAACTCGGATATGCCAACAGCACAGCCTTCTCCGCGCTGGCGATCGCAAACGGAGAATTGCTTTTCCCGGGATATCTCATCGAAATCAGGGAAATCAAGATAAACGGTGGAATCTATCAACCGATTGCCGAGCCTTTTACAACCAGCGACGACGGAATCTGTACCCGGGTCAATCTGTATAACGGATGGGTGGAAATCATCCCGGAAGAAGCAAGAAATAAGTCTGGAGATCTTTCCGAAGTCTCCGCGGTGATCATCGACAATCGGACCGAACGCCTCAGACGGATCCAAACGATCGAGATCACTTTCGACTATATACCGGGCGAGTAACGATTAATATGATTTTTATATTCAAGAGGGCGGTATGACTTCGCCCGCGGCATGGACACACAAGCGGCGCCGTCCTATAATATGGACAGGCGCCGTTTGTGTCCGGTGCCCGCCTGTGCGGGAATGCGGTGTGTTCCTGTAAGTGGCTTTTCTTCAAAGGATCAGCGCGAATGGAGGCCAACATGAAATCGTATCGTTTCCTCGTTTATTTTTTGGTTATTTCCCTTGTTTTACTGCCTTCCTGCACGATCGAACTGAAAAGACCGGCGTCGACCGAAAAGACCAATAAGACTTCGGAAGTGACTTCAACGTCAACGGCGTCGACGGAAGCGACGGAAACGGAAGTGACGGAATCGGAAGCGACGGAAACCGTTCCTTCCGAAACGGAATCCGAACCGGTCGATGATTTTCCGAATTACCTTGATTTCTCGGATCTCCTCAGGCATGCGACCGTCATGCTGGATTCAAACTATGAAACTCCGGGAATGATTCGTTCGACCGCATTGTTTGACATCAGCGGAGACGGAGTGGCGGATCAGATCCAATTGGATGTGAACGAGACTACCTGTCAGGGAAACCTGTCCGTCAACGGAGTTTCGCTCACTATGTACATCGACTATTTTGCATTTGCTTTTCTTATGGATATTGACCGCGCAGAGAGTCACTATGACTTGTTTATTTATGATCGCGGCCCGAGTGAGGATCCTGTTTTTCATGTTTATCGCTATGACGGCACTTCGATTCGATTCCTGGGTGACCTGTACGGAACGCTTTCCGCCGATCGGGAGGGCCGGATCATTTCCTCCGTCGGAACGAGTTGGCACGTTTCCCCGTACATGGTTTTCTCCTGGACGGAAATCGTCAACGGTACGATCGTGGTACATCCGGTGGATCGTACACGTTACATCGGACAGACGTTCCGTTTTCGGTCCGATATCGTTGAATACGGATCTGTGTGGCTTTCGGAAACGACGACGATACCCGCATACGATGCTTTTCTTTACGGGCCGACACCGACGGACATCTACGTGCGGGGCGGCACGAGATTTACCATTCTGGATTTGTCTGATTGCACCGAGGGAAATTCGCCGAACTGGTACTACGTCCGACTGGAAGACGGTCGCACGGCCGTTTTCTATTACATGAAAGGCGATTGACCGTCAGTCTTTTGCTGTTCCGGTTACACAAGAGACCCAACGACCGGCCTCTTCGGAGGAACGGATGACGTCGTGCACGAATCGAACGCCCATCAGTCCGTCGAATACCGTCGGGAATGTGGTCGAAAGCACGTCGGCTTCGGTTCCTGTTCGGCGGGCGACGATTGCTTCCGCGGCGTCGGAATAGATGTTGGCGAATGCTTCGTGGAATCCCTCGGGATGACCGGCGACGATCCGTGAAGCGCGCTTGGCGAGAGGAAGGATCCCCGGCCCGTTCGGTGTGCGTAACTCGGAGGGGCCGGCGAGCGGCTTATACTCCAACCGCTGGGGTATCTCCTGATCCCATTCGACGGTCCCCGCAGTTCCGCTGATTCGGATCCGTAAACTGTTCTCGACTCCGGCCGCTGCCTGCGTTACCCAGAAACAGCCGCGTGCTCCGTTATCGAAACGAAGAAGCGCGCCGGCAAAGTCATGAGTTTTTCGACCCGGAACGATCGCACCGATCTCCGCGCTCAGTTCCGTAACCTCCAATCCGGTAATATATCGGATCAGATGATGGGCGTGTGTGCCGATATCACCCATGACCAGAGACGGTCCGCCTCGTACCGGATCATACCTCCAAGGGATGTCATGTCCGGTCGGGTCGGGGTCGTTCTCGTCTGCTTTCCCGCCCTGAACGTATTCAACCTGAATCAGTCGAACCGATCCGAGAAATCCGTCCCTTACCATAGCGCGCGCCTGTCGGACCATCGGGTAACCGGAATAATTGTGCGTCAGACAGAACACAAGGCCGGTTTCCCGGACTTTTTTGTACAGGGCTTCGGCGTCTTCCATCGTATTGGTCATCGGCTTATCACAAATGACGTCACGTCCGGAATCGAGCGCCGCCGCCGCATATTGAAAATGGCTGTCGTTCGGGGTCATGATCGCAATCACCTCGGCACCGTCCGGTCTTTCGGATTCGGACCGGATCAGTTTCATCGCGTCTTCGTAGATTCGGTCCTCCGGAAGGCCGATTCTTCTTCCGTCGGAGCGGGCTTTCTCCGGGCGGGAAGAGAGTGCGCCCGCCACAATATCATATCGACCGTCGAGGACCGCTGCCTGCCGATGCATGGCCCCGATAAAGGAACCGGATCCTCCGCCGATCACGGCCAAACGTAAGCGGCGACCTAGCTTTTCAATGATGGGGTTCTGATTCATAGGGACCTCCCGGATTCCTCCGATCGCACCTGTTGGGTGTGAAACGGATCTCGCTGATTCGATAAACAGATTGAATTTATAGTAACACCCGTGCAGATTTTCGAAAAGCGCTTTCAAAAAACGGCTCTTCATCTATTTCCGTGAAACATAGAATCAGTGCTTTTCTGCAACGAGAGCGATGATATGTACAAATAGCGATCATCTTAATCGCAGGATAACTTTAACTGAGTTATCCCTGACCAACTTCCTGTTCACTTTTCACGGAAACAGGTGAAGAGACCAAAAGCATGGCGGCAGAGGGTAGCAGTTTAACTATCGCAATCGTTTTCGTAAATGAAAAGTAATTGGTTATTGTTTTCATGCAAAATCCAGTAAATACATTAAAAATAAGCATTTGGATGTTGACAAACCATTTTTTGCACTCTATTATCAGGGTACGAAAACGTTTTCGTAAATGGAGGGTAATTAGGGATGGTCACCATCAAAGATCTTTCCGATATCTGCGGAGTGTCCGTTTCGACGGTATCCAAAGCGTTAAACGGACAGCCCGACGTCAACCCCGAAACCGCCGAAAGCATTCGAAGGATCGCGCACGATATCGGGTATCACCCGAATGCGGCAGCCCGATATCTTAAGACCAACCGATCCTATAACATCGGTGTGCTGTTTGCCGATCAATTAAAGCACGAATACTTTTCACTGGTCCTCGACAGTATCCGCGAAGCCGCTCAATCCCTGGGATACGACATCACTTTTATCAGCAATAAAATCGGAAACTCCGAAATGAGTTTTCTGAAGCATGCCTCCTACCGAAGTTGTGACGGTGTGGTGATCGCGCAGGCTCGATTCGAAGATCCGCAGGTTGTCGAATTGGCGACCTGCGATCTCCCCACCGTAGTGATTGACCATGTATTCTCCGAGTGTCCGTCGATCATGTCCGAAAATGTCCGGAGCATGACGGAAATTCTAGAGTATGTAAATCGGTTGGGTCACAGGCGAATTGCCTTTATTCACGGAGAAGAGCAAAGCGCGGTTACGCAAAAGCGCCTGTCCGGTTTCTACAAAGGATGTATGGAACTTGGAATCAAAGTCCCGGAGGAATATGTTCTGGGAGCCAAATACCACAAACCGAAAGAAAGCGGTTTGGCGACACGAGCGCTCCTTTCGCTCAGCGAGCCCCCGACATGCATATTGTACCCGGACGATTACTCCTATATGGGCGGCCTGTCGGAGATCGAGAAACACGGTTTGTCCGTTCCCGGAGATATTAGTGCGGTGGGTTATGACGGAATCCATCTGGCTGAAATGTTGCGTCCGCGTCTTACCACATATCGACAGAATGTTGAAGAGATCGGGCGGAAGGCGATTGATCTGTTGATCGAACAGATCGAAAAACCCGACGAAAAAATCCATACGATGATAACCGTTCGCGGATCGCTTCAGATCGGCGATTCTGTTCGTCGAATCCTTGAATAAGAGGTCAGACATCATGCGTTTTGAACGAATCAAAGCCCGAGACAAAAGGATAACAGCGCTCGACGTTCTTATGAATCATTTTAATTCGGCGCGTTTCAGCGGGTTTACGGATGCGGAATGGTTGAGCGCGGACTCGATTTTCGCAGTCGGAGCGACCGGACTTCCTTTTGCGGCGCCGATCTGTGAGAAACTGATGTCGGATCCGGATGTTCTTCGCCTCATCGAAAGCGATAACGATACGCATTATTTGTTTATATTTTTAAACGGTTCTGTTTCACTTATTACTCCGGACGGTGAAAAATCAATCGACGAGATCGCTTCGCTCGCCATAGTCGATCATTATACAAGAATCGTTAACAGCCGCGGCCGTATTGATGAAAACGGCGATCATGTCATCGATTTGAAGGCATATCCCGTCGGTTCTCATTATGCGGTGAATCTTTTGATCGGAGACCGTGAGGGATATCCGGAGCCGCTGTATACAACTCCCAAAAGTGCCGTTGACGCTTTCGGAGCCGGTTCGTTTCGCGCGGGGGGAGCGACGCAGGTTCTCGCGACGCGGTATACCTTATCCCCGGAAGAAAACGGCGAGCCGGTCAACCGTCAGTTCTATCTGGTCGAAAACGGTCGCCCGATTTTCTATTCGGCGGATGCGAGCAATAATGTCGAAAGCGCTTGCTGCAGGCACGGACGAAACATAAGCGAAATATTCTATCGGACCAACTGTGGGCTTTCGGTTTCCAGAACGATTTTCATCCTTCCGCAGGAAGACGGACTGCCCGAGGCCGTTGAAGTTCAGCGTGTCCGCGTCGAGAACCGATCCGGTCGAAAGAGAAATCTCCGGATTGTATTTACCGGAATGTTCAGTCTTTGTTCACCGATTACGACCGTTAATGACGTGATTTTCGCCAATATCGTTCATGAGAGCGAACAGATCATGCTCGACGGACATCCGGTCGCGCTCTCGCTTCACAGTAAACCGAAAAATTTTGCGGACGAGAAACGCTTCGCCATGATCCTTTCCGAAGGCGAGACGATGGATGATTATTGCATGAATCTTACGGCTTTTCTCGGCGGGAGAAGTCTTCGGGACCCCGCGTTAATCGCGCGTTTCCCGTCCCGACCGGAGCGTAAATGCGCGCCGTTTTTCTCCATGGGAAAATCATTTTCGATCGATCCGGATCAACACCGGGATTTTGACAGTTATATCGGAATGAGTACGGATCCGAACAAAAATGATCCCGATCCGGCTTTGGACGAAGAACTATGGAATCTCTATCGGAAATTCGTCGAACCGGGCGCCGTTCCGGATGCGTTGAAACGTCTCCGTACAAAGCAGGATGTGCTGTCCGCGTATTTGCGTCCGGTAACCGAAGATCCGTTTTTTGACACGTATATCGGATCGACCCTTCCGTTCCAGGTCTATTATCAGACGCATGTTTCCCGTGCATTCGGATGGACCCAAAAGGCCTATCGGGAGACCGGCTTTCGGGAAATTCAGGATATATACGCATCCATGTATTACATGGTTGCCGCCGGAAAGGCCGAGACGGTTCGCGAGTTGATTTCCATGTGGGTCCGAAACGTTTTCCGCGCCGGATACGCCAACCATGATTTCACGAGAGTCGGGAAGGAACCGGGAGATTGCTCGGATGATCCCCTGTGGCTGGTTCCGGCGGTCTATCGTTATGTAACACTGACCGGCGACACCGATTTTCTTTCGGAAGAATATCCGGTCGCCGAAAATGACGGCAATCGAAGCGTTTGGGATACGCTGAATGCGATTCTCGTATTTTGCGGAAACATTTCCGTCGGAGCACACGGTTTGCCGCTTTTGGACAAGGCAGACTGGAACGATACGTTGCGCCTCGACAATCATTGTCTCAAAGGTCCCGCCAAGGAAGCCGCCTACCGTCGACAACTTGAAGAGACCGGCGAAAGGTGGGGTGTTCCGTGGGAAAATACGCTTTCCGAAAGCTGTATGAACGCCTGTCTTCTTAAAA
Organism: Clostridiaceae bacterium; assembly: GCA_012729635.1. Taxonomy (GTDB): domain Bacteria; phylum Bacillota; class Clostridia; order Saccharofermentanales; family Saccharofermentanaceae; genus JAAYCT01. The sequence goes on along the minus strand of JAAYCT010000041.1, from coordinate 41,177 downwards.
TCGCGGCGGATCAGGTTTCTGCCTTATCGGGAAGAATCGCCAGGGAAACGGACGGAAAAGCGGCATCCGATCTTTCGCTCAGGATCAGGGACACCATGTATAAATACGCATGGAAAGGTGATTATTTTGCGCGAGCTCTGATCAATGACGGTCGCGACGGCGGATACACTTATCTCGGGGCCGGAGGCGACGGGCTTTCCGCGGATCCGGCAATCGACGGAAGTTACTTTCTCAATTCATTCAGCTGGTCGATCCTTGCGGACATTGCGGATGAAGAACAGATTGAGCGGATGCTCGAGGTGGTGGAGAAGCACCTGAAAACCGACGCCGGACTGAAGCTTTGCACGCTGATCGACTTTGATCTTCTCGGAGCAAACACCGCAACGGCCATCTATTTTCCGGGGGACCGGGAAAACGGCGGCGTTTTTAAGCATGCCGCGATGATGGCAAGCGTTGCCGCACTCAAGGCCGCGCGAGCGGTAAAAAACGAATCGCTGGCCGCACGGCTCTCTTCGCTTGCATATTTCATGATTGATAAAACGCTTCCCTATAAGACGATCGAAACTCCTTTTATCACGAAAGGAAACCCTCGATATTGCACACAATACAACAACAGTGAGACCGGAGAAAACATCGGCCCCATTCTCTCCGGAACGGCATCGTGGCTTACACTCGCCGTATTTGAAGCGTTCGGAATTCGGCAGGAAAAAGACACGATCACTTTTTCGCCGGTTTTACGAGAGGGGCAAAAGAGTCTTACGTACAGGCTCAATCCGGATCAGGACGGAACCGCTTTGACGGTGGATATAGAGAGTGAAAAGGGCTCATTTCGGGTCGGGGAGGAATCGCGATTCGTGTTGGACGGTACATCCTGTACGAGCGTGATCCGAACTCCGAAAGACGGTTCGGAGCACCGGATTCAGATCTTTCTTTAGCACATCTTGCGGCAATGTCATGAGGCTTGAGGGTGAAAAAATGACCACGAAACCAAGAAAAGGAGAATGAGTAAAATGAAAAGGAAATTGTTATCATTGCTGATCGCCGCTGTTTTGCTGATCGGCATTGCGCCGACTGTGCTCGCGGCGGAGGAAGTGCAGGACGAAGCATATCTGATGTATGCCGACGCAGGTTGGAAATACCAGTACTGGAACGACGGTAGTGAATCCGACATTGTTGCGACCAAAGCGACGATCACGGGCGCGGGTACGTACACCGTCGGTCTCGATTTTTCGAAAACCGAGGATAAAGTCGCTTCCGGTCTGGCCTTTACGGCCATCGGGATCGTAAACGGCGAAACCACGATGCCGGGTTGGTGTATCGAAATCAAGTCGATTCGAATCAACGGCGAAGAGATCGAGTTTTCGAAAGGCTACACCAGCTCGGACGACGGAGTCGTCACCCGTATGAACGTCTATAACGAATGGGTGACCGAACTTCCCGAAGACGCGAGAAGCTATGACGGAAAAATCTCGGATACTTCTCCGGTTATCGTTGACAAGGAGGATTTTGCCGAGGTGACTACTGTTGAGATCATGTTCGAGTTAAGCGAGGGGATGCCGGTTGAGGCTTTCCTGATGTATGCGGATGCGAACTGGACCTATCAGTACTGGAACGACGGCGCCGAATCCGACATCGTCGCGACCAAAGCGACGATAAAAGGAGCCGGTGAGTATACCGTCGGATTGGATTTCTCGAATACTGCGGACAAGGCCGCCTCGGGACTTGCTTTTGCGGCAGTCGGGATCAATAACGGAGAAACGGCACGTTCGGGTTACTGCATCACCATCTCTTCCATCAAAATCAACGGCAAGGACATCGAATTTACAAAAGGTTACACCAGCTCCGACGATGGAATCGTCACGCGGATGAATATCTACAATGAGTGGGTGGCCGAGCTTCCGGAGGACGCGAGAAGCTCCGACGGAGACACGACGGATGCCTCATGGATTATTGTCGATAAAGAACTTTTCGATTCGGTCAAAACAATCGAAGTGACTTTCCGCTACGCGCCGCCTTACTTCGGGCCGGATACGGCGTTCATCATGTACGCCGATTCCGCTTGGGGACTTCAGTATTGGGGCGAACCGGTAGACACCGGCATTATCACAACGGATGCCGCAGTCGAGGGAGAGGGCAACTACACTGTCGCGCTCGATTTCACGGAAACGGCAGACGGGAAGGCGGCGGATGTTGCGTTTGCCGCGCTCGGAATTCTTACCGGAGAACAAACACATCCCGGGTACACGATCAAAATCAAGTCTTTCAAAATCAACGGGGCGGATGTTCCCTTCACCAAGGGCTATACGAGCACCGACGAGGGAGTCGTCACACGGATGAATATCTTTAACGAGTGGGTGACCGAGCTTCCGAAGGATGCGAGAAGTTACGACGGAAAGGTCGACGATTCCGGTTGGATTATCGTGGACAAGACGGCGTTTACGGACGTAGAAACCATCGAGATCAATTTCGATTACATCTACGCTCCGCCCGAAAAGGTTGAGGAGGTTGTCGAAATCGATATCGAGGCAGCTCTTGCGGCGGATTACGATGCCTATTTCGGTGTTCAGACCACCAGTTACATTTTCCGTAATGCGTGGAGTGACAGCTACGGGATCGAGACCGCCAACTGGACGCATCTGACCGGTTGGGACGCGGACGGAAATGAGGTCGACTACGGCGGATCGTTTACCGACGCAAAAATTATCGGAAACGGAACATATACCGTGAGCGTTACGCTCGGGGACATGGGCTTCGGAACGGATGAGGCATTTCGGATGCTGTTTGCTTCGACCAATATCCCCTCGAAACTGATCGACGACGGACTTGTGAAGATCGAAAACGTCAGTGTTTCCTTCGACGGAGGAAAGGCGGCGGAATTCACCTATGTCGACACCAAGGGCGACTACGCTCAAATCGCGCTGATCAACGAATACAATGCCGAGGTCGGCGTTGAAACGGTCGCGTATTCTGCGATGCCCAAAACCGGAATCGAGATCACGTTCACGATCAGCGGTCTTACGAAGGATGCGGATGCGCCCGAAGCGACTGCGACTCCGGCGCCCACGCAGGCGCCCGCAGTCGAGGAGCCTGATTCGGAAAAAGACGGTCTGTCGACCGGAGCGATCGTCGCGATTGTCGTTGGCGGTGTGGTCGCAATAGGCGGCGGGAGCGCCGGTGCGATGGTTTTGAAGAAGAAGAGCAAGAAATCCCCTAAATAAAGCTCTTGTCTTCCCGGTCCGCCCCTCAAACGGGCGGACCGGGGAGAATCCTCCTCAGGTTTTAGCCGACCGATAATCGAGACACAGATCGGTCGACTGATATATACTCAGTATGAAAAAGGACATAATCGTCATGAAAAAAGAAGAAACCGAAATACGATTGAGGGCTCCGATTACACCGGTCATGACGGTGTATTGGTTCTATCGGATTCTGATTGTGTTTGCCTTCATTATGATGTTTTTTCCGGCGTTTAATCCCGGACGGATTTCCCTTAAAATCAGCCCGTATGCTTCGCTTCTGACCACCGGCGTTTCCTTTTCGGGAATCACGCAAAATCTGGGGCGCGCATTTACACAGGGATGGGTTCAAAAGGGCAGTTTTATTCTGCTGATGATTTCAGCGATCGTGATTATTTCGGGTTCGGTTTTTTGCGGAATCGGCGGATGCATGTCGCTTGGAAACAACCGGATGAGAAAGCGCGGACTTCAATTTTCCGCAGCAGGATCCGCACTGATGCTTCCCGGTCTTGTCGGGATTTTTCTCGCTTACTCTCAGGTTGCGACGACCGAACACCCGAGTCGGATCGAACCGAATTTTTCTTCCGGTTTTTACATATATTCCGCGGTGGCCATTCTGATTCTCATCCTCTCTCTTTCTTTGCTTCTGTGGCTCCGTACGAAGGTGCTTGAAGAAAAGATGCGGATGGAGGAAAAGTATGCTCTGTTTTTGATGTTTCTTCCGATGATTGCGTTGGCATTCGTGTTTGCTTATCTTCCTCTGTGGGGATGGCGCTATGCTTTTTTTGACTACACGGCCGGCGGGACGCTCGGCCGGGAGTCCTTTGTCGGATTGAAGTGGTTTCGGTTTTTATTTCAAAATTCCGCGACCGTCAAGGATATCGCTCGGGTTATGCGAAACACATTGATTATGAGCGGTCTCGGACTGATTACCAGTTGGTTGCCGATGGCGTTTGCGATATTTTTGACCGAAATCCGAAGCAATCGGTTTAAGCGATTGGTTCAGACGCTTACGACGATTCCAAACTTTATCAGTTGGGTTTTGATTTATGCGATTGCATTAGCGATCTTTTCGACGGACGGGTTCCTGAACGGGCTATTGAGCATGCTTCCGTTCGGCCCGGACTCGCAGATCAATTGGTTGATGAGCGCGGATAATACATGGATAAAAATGCTTCTTTGGGGGATCTGGAAAGGGATCGGCTGGAGTGCGATTATCTATATCGCGGCAATCGCCGGAATCGATCCTCAGCTTTATGAGGCAGCCACCATCGACGGAGCCGGGCGGTTCGGCAGAATTCGGCACATCGTGATTCCAAGTCTTCTTCCGACCTATTTCGTTCTTCTGCTGATGGCAATCGCGGGGATCCTGTCCAACGGAATGGAGCAGTATCTGGTATTTTCCAATGCACTGAACCGAGATAAAATCGAAGTCCTTGACTTATATGTGTACAACATCGGAATCACGGACGGTAGAATTCCGTTGTCAACGGTGGTCGGCATGGCGAAATCCCTGGTCAGCGTCGCCCTGTTGTTTTTTGCAAACCGCGCTTCCAAAGCGCTTCGGGGCGAAAATATTATCTAGGAGTGGCGAATGGATAACGAAGTGACAATCAATATTAAAGAATCCGGTCCGCCGAGGTTTCGACGCGGCACGACGGACATCGTGTTCGATGTTTTTAACATCGCTGTTTTTTCGATCTTTTCGCTGATTTGTATCTTTCCGTTTTACTATTTGTTTATCAACACGATCTCGGATAACGATTTGGTGGGCAAGGGGTTGATTAATTTTTACCCGGTCGGGATCAACCTGTCCAATTACCTGGCGCTTCGGGATGTCAGCGATCTCGGCAATTCATTTCTAGTCACGATAGCCCGAACCGTCCTCGGCACCGCTCTGATGGTGGCCGCCAGCGGATTTGCGGGGTACTTGGTCACAAAGCATAAGCTCTGGCACCGAAGCCTGTGGTATCGATTCTTAGTGATTACGATGTATTTTAACGCAGGTCTGATTCCCTGGTATCTGAACATGCTGATGCTCGGACTGACGAATAATTTCTGGGCCTATATCATCCCCGGAATCATCGCGCCGTACAACATCATTCTTGTTAAGACATATATCGAGTCCATCCCCAAGGAGCTTGAGGAAAGTGCAATCATGGACGGAGCGGGAACGATTACGATTTTTCGGAAAATTATCTGGCCTCTGGCCAAGCCGATTCTCGCGACCATCGCAATTTTCGGCGCCGTGGGCAACTGGAATTCTTTCCAGGATTCGCTGATCCTGATGCAAAGCTCTCCGGAGTTGTACACATTGCAACACCGGTTGTATGTGTATCTTCAGAGCGCGTCCAATCTCGAGGCGATCATGCAGGGAGGAAGCGGAGCGAGCCAGGTGCTGACCAACTCATTGAACTCAAAGGTGGTGAAGTATACCATCTCCATGGCGACCATATTACCGATTCTGTTGGTATATCCCTTTATGCAGCGTTTCTTTGTAAAGGGCATTATGCTCGGAGCGGTCAAGGGGTAAAACGAACGTCTGTCACGAATAGCAATGAACGGAGGAGAGAAAATGATCATACAAAAACGCTTGCTGAGCCTTCTACTTGTTTTTTCCATGCTCTTTGTCATGTTGCTCGCCTTGACCGGGTGTGAACAAAAACCCAGGGAGGAAAAGCTGATTACCCTGAATGTATACACACAGCTGGCAAACTGGAGCGGGCTTCAGACCGGATGGTACGCCGCGCTTCTCAAGGATAAATTTAATGTTCAACTCAATATCATTCCCGATGAAGAGGGTGCCTATGAAACCCGAATGGAATCCAGAAATCTCGGAGACATCGTCGTCTGGGGCTCGAACGGATCTGAGTATAAAACGGCTGTGGAGCGCGGGATGCTTTTCGATTGGGAAGAGGATGATCTTTGTAAGGAATTTGCTCCGAATATTTGGAATAACGCACAAATGGCTCTCGAAAGCAATCGAGAGATTTCCGGCGACGGAAAGATACACGGGATCGGTCATAATCTTGCCCCGAGCGTTGAGGATCACGAAAGTTTTTTCTATACCTGGGACATTCGATGGGATCTTTATAAAGAGCTGGGACACCCCGAAGTAACCGACCTGGATAGTTATGTCGAGTTGATGAAAAAGATGAAGGACATCTGCCCGACGGACGATAACGGAAACGAGACCTATGCGGTTTCCCTGTGGCCGGATTGGGACGGAACAATGGTTATGTATGTGAAGGCGATGGCGACAGCTTATTACGGTTATGATGAGATGGTCGCAGGGCTATATGATCCGAACACCGGCGAATTGCATGATACTCTTGAAGAAGGCGGACCGTATCTGACCTGCCTGAAGTTTTTCAATAATCTTTATCAGAACAATCTTTTGGATCCCGATTCGATGACCCAGACTTATGACAAAATGGCCGAGAAGGTCAAGAACGGCGGAACCTTTTTCTCTATTTTCAATTATTCCGGATCCATTTCCTACAATACGACCGAGCATCAAGCCGAAAACAAGATGATGTGCTCGCTCGTTCCGTCCGAGGCGGTCTGCACCGTATATGGAATGAACGTGCTCGGAGGAAATCGGATATGGTCAATCGGAGCGGATACCGAGCATCCCGAACTCTGTATGGAGATTCTGAATTGGCTTTATTCTCCGGAGGGAGCGATGTCAATCTGGTACGGAATTAAAGATTTGATGTGGTACTATGATGAGCAGGGAAATACTTGTTTTACCGATCTCGGGCAGGCCTGTCATGAAAATCCGCAGTATGATCTGGCCAGTGTAGAATGGAAAAGCGCCGAGACGGGAAAGACGTATCCGTTGGGGGCGACGTTTAACGACGGAATGCTTCAGATCAACAACACAACCTGGGTGTTGGACGCGCGAAACCCGGAATCAAACGACGAGACGTATAACGCGCAAACGTGGCGAAGTATGCAGACCGAGCCGAAATCGGAAACCGAAGCGGATTGGCGCGAGTTTACGGGTGCGACCAGCAATCAGGAATACATGAACATGTGTAACTATAATGTTGTTCCCGGAACGTCTTACTCCGAATCCAAGCGAAGTGACGAGCTGGAGGTGACGTGGAAACAGGTGACCAAATGTATAGTAACGTACTCGTGGCGGGCAATCTATGCGACGAGTGACCAGGAATACGAATATCACGTGAAGGAAATGATTCGCCTTTGCAATGAGTACGGATATCAGGAAGTACTGGAATGGTGTGAGCAGGAAGCATTGGTTCGATATTCTCTTCAAAAGGATATTTCCGGGTAAACGGAAGGACGGATGACGGTATCGGGCGTTCGGCGGTTCGGGGAATCGCCGGACACACCGGATTCGGGGAGATGGTATGGCCGGACTTTTCTCATATGATAATAAGGCAATCCAATTCCTGTCCCGGTTGTGGGATCTGTTTGTGCTGAATCTTCTGTTTATCATCGGGTGTATTCCCGTCATCACCGCGGGTGTTTCCGCAATCGCGGCCTACGAAGTAGGACTGAAGATCGTTGAAGACGCTGACTCGGGTATTGTGGTTCCCTTTTTCAGGGCATTCAAGGAAAATCTGCGTCAGGGGATTATACTTTCGGTCGCGTATATCGTTTTGATCGCGGCTCTGATTCTTGATTTTTTTCTGTTTGAGTTCTCGGAGGGAAACCCGGTTTATTTTCTGATTATCGGCATCCTTTCATCGGTTTTGGTCCATGTTCATTTCTTTTATGTTTTTGCGATTGCGGCTCGGTACCGCAACAGCCTTTTTCGACACGTAACCAATTCAAGACGAATATTTGTCCGCTATTTCGGAAGATCGATACTATGTACATTGGCGGTCGCGGCAGAGATTTGGATTTTCTTTTTTAACGGGTGGCTTTTGATGTTTGTCGGCGCTTTTATCGCACCGGTTCTGGTGATCGTAACTAAAAGCACTTTTGCGATTCATTTGTTTAAAAAAATCGAAGCGGAGGGCGGATCGGTCTCGGAGAGAGCGGATATTTCGGAACCCGATGAAAAATCGGAGTCGGAGAATGAAGATATACCGGATGATTGAGATCGACCGAGATACAAACCGATCCCTTTTTCGAAACGGTATTTGAAAGGGAGATCATCATGAAATTTAACATCGGAGAATGGGTAACCAAACCGGGCGTCAAGCTCGATCATTGCGAGCAAATCCGCGAATACAGACTTTCCGAAGACAAAACGAGACTGTGGCTTTACGGCGTCAGCTATCGGGAGAATCGAAGGAGCCTTGACGGTGTTGCCTTTGAACTGGAGATTTCCTCTCCGCAACCGGACATTATTCGTACGGAGGTGATCCACCATAGAGGGTATGATCTGCGTCACACCCGTTTTGATATTTGTGATGCGCATTCTTTGCTTTCCGTGGATATCAACGAGGAGGAATTGGAGGTTCGGTCCGGGGACACCCGCTTGATCATCCGCTTTCACCCCGCAGAATTCAAATGGTTCTATCAAAACCGCATGTTGACCGCTGTCGGCGATCGATTCGGTCGACCGATGATCGGATTCGTATGCGCGCCGGAAGGGCCGTTCATGCGTGTTCAATTGGATATTGACATCGATGAGCATATATTCGGACTGGGCGAGCGCTTCACTCCGTTTGTACGAAACGGGCAGGTGATTGATATTTGGAATGAGGACGGCGGAACCGCGAGCGAGATATCTTACAAAAACGTTCCGTTTTACATCACCGACAAGGGCTATGGAATCTTTGTCTGTGACACCGGTCCGGTATCCTTCGAGGTTTGCTCCGAGCATGTCGAACGCGTGCAGATATCGAGCCCCGGAAATCGACTCGATTTTATGGTCATCGGCGGCTCCGACATGAAGGACGTTTTGACAAACTATACGGCACTGACGGGTCGCCCCGGTCTTCCGCCCGCATGGAGTTTCGGACTTTGGCTGAGCTCTTCGTTCACGACGTCATATGATGAAAAAACAGTGCTTTCCTTTATCGACGGTATGATTGAGCGCGGCATTCCACTTTCGGTTTTTCATTTCGATTGCTTCTGGATGAAGGAAAACGAATGGTGCGGGTTTCAATGGGACTCCGACATGTTTCCGGACGTTGAAGGTCTTCTTAAGAAAATTCATGACCGAGGGGTCCGCGTTTGTGTCTGGATCAATCCGTATATTGCTCAGAAATCGCCGGTGTTTTCGGAACTGCTCGAAAAAGGACTCCTGCTCTCTCGTCCCGACGGGCGAATCTGGCAGAGAGATCAGTGGCAATCGGGACTTGCGATATACGATTTTACGAACCCGGATACCGTTGCGTGGTATAAGGAGCAACTAAAACGGCTGATGCGGCAGGGTGTCGACTCTTTTAAGACCGACTTCGGTGAGCGTATTCCGACGGATTGTGTCTGGTTTGACGGATCGGATCCGGTTCGGATGCATAATTATTACAGTTTTCTCTATAACCGAATCGTTTATGAAGCAATCTGCGAGGAGCGCGGGGAAGAACAGGCTTGCCTGTTCGCGCGAAGTGCTACGGCCGGGTCTCAGCGGTTTCCCGTCCATTGGGGAGGGGATTGTAATTCAACCTATCATGCAATGGCGGAAAGCCTTCGAGGCGGACTCTCGCTGTGCCTTTCCGGTTTTGGTTTTTGGAGTCATGATATCGGCGGATTTGAGGGAACTGCGCCCGAGGACGTATACAAACGTTGGCTGGCGTTCGGGCTTCTATCGACGCATTCCCGACTGCACGGCTCCGATTCTTACCGTGTGCCTTGGCTTTTCGGTCAGGAGGCGGTTGACGTATGCCGACATTTTACTCGGCTGAAGTGCAAGTTGATGCCTTATCTGTATTCTTGTGCGGTCGAGTCTGCCCGAACCGGAGTACCCGTGATGCGTGCGACGGTATTGGAGTTTAATGAAATCGGCGCCCGAACCTGTGATCAACAGTATATGCTCGGCGACGCGCTTTTAGTCGCGCCGGTTCTTCGGCGGGACCATACGGTCGATGTTTACCTGCCCGAGGGAAGGTGGACGAATTATTTCACGGGTGAAACCATCGACGGGCAAGGCTGGCGAACCGAAAACCATGATTTTTACTCCCTGCCGCTTTATGTTCGCGGCAACAGAATTCTGCCGATCGGAAAATGCGATGATTGCGCGGTATATGATTACGAACAAGACGTAATGCTCGCAATTTACGCTCCGGAGGAAGAAAAAACGGCGGAGCGTGCAGTCGTGGATAATCAAGGAAAAGAAGCCTTTAAAGTATCCTGCGTTCGTGAAGGAAATAAACTGACGATTTGCTTCACACCAAAGCCGATCCATGCGAAAGTATGGTTGCCCGGGTGTTTTTCGGCGCGCATTATTTCGGGCGCGGTCCGGCAAGAGGATTCGCGCGGCTTCGTTTTCTCGGTTACCGGGGAAACGGTACTCGTGGAAATAATCGGAGGAGAAAAATGCTGAGACTGGGTGTCGATTACTATCCCGAGCACTGGAGCAGGGAAATATGGGAAAGTGATGTGCGCGAAATGGCTCATATCGGAATCAATACGGTGCGAATCGGGGAGTTCTCCTGGGGAATTCTTGAGCCGGACGACGGTGTGTTTAGGTTTGAATGGCTGGATGAAATTATTGAAATATTCGCCCGTCACCGGATTGATATCATACTCGGAACGCCGACGAACTGCGCACCGTTATGGTTGTACCGAAAGCATCCGGAAACCCTTCAGGTCGGACGTGACGGAAAGCGAACAGAACCGGGAATACGAGGTCATCGATGCATGACCTCTCGCGTGTTTCGGCGATATGCCGAAAGGATTATTCGCGAAATGTTGAAGCGCTATGCGAATCACCCGAGTATTCTTGCGTGGCAGACGGATAATGAGCCGGAAGGGAATCATTGCTGCTGTGAGTCCTGCACCGACAGTTTTCGCACGTTTGTTTCCAATCGATATGAATCCCTTTCCGAGCTGAATCGAAAATGGGGTACGGATGTCTGGAGCGGAACATACCGGACATGGGAAGAAATCAGACCGCCTTTGGGAGCTGATTACGAATATAATTGGCTGAATCCGTCGTATTTGCTTGATTATGAGCGATGGGCGGCCGCATCCTCCGCCGATTTTTTGCGCTTTCAAGCCGACTTGATTCGGGAGAGCAATCCGGAGACCGTCATCACCGTAAACGCATGTTTCGCGGCGAATATGCCGGATTATCACTTGATATATAAGGATTTTGACGTAGCTTCCTACGATAATTATCCGGAGGTGAGAATCCCCGAAGATCAGGGAAACGTTTACTCACAAGCTTTTGCCCTGGATGTGGCACGCGGAAGGAAGCGAAAAAACTTCTGGGTTCTCGAGCAATTGGCCGGACCCAAAGGCTGTTGGAGTCCGATGACACCGACACCGCTTCCCGGAATGATGAAAGGGTATGCCTGGCAGGCAATCGCTCGCGGTGCCGATATGATTTTGTTTTTTCGGTGGCGAAGCGCGGCACGCGGCGCGGAAATGTTCTGGCACGGCCTTTTTGAAGGAGAAAAACCGGAAGGAAGGCGGTATGAGGAATTCAAGGAATTTCTCCGCGAAACGCGAGCTTGGGATAAACTTTTCGGTACCGAGCTCAAAAGCAAAGTCGCGGTTCTTTACTCGTATGAGCAAAATCGCGCATTCCGAATTCAGGGACAATCGGAGGGCTTTTCCTATGAGGATCAAGCCCGCCTCATGCACGACGGTTTGATGGCCATGGGCGTCAACGTGGATGTTATATCGGAAAAGGAAGAGCTTGATTCCTATCAAGTAATCATGGCTCCCGGTTTGTTTATCGCGGACGCGTCGTTAGCCGGTCGTCTGGAAACATTTGTGCGAAAAGGCGGGATCCTTTTGCTCGGCAATCGAAGCGGGGTGAAAGATTTGTTCAATGCACGCCGGCTGGATCCGCTTCCCGGCGTTTTTCGATCGATATGCGGTTGTTCGGTCGATGAATATGACCCGATCGGGAAAGGAACGCAGAGACTCCGGTTTGCGGACGGTGAGACATTCTCCGTGACGAGTTGGTGTGATATTCTGAAAACCGAAGGCGCGACTGCCTTGGCGACATATGAGGACTCTTTCTATGCAGGGTCTCCGGCTATCACCGAAAATTTGCTCGGAAACGGCCGATGCTACTATTTGGGAACTGTCGGAGATCGTTCTTTATATCGTTATCTCGCCCGACTCATGCTCGACAGAGCGGGAATTGAGCGCTTCGAACTCCCGTACGGTGTAGAGCTATCGGTACGTGAAAACGAGCGGACGAGATACGCTTTAATATTTAATAATACAGACGGAGATCAAGTGTTTGTATTGGAACAAAAAAAGATATCACTCCGACCGTTTGAAGTCCGAATCGTCGAAGGTTTCGATTGAGGATAAATCTGTCACTCAACTTCGGGTTGATCGGATAAAGAAGGAGAATCGATGAGTTTTTCAGCGTTGGAACAGTATTTTGATTCGATCGCGAAGAAATGGGACCTGCCCGCATGCCAATGCTCGGTCATGATGGATCACCGTCGCGTTTTTTATCGCGCGGCCGGATACCGGGACCTTGATAAAAATATTCCGGCCGGCGAAGAGGATCTGTATTGGATTTATTCGGTCAGCAAGCTGTTTACCTGTGTCGCGGCAATGCAGTTGATCGATCGCGGAATGATGTCGTTAAGTGACCCGGTGTCTCGGTTTTTCCCGTCCTGGACCGAGATCCGGGTAAGTCGAGGCGATAAGACGGTTCCGCCCGAGGAGGCTCCGACGATTCTGCATTTGATGACGATGACGGCCGGATTGAATTATGAATTGAATTCTCCGGCGATGAAACGGTTCCGAAAGATGAACGGCAGACGAGCCCTTCTGCGGGATCTTCCGGACGCGCTCGCAGAACAGCCGCTCGATTTTTCTCCCGGCGAACATTTCCGGTACAGTCTGTGCCATGACATCCTCGGCGCAATCGTCGAATCGGTTTCGGGAGCGGATATGGAAACTTATGTGAAAAAACATATCGGAGATCCTTTGGGCGCCCGGGATCTTACTTTTTTCCCGACGCGCGAGCAGGCAAAACGCTTTTCCGTACAATACCGATATGTTCCTGAAACGGGCACGATCGAGCGAATCAGAAGACACAACCGATACATTTTTACTCCGACGTTCGCGTCCCCCGGCGCGGGTCTTTCCGCGGGAATTCGCGAGATTGCGCTTCTGGCAGACGCACTCGCGAACGGAGGTATCGGAAGGACCGGAGAAAGCGTGCTGAGCGCGGAAGCGATTCGGGAACTGTCGAAAAATCGACTGACGTCCATTCAACTATCGGATTTCCGGGAGATGAAGCCGGCGCCTTACGGATACGGATTGGGAGTGCGCACATTAATGAAAGAAGATCATGGGGCCCCGGAAGGAGAGTTCGGATGGGACGGAGCGGCCGGATCCTACGTGCTGATCGACCCAAGCCGGGGCATGTCCCTTGTATATACTCAGCATGTACTGGAATTCGGGCCGGGGTATTCGGACGTTCATCCGGGACTTCGAAATGCCTTATACGAGTCTTTGAACGGTAACATCTGAGAAAGGAAGAATCAATCATGAAGGATTCATATCTTGAGAAAATCAACCGGTCAATTGCGGAAGGCCCGTTTCGGGACGATTGGGATTCTTTGTCTTCCTTTGAAGTTCCCCGATGGTTCCGTGACTCGAAATTCGGGGTTTTCGTCCATTGGGGCGTATATACGGTTCCGGAACACTCAAATGAATGGTATTCACGTAACATGTATGTCCGAGGGATGCCGGAATTCGATTATCATATTCGTACGTACGGTCCTCAGGATGTTTTCGGCTATAAGGACTTCATTCCGCTTTTTACCGCCGAGCGTTTTGATCCCGATGTCTGGGCAGATTTGGTCCGTGATTCGGGCGCCCGATACTATGTGCAAGTCGCCGAGCATCATGACGGTTTTCAGATGTACGAAAGCGATTTGTCCGAATACAACGCGAAAAAAATGGGTCCGAGAAGAGACGTTCTCGGCGAAATGAAGCGGGCGGTTGAAAAACGCGGAGTCCTTTTCGGAGCTTCCTCGCATCGTGCGGAACACTGGTTTTTTATGAGTCACGGAAAGGCTTTTCAAAGCGATGTGAAAGAGCCCTTAAAGCGCGGTGATTTTTACTGGCCGGCCATGCCCGAGAAGGACCACAACGATCCGTTCAGCCGGCCGTATCCGTCCGAGGAATTTCTGACGGACTGGTTGGTGCGCACCTGCGAGATTATTGATCGATACGAACCGACCCTTTTGTATTTTGACTGGTGGATCCAGCATCGGGCGTTTACGCCTTACCTTAAAAAACTGGCCGCGTATTATTACTCGTTCGGAGCCAGAAATCGGCGTCCGGTCGCAATCAGTTATAAGCACGACGCGATGATGTTCGGAACCGGCATCCCGGATGTCGAGCGAGGCACTTTTTCCGAAACCCGACCGTTTCCTTTCCAGTCGGACACGGCGGTCGCGCGCAATTCCTGGTGTTACACCGACTCTCTCGATTACAAAACGGCCGGCGAGCTGATCCGGGTATTGATTGATATCGTAAGTAAAAACGGAAATCTTCTCTTGAATATCGGTCCGAGAGCCGACGGATCGATCGCTCCGGAAGATCGAAATATACTGGAGACAATCGGAAAATGGCTTCGGATAAACGGTTGCGCCGTGTACAACAGCAAGGTATGGAAAACCTCCGAAGAGGGTCCGACCCGTCCGGAGGAGGGGATGTTCTCCGAAAAAAAGACCGAGTACACATCGTCTGATTTTCGATTTACGGTAACCGGAGAATATATCAACGTATTTGTTCTTCGTTGTCCCGAGGACGGGAAGCTGATCATCCGGTCGCTGTCCGATTCCTCCGGGACGATGTTATCGGAATTTCGGGGGATCATCTCCGATGTTTCCGTGCTCGGTTTCGAAGAACGACCGAGTTTCCGGAGAACGGGAGAAGGGCTCGTCGTCAACATCCGCGGTGTTCAAAGCGAGCTTCCGATTGTGATTCGGGTGCGGATCGAATGACCCCTGTGCCGGAATCCATACGCTTAGGTTTGTTGACTCTTGAAAGAGAGACAAATCGTTACGTAAGACCTTTTTTCAGCGCGTCTTCGACCGCGAGAAGGATTACTTTACTGCTGTAAGTCGCTCCGGAGACCGTATCGACTTGAAGCGTTTGGTTTTCGACGACCTCTCCGATGACCGACTCCGCTTCCTTACCCTGACCGTTTATGTGGCGTATGAGTCGGATCTCGGTGATTTCACCGTTTTTTACCGATACTTCGACGGTTACGGAAACCGGAAACGTCTCGTAATTTCCCTCATATACTCCGTCCGAGACCTTTGAAAGATCAACGTCATGGATCGGAATATCATGAAGACCTTCCAATTTTTTCGTTGCATTCGAGAATTATACACCGCTGGGGGGAATTCTGGCGAAAAAACATCGGAAGGAAGAATTCTGTTCAATGGTTGAGACGAAATGAAAGAAATTGATGTAAAATGTGAAGAAGGACAACCCGACGGAGGATAAGTATGATTGAGAAAATAAACCGAAACAGCCGCGTTATCATTATTGTGATGTTTGTTCTGATGACACTGATCGGACTTGTCGTCACCTCGGATTACGGAATGCCTTGGGACGAAGAGCTGGAGATCCGGACGCTCGGATCCAATGTTCGGGAGTATATCGGGCTTTTTAAGGGGGAAATGAAGGAGCCGAACCGATCCTCGACCGGAATTCTGTTCCCGGACTACAAGAATAACGTCGATATGGATCACGGTCAGTCGGCCTATTATCCCATCGCTCCGGCACTTTTTGCAAAGTACGGTCCGGACGGTCCGAGGACATTGATGCTGATCTGGCATGCCTATACGTTTCTCATCTTTATGGCGGGTGTGGTCGGCTTGTATTTTGTGTGCAACTATCTGGCCGGAGACTGGAAATACGGCGCTCTCGGAAGTCTGCTTATGTATTTGAGTCCGCGATTTTTTGCCGAAGGTCATTATAACAGTAAGGATATCGTTGTGGCGGCGTTGGTGATCCTCTGTATCGCGTTGGGAATCAAAATGATTGAAACGAAGCGGTTTTTGTATTCGGTGCTGTTTGCGCTCGCGGCCGCCGTTGCCACAAACATGCGAATCACCGCGCTTTTTATGTTCGGTCTTCTCGGAATCCTCTACGTGATCCATCTTTCCGTCAAAAAGGAATGGTGTGTGAAAAATTTCTTTGTCGGGCTTACCGCAGTCCTTGCTTTTCTTCTGATTTCTTATCTGATTACCCCTGCGGCGTGGCGTGCACCGATCGAATATATCCAGTACGTGATCGATCGATCGTCCAATTTTGAGGACTGGAACGGTCTCGTCTTTTTTCAGGGGTATGTTCGCCGGCCGGTTCCCGCAGGTTATATCCCGACTATGATCGCGGTTACAACACCGATCCTGGTGTTGGCTTTGATCTTGCTGGGAAACATTACTGCGATGGTAGAACTGATCCGAAATGCGATCAAAAAGAAAATGGCTGCGGAGACCCCGTATTATCTTATTTGCATCGTATTTATCTGGACCTTTTTGCTTTTCGCCATGATCCGGAGACCGATCCTGTATAACAGTTGGAGGCATCTGTATTTTCTTTACGGACCGATGCTGATACTGGCGGTCGGCGCGGTACGGTTTTTCATTGAGCGGGCGAGAGGGAAAATGAAAGGCGTCATCGTTGCGGCGGTCGCGGCTCAGTTGTTGGTGTGCGCGATTCTGATCGGATATTCCCATCCGTTTCAATATGTCTACTTCAACCCGTTTGCGGGAAAAGACCCGGCGGTAAACTACGAATTCGATTACTGGAACGTATCGCAGACACAGATCCTCATTCGATTGGTCGATCAAACCGAAGGAGACGAACCGGTAAGGATCTGTGCCTTTGACTGGTATACGACCGACGGACTTCAGAAGGCGTTCCGCGTTCTTCCCGAGTCCTACAAGAAGCGCGTTATTTTACACCTCTTTCCGAGTCCCGGAGTGAAAAGTGACGTGGAATACCTGATCATGAATCGTGTGCCGGCTCAGATCATGGAAGGTGAAATCAAACAAAATCTGCAGTGGATCTATTACGGCGGGGAGCATGATTACGCAACTGTTTATCCGGTCGCGATTTCTCTTCGGGAATACGGCTCGGAATTCATGACGATATACAGGATGAGTGAGGATTAGGATCCCGTTGGTTCTTTGATGATCGAAAATCTACCGACGAGGGCTTCAAAGGTTTCGTCCGGACCTCCGATCGGGCTCGGCGTGATAAAAACCAAGCATATATACGAATCAATAAGGCAGGAACAAATGTACTGTTGAAGGGTTATGTCCTCCAAAGTCGTTTCCATCAGGTCGACCCTGAATTCGCGTCCGGAGATGGTTTGCGGGAATTGTTCCATTTTCTGGAAATCTTGTCCCGCTCCCGAAAATTGAGTCTTCGCGTCTTCAATTGCCTTGTCGATCTCGGCATCAAAGTTTTTTCCCGAAACATTACTTGCGGGGGCGAATAAAATGACAACACTGGATCCGGTCGTGTTGCTGCCGGCAAGCAGATCAACGATGACCTTTTCGTTTGCCTGATTGAAAGATGAATTGCTATTCGTGTTCGCAAGTATATTTTTCGTTTCTGAACGCGTTTTTATTTCCCAACCGACCGGGACCGAATACTTGAAATTGGCCTGAAAGTTGAAATAAGTTCCGCCTGCAATCATCCCTTCTTCAAACGGCTCCAATTCCTTCGGAAAAAACGGAAGCGAGCAGGAAGAAAGAAGCATAATGATTGAAAGAACAGCACACAAAATACGGACGTATTTTTTCATAATCCCATACCCGTCAAAAATATTTATGAACGGATATCAGTTTATCATAACGTAAATTCGTAATGCAAATAGATACAAATCGTCATACCGTACGGGAGCGGAGTCATAAAGGAGTCGGGTTGCTTACTTTTGGACGATCTCAGCTTTGGTCAATTAAACGGTAAAGAATCCGGTATAGTGTCGATACATCCTCTGCCGCCAGCGGGATGCATTCGCTCATCCTGTTCGGGATCTCCGCCGCCTTTTCTCTGAGTGCGCGTCCTTTTCCGGTAAGAGATACACGAACATTTCGTTCATCATTTTGATCACGCTTCCGAATAATCAGACCTTCGGATTCCATTTTCTTCAAAAGCGGGGTTAGTGTGCCCGAGTCCAGAAGAAGTCTATCTCCGAGCGATTTTATATTCGTGCTGTCCTCTTCCCAGAGTACCATCAGAGTAATGTACTGTGTGTATGTCAGACCAATCGGCTCGAGAAGCGGAGTATACAGGCGTATTATTTTTCGTGATGCGGCATAGAGCGGGAAGCACAGTTGATTAGCAAGAAGCAGAGGGTCCTTTTTGTCGGATTCTTTTTTGTTTTTGCTTCCGGAAAATTCGGGATTGATCGTATTCGAATTCGTGGTTTTCACGGGCGCCTCCTTCCGGCAGACAGGTTTAAGCCGCAGGCTGTGTGGAGCTCTGCGGCCTCGGGAGTATTACAATAATTTCAGGATATCCTCTTCGAGGTCTTCGGGCGTAACGGAAGGAGCGAACCGTCCGACGATCCGTCCTTCCCGATCGACCAGAAACTTGGTGAAGTTCCATTTGATATCTTTCCCGGCAAGTGTCTGAAGAAAAGACTTCATTTTCTTCTTGAAATCTCCGAATTCCTCATTTTCCAGATCATCGGGTGCATTTTGTTTGAGGTAGGTGAATAGCGGATCTGCGTTTTTTCCGTTCACGTTGATTTTCGCGAAGGTCTGAAACTTTGTTCCGAAGTTTATTTTGCAAAACTGAGCTACCTCTTCGTCGGTGCCCGGCGCCTGACCGAGAAATTGGTTGCACGGAAAATCCAGCACCTCAAATCCGCGGTCGCGATATTTGTCGTAAAGGTCGGAAAGACCGTCGTATTGCGGAGTAAATCCGCATCCGGTCGCCGTATTGACAATCAGAAGGACCTTTCCTTTGTAGTCCGACATGGATACGTCTTCTTTCTTTGTGTTTTTAACCGTAAAATCATATATGTTCATACAATTCACCTCCGATCGCTTTCGAATTAATTGAGTACAATCAAATTGTAGCAAATATATATTGGAAATGCAAGCGACGTACGCAATGGTCGGTAAAATCAGGACGATCAAACAGGAAGACTAGATTGAAAAATACTTTATGGTTGTACACTCGGATCGGAGCGGGAACGGATGAAAAAATTCAAATTTCTTCTGATTTTTCAAGCTCAAACCAAAATGTTGAGCCCTGTCCCTGTATGCTGCTGACTCCGAACTTCATTCGATGCATATCCATTACGGATTTAACGATGGATAAACCTAAGCCGGAACCGGTGATGAAAGCTTCATTATCTCCGGGGATCTTATGATATCGATCCCAGATTAATTCCAACTCATCTTCCGCAATCCCTTTGCCGTCATCACTGACTGATATTCGAACCGTTTCCTCTTGATCATGATGGGATATATGAACATGAGTGTTTTCTCCCGCATAAGAAAACGCGTTGTTGATGAGATTACAAAGAACCTGCTCGACGAGTGTCTCGTCGGCGTTCACCGGGACACGCTCCGGGAAATCGGAAGTGATACGTTGGCCTCTGTCTTTTGCCATGGGTTCGTAATGTCGCATAAGTCTTAAAACGGTTTCCGATAAATCAAATTCGGAAGGATTATATGGAATCACCCCGGATTGAAGGAGGGACAGGTCCAGCAGATTTTGGACGAGCGATGTTAATCGGTCACATTCTTCAATGATGACCGAGACATTCTGATTGCGCTTCTTCTCATCGTCACGCGGAAAATCGCGGATCATTTCGGCATACAATCGGATCATGGTCAACGGTGTGCGCAGGTCGTGCGAAACATTGGCAATCAGTTCACGGCGAACGCTTTCCACTTGCTGTAGGGCGTTGGTTGCATAATTTAATGTATCGGCAAGCTGTGTTGCCTCCGAGTAGCCGCCTCCGTCAAACGTGATGTCATATTTACCGTCCGCAAGCGCATGCGCTTTTCGAGTAATCTTCGTAAGCGGTCGGGAAAAGTGAATTGCCATTAAGACGGACACGCCGAACGCCAGAGCAAATACTACAAACGAGATAAATAAAAACTGCCGCCTGAGGATACGCATGGTTTCCATGAGCGGTTGAAGCGACGAGCTGACGATAAGCACAGCTTCTTCGCCTCGCGGGTCCGTTATGGTCTTGCCGAAAAGCAACATTCTCATACCCATTATATCGAATGTCTGTTCGAGCTCTCCGTCCGGACTATCCAGTACCTGAGCCGAAAAGGCAGATAATGGGTTGGTGAAAAAGTTTTCTTTGCCTTGCGGATTGAAATTCTCATGAAGGCGAGGCATCACGTTCTCGACAGATGAGCGATAATCTCTGCCAACGGGGTTAACCACGTAAATATTTTCCCCTTGATCGTCCGTTATGTATATAAACAGATCTTTTTCATTGGACAAATCGGTCAACCGTTCTTGGAGAGCCTGTCCTTGAAGTTTTCGGAAGAGAATTGCTATGTCCGAAGATGCGGACTTGATATTGTCCGTCTTCATTTCCTGATAAAAGACACTGATAAAAACTGTCTGCATCATCCAAAGAGAAATAAGAACAGCCAGTGAAAACAGCATCATATAAGTCCATATTCGAAACCCGATGCTTCGGGAATCCAATTTATGCTTCAAATTTATACCCCATTCCCCGCAAGGTAACAATATGTTTCCGATATGGACCTAAGTTTGAGCGGAGCATTTTTATATGAGCATCGACGGTCCGGTTATCACCGAAATAATCATACCCCCAAACCTTCGAAAGAATTTGCTCGCGAGATAACGCGATATTTCGGTTACGGATCAGGAAAAATAATAAATCATATTCTTTGGGCGTCAATGACGCGGGATTATGATCAACGATTACCTTTCGGCCGCGAAAATCAACAACCAACCCTTGCAGTTGGATTTCGGGTACCCCGTCCCAATCCTCGAATAATTTGGCGTGACTTCGCTGCAATATCGCCTTGATGCGGGCGATCAATTCTTTTCCGCTGAACGGTTTGACTACGTAATCGTCGACACCCAGTTCAAAACCGAAAAGTTTATCGTATTCTTCTCCCCGTGCTGAGAGCATCAGAACGGGAGTATCGCTTCTCTTACGTATTTCTTTACACGCAGAATACCCATCCAGTCTCGGCATCATGATATCCATGATGATGATATCGAATTTGTCGTTTCGGGACAGCTCCACCGCTTCCATACCGTCCTTGGCTTCAACAGCTTCCCACTCTTCAAATTCGATATATTCGCGAATTGCCGATCGAATTCTCTCTTCGTCATCGACGATCAGTATACGGGTCATTTTCCTTCCTCCGAAATGCGGGAACAATGAGATATGAACTTGAGTTACGGTAATTTCCGTCTGTCCCGATATCATCATAGCACAAATACATCGGGGGGCTTGTCATCCAATTTTTTTGCGAAGACAAGCCCTCCCGAACGATCAACCTTCGTATCTCAGCGCATCAATCGGGGTCAATTTGGATGCTTTATTGGCAGGATACATTCCGAAGACGATTCCGATCAGAAGTGAAAATCCGATAGCAAATTCCGCCACTGCCGGCGACAACGCCAATGAAATCGATAATGCTTGTGTCAGTATGACGATCAGCCCCATGGACAGAAGCAATCCGATGATTCCTCCAAGTCCGCTCACGACGATCGCCTCAATAAGAAACTGGATCAAAATGGCGCCGCGAGCCGCACCGATCGCTTTCCGAATGCCGATTTCCCGTGTACGTTCCGAAACCGAAACCAGCATAATATTCATGATACCGATACCGCCGACAAGAAGCGAAATGCCGGCGATTCCTCCGAGCATCAGCGTGAGTGTGTTTGTGGTATCGGTGATGGTTGTAAGCATATCGCTTTGATTGAATACGGTATATGCACTGTTGCTGATTTCGCCGGATGTGGAAACTTCCGTGCTTGTGCTGAAAATGCCATTCAGATATTCTTCAAGAACGGACTGCGCCGTGGTGACGACATCCGGCGAATTTGCGGAGACATAGAAAGTACGAATACCGGTGGAGAAGAGGAGACGTTGCCCGAGTGTGAACGGAATGATGATCCGATTATCGGAGGAGCCCGAAACGGTTGTTCCTTTTTCGGCCAGAACGCCGACGACGGAAAATTCGTAGCCGTTGATACGAATTTTCTCTCCCAAAATATTCCGGGTTCCGAAAAGCTCGTCCGCCACGTCGGTTCCGACGACGGCGACATAACTTCTGTTGTCAAGATCGGGTTGCGTCAGGAATCTTCCGTATTCAACAGAAAGATTTCGGATCTTTTCGTACCCGGGAACGGTCGCTTCCAAAGTTCCTTCCGAATAGGTGATGTCTCCGGCTTTCGAAGTGACCGATTGAGAAACAATCGGTGCGACATTCCCGATGGATTCCGATTCTTTCTCCGCGAACTCAATCAGACCGTTGACGGTCAGAGAATTATTGCGAAAACTTCGGATATTCACGGTAAGCAGATTGGTACCCAATGATTCGATACTGGAGGTCACACTGGATGTGGTTCCTTGTGCAATCGAGATCAGAACCGTAACCGCGATTATGCCGATTATCACACCGAGCATGGTAAGCAAGGAACGCATTTTGTTGGCCAGAATGGATTTGAACGCCATTCTCAAGGATTGAATAATCATGTTCGGACACCTCCTTTCACGTAACCGTCTTCTATATAGACGCACCGCTGCGCTTGCGCGGCGATGGTCGAGTCATGCGTGATGAGTACGATCGTGTTTCCCTGATTGTGCAGTTCCCTTAAAAGGCCGATGATTTCTTTTCCTGTTTTCGTATCCAAATTCCCCGTTG
Organism: Clostridiaceae bacterium; assembly: GCA_012729635.1. Lineage (GTDB taxonomy): Bacteria > Bacillota > Clostridia > Saccharofermentanales > Saccharofermentanaceae > JAAYCT01. Next base: position 17,959 of record JAAYCT010000041.1, on the reverse strand, counting down.
GCTCGTCGGCCAGAATCATAGACGGTTTTCCGGCGATCGCTCTGGCTACGGCTACCCGTTGCTGTTGTCCTCCGGATAACTCACCGGGTCGATGACGGATCCGATCGGACAACCCGACACGCTCCAAGGCGTCAAGCGCTTGTTTTTTTCTTCGCGAGTGATTGAGGTTTTGATAAATTAAGGGGAGTTCAACGTTTTCGAGCGCATTGATATTCGGCAACAAATTAAAACCCTGAAAGATAAAACCGATGTTTTCGTTGCGAATCCGCGCTAATTGACGCTCGCTGTACTTTGCGATGGGTTTGCCGTTCAATTCATACTGACCGCTGTCGGCGACGTCCAGACATCCGATGATATTCATGAGCGTTGATTTTCCGCTTCCAGAAGGACCGACGACCGCAACAAATTCACCGTCCGAAATCTTCATCGTAACTCCGTTCAGAGCATAGACGGTTTGGCTTCCCATTTGGTATTTTTTTACGATTTCTTTCATATCGATCATGTGTATTCCCTCTTTACTATCTTCCGGCGGGCGGACCGAACTGGCCGTTCCCCGGCTGGTTGCTTTCATTCGCGAATCGTTGGTTTTCTCCGGTCATACCCATGAACCCCATTCCGTTTTGCTGTCCGTTTGTACTTCGCGAGGAAAGGGTCCGTACGATGACAACCCGGTCATTGATCGAAAGCCCGTTTACGATTTCTACAAAATTATCGTTGGAAAGACCGGTTTGTACTTCTGTAAAGATGCCTGGATTTTGTTCCCCGTCTTTTGGAAGTGTTCCGTTATATAGCCACACATATTGCTTCCCATGAATACTTTGAAGTGCTTCAAGCGGCAGAAGAAGAACATTTTCATGCTTTTCGGTCACGATCGTTACCGTTGCGTTCATACCGATTCGGAGCGTCGCGTCCGCATCTATCCGAATAACCGCAGTAAAATTGGTGACCCCGTTATTCGTCGTACCGATCTGTGATACGCTTTCCACCGTTCCCTGAAAAACTTTGTCGGAAACGGCATCGACATTCACGGAAGCCGTCTGTCCGGCAGAAACATAATTGATGTCAAGCTCATCCACCGATACGTCGATCGAGAAAGTATCGGTCATGAGTAAAGCGATTAAAGATCCATCCTGCTTCACATCTTGTCCGTCAATCATCATGACCGATTGAACCGCTCCTCCTCGCGAGGCTGTAATGACGCCCGAATTCCGAAGATCCGTCACAAGTTCAAGCGTCTTAACATATTCGGAGCGTGAGGCCTCCAGTTTTTCATAGGTTTCGGACTTTTCTTTTCCTACAATATAGGCAAGCGCAGTCCGGGTAGTGACCTTTTCGTTCAGACTGACATATACCTCCGAAATACTGCCGGATGCCGCCGTTACATAATAGGGTAGATTGATTTCCAGCGCGCCGGATCCGATGAAGGTACCCGAAGAGGTATAGACTTTTGCATCGGCATCCGCTTTCGGACCGTTGTCCGTAAGCGTTACCGTGCAGAGTTTACCGTCGGAAGACACTTCTTCCAGCAGACCGGTGTATGTTGAATTACCGGTTACGACCTTTACCGTCATCCCCGCCGTCAGGGGTTCATCGGTTTCCGAAATAATCTCCGTCCTCAATCGTCCGTCGACAGAAATGACAAACAGGCCTCCGGATTCGCCTACCACCGAATCCACATTACTGCCGGTATTAGCATAGATCCGCTTGACTCTTCCGGACACTTGTGACATGAGTTTTGCGGCACTCGCTTCGGAAGATAATTGTTGAGCCAACTTCAAATCGATCGAAGTGATTTCCGTTTGGATATCATCCGTCATGTTTGCCAGAAAATCGGTATTAAGCGTTGCAATCGTTTCACCGGCCTGAATGGTTTGTCCGGCTTTAACAAGCACCGTGTCGATTTTCATATCTACGGGAGCAACTTCGCTGATGGTTTTTCCCGCGGAAAGCGTACCGGTCCCGCTGACCGATTTCTCGATACTGCCTGTCGATAAATTTTCTACGGAGCAGACTACGCTTGATTCTCCTTCGGAGTTTCCGAATAATCCGCGTGTGTACAGAATTCCTACTGTGACGATACCGGCTACGACGATACATGCGATGATGATCATGATGACTTTTTTTCGTTTCATGGAATACCTCCGGAACATTGTATTGTGATGAATCGGGTGTCCCATCGACTCATCGGCGGATAGCTGGACGATAGAATGACATTCCGGTGACAACCGAAATACTGAGTGACAGCCATTCATTTGTAAGGCCATTATCAAAGATGAATATGTGGGTGCGATGCGATTATTATGAAAAGTATGCACATGTTATGTGAATAACAGATGAAAGACAAAACGGAATGAACCGATGAGATTTGTTGCGCGTGCCGACATCGGCGTCGTCATGAGCGGATTCGGATTCGATGCGGATATCGATGCAGCGGATATCGCGCTGATAAATGACGATCCCGGCGAGCGGAAAAAGGCTAGGCGTCTGATTCGTATATAGCCGTAAGCGCAAAAGGTTTCGCTCTGTCATCAAAACGTGTATTAATGCTATAATGCAAAAACGACGCTCCGAACTGAACAGAGAACCGAATACGGAGCGTTATTCGTTAGTAACATGAGGATTATCCGATGCTTCGAATCGCAAAAACAGAAAACGGAATATTGCGCGGTTTGCCCGCGGCGGACCCGAGAGTGACCTCATTTAAGGGTATCCCCTTTGCCGCGCCGCCGACCGGGCAGAACCGTTGGCGTGCTCCGCAACCGTGCGCCGACTGGGACGGTGTTCGCGACGCGTTCGAATTCGCTCCGATCTCCGTCCAGGATACTCCGGGGCTGGGAACGGATATTTACTGCCGGGAGTGGCACGTCGACCCGGAGATCCCGATGAGTGAAGATTGCCTTTATCTGAATGTATGGACTCCGGCGAAAAGCGCGGACGAGCGACTCCCCGTCTTAGTATGGTTCTTCGGCGGAGGATTTCAGTGGGGCTATACCGCTGAAATGGAATTCGACGGGGAACGGATCGCCCGGCGCGGTGTCGTTGTCGTCAGCGTGAATTATCGTCTGGCCGCGCTCGGCTTTCTCGCGCACCCGGAAATCACCGCGTCCCAGCCGGACGCGCCGGCCAATTTCGGAAGCCTCGACCAACAGGCCGGACTTCGATGGACGATTCGCAATATCACGGCATTCGGCGGTGACCCAAGCAACATCACGATCGCAGGCCAGTCCGCCGGCGGAATGAGCGTCATGTCCCAGATGGCGTGCGAAGCCAACAACGGGCTTTTTCAAAGAGCCGTCGTAATGAGCGGAATGTTTCGAAGCCCCTACATGAAAGATCCTTTTGTGATCCCGAAGAAACTTTCGGAGACCGAGCGGGCCGGAGTCGAATTTTTCGAATTTCTGGGCGTTCGCTCGCTTTCCGAAGCGCGCGGACTCGACGCGTTCTTTATCCGCGACCGATACGCCGAATACGCGAAAACACACCCTCGCTTCGCGATCGTCGTCGACGGGCGTTTCTGTGTTGAGGATCCCTATATAGCGTTCATAAACGGACGGTGTGTCCGCGTTCCGGTATTATCCGGCAATACCGCGGACGAGTTTCTCGGGAGCATTGATGCAAAAAATGAGGGACAAAGAAACGCTCGCGCGATCGAAATATTCGGTGATAAGGCCGGGGAATTTCTTTCCTTTATCGAGGCGAGTGCTCGGACTGATCAAGGTTACGCCGCGGTAAGCGGCATCGAGTGCGCGGTGAAGGCCGCTTTTCTGTCCGAAGATAAGAGAAAGGATTCGAAACCGTGTTATTATTACCGCTTCTCGCCCGGGATTCCCGGCGATGATCAACCGGGCACCTTTCACTCGGTCGATCTGTGGTATTTTTTCGAGACCCTTTCCAAAAGCACGCGCCCCTACCGCGGGAAGCACTATGACCTCGCGCGGCAAATGTGCGACTATTGGGCCAATTTCATTAAAACCGGAGATCCGAACGGCACGACCGACGACGGAAGTGCTCTTCCGGTATGGGTACCCTTTACCGCGAAGACCTCTGCGGAGATGGTCTTTAACGACAACGGGTCCGTTCCTTCGGCCGGCACCGCTCCGTTTATCCGATTTTTGACGGAGCACATCTACAACGAAAATATGGGGGAGGATATCTGTTCATGACAAAATCTCAAGCATTTAATCCCTATCTTCCGAGCTGGGAATACATTCCCGACGGGGAGCCCCATGTCTTCGGTGACCGCGTATATGTTTACGGATCTCATGACCATTGGAACGGCCACGTCTTCTGTCTCGGGGATTATGTGTGCTGGTCGGCTCCGGTCGATGATCTGAGCGATTGGCGGTACGAGGGCGTGATTTTCGAAAAGACCGCCGATCCGCTGAACCGCGAGGGCAAGATGTGCCTGTACGCGCCGGACGTTACCTGGGGGCCGGACGGTCGCTACTATCTCTATTATGTTTATGACAAGGTCGGAATCGTGTCGGTCGCGGTCTGCGACTCTCCGGCCGGAAAGTATGAATTTCTGGGCTATGTCCGCCACAAGGACGGAACGCTCCTCGGGGAAGCACAAGGCGACGAACCGTCGTTTGATCCGGCGGTGCTGACCGAAGGCGATCAGACCTATATCTATCTGGGCTTTTGCGGCCACGGCGACAAGTCGAGGACCGGCTGCAAGGTCTCCGTTCTCGAAAAGGATATGTTGACCGTAAAGGAGGAGCCCCGACTTGTGGTCCCGGGGGCCCAGTACAGTAAGAGCACCGGATACGAGGGGCACGCGTACTTCGAGGCGCCGTCGATCCGGAAAGTGCGCGGCAAATACTTTCTGATCTATTCCTCCCAGTTGATGCACGAACTGTGTTATGCGGTAAGCGACCGGCCGACCGAAGGATTTATATACCAAGGCGTTCTTGTGAGCAACTGCGATATGGGCATCGGCACATATAAACCCGCGGACATGCCGTCCGCGTACGGCGCGAACAACCACGGCGGGATCGCGGAAATCAACGGGACATGGTATATTTTCTATCATCGGCACACCAACGGGACCTGGTACAGCCGTCAAGGGTGTGCGGAACCGTTAACGCTTCTTCCCGACGGGCGATTTCCCCAGGTTGAAATGACCTCCTGCGGATTAAACGGCGGTCCCCTGCGCGGTCAGGGCGAATATGCCTCGTACATTGCCTGCAATCTTTTTACCGACACCCCTTCGATCTATGTCGGCGGCTGTGATTTCCCGAGAATCGTACAGGAAGGCCGCGACGGCGACGAGGAGACCGGTTATATCGTCAATATGAAGGACAGCGCCACGGCGGGCTTCAAATATTTCGACTGTAAGGGTGTGCGCACGATCCGCGTGACTACGCGCGGCTACGCCGAAGGAACCGTCGAGGTACGAACCGCGATGAACGGCGAAGTGCTCGCCGGGATCAACATTCATAATACGAATGTCTGGGAGACCTCCGGTTCTCCGATCTCTTTGCCCGACGGCGTACACGAGATATACTTGACTTATCGCGGAGGCGGAAACGCCGCATTGAAATCGTTTGAATTGTGTGTTGACTGATTTTTCGGATAACCATTAAGGATGAATCAACCGGGAGGAGCGAAACATGGATAAAATCACGGTCGGACGTATGAATAATGCCCCGAAGATCGACAGGAACATTTACGGGCATTTTTCCGAGCATCTCGGGCATTGCATTTACGAGGGTATCTTTGTCGGTGCGGGAAGTCCGATTCCGAATACCAACGGGATCCGCACCGACGTTGTCGAAGCAATGAGAAAAATCAACCTTCCCATTCTCCGGTGGCCGGGCGGTTGTTTTGCCGATGAGTATCACTGGCGGGACGGGATCGGGCCGGAAAGAAGGCGGATGGTCAACACCCACTGGGGCGGCGTTGTCGAGGACAATTCTTTCGGGACTCATGAGTTTATGGAACTGTGCAGTCAGGTCGGCTGTGCGCCTTATGTAAATATCAATGTCGGAAGCGGCACGGTCCGCGAGATGGCCGAATGGGTCGAATATATGAACAGCGACGGCGATTCGACAACCGTACAAGAACGTTGGGCGAATGGGCGGAAAGAACCGTACAACGTTCGCTTTTGGGGGATCGGCAACGAGAACTGGGGTTGCGGCGGAAACATGCGCCCCGAATACTATTCGGATGTTTACCGGCAGTTTCAGACCTATTGCCGGACGTACGGCGATAATGTCCCGTACCGGATTGCCTGCGGCTCCGACGGTGAGGATCTCGAATGGACCGAGGTAATGATGCGTACCGCCGCGAAGTACATGGACGGTTTGTCGCTTCACTATTATACCGTTACCAATACCTGGGAGGACAAAGGCAGTGCGACGGATTTTGACGACACTTTGTATCTTCAAACTCTGAAAAAGGCGTTACGAATCGACGAACTGATCACAAGACACGGCGCGATTATGGATCGGTTTGACCCGGAGCGCCGAATCGGGATGATTGTCGACGAGTGGGGATGTTGGCATAATGTCGAGCCCGGCACGAATCCGGGATTTCTCTTTCAACAAAACACGATGCGCGATGCGATGGTCGCGGCGCTTTCGCTCAATATTTTCAACCGGCATGCGGATCGCGTTCGTATGGCCAATATCGCTCAGGTCGTGAACGTGCTTCAGGCGATTATCCTGACCCGGGGGGGAAAGATGATCCTTACTCCGACGTACCACGTTTTTGACCTGTATCAGGGGCACATGGATGCGGAACTTTTAAATTGCATGGTCGAATGCGCACAACTGGAGAACGGGATCGAGAAACTGAACGTTTCGGCTTCCCGAAAAGGGGATGCCGTAACGGTCACGATCGCAAATTTCACCGATAAAACGACCGTACGGATCGACGGTATCACGGCGGAACGTGTCAGCGGCCGGATTCTCTGCGGAACACCGAGGGCGTATAATACATTTGAACAGCCAAACACGGTTTGTCCCGGTTCTTTTGAGGATGTGCGGCTTTTCGGGGATCATGCGGAAGCCACATTACCTTCAAACAGCATCGTCGCATTATCATTTGTCGACTGACCGAAACGTGTTTATGGTTCGCCCGCGTCGGGCGAAAAAGCGGGAGCGAAGGAATTTGGGAAGGAGCAAAACGGATATGGATGATACACATCGAAAATCATCACGGATCATCCGGCTGACGGATCAGGAAGGAAATCCGCTTTCGGATACCGAAGTTTCTTGTGAGCAAACAAAGCATGAGTTTCTGTTCGGATGCGGCGCCGGAGACGCCGTCGCCGCGGCCAATCCGGGAGGTGACGCCGTGGCGGATGCCGTCGTAAAAGATCGCTTCGAAAAATGGCTCAAGATCTTTAATTTCGGAACGACACACTTCTATTGGGATCGCTTTGAGCCCGAGCGAGGAAAACCGATGACCGATGTGTTGATGCGCGGAGCCCGGCTTTTAAAAGATCATGGGATCCCGGTCAAGGGACATCCGCTTTGCTGGCATACCCTGGCGCCGAAATGGCTTCTTGAAATGGACGAGGACGAGATCCTCCGGGAACTTCTGGCCCGTATTGAGCGGGATGTAACCGCATTCCGCGGTACGATCGATATGTGGGACGTTATTAATGAAGTCGTCATCATGCCGGTTTTCGATAAGTATGATAACGGAATCACTCGCCTTTGCAAAAAAATCGGCCGGTTCGGTATCGTTGATCAGGTATTTCGAAAAGCCAGAGCGTGCAATCCCGACGCCGTATTACTCCTCAATGATTTCAATATGTCTCAGTCCTACGAAATCCTCATTGAAGGACTGCTGGATAAAGGCGTACCGATCGATGTGATCGGGCTTCAGTCGCATCAGCATCAGGGCTACTGGGGACGCGAAAAGCTCGAGCAGGTCTTGGATCGATTCGAGCGTTTCGGTCTGCCGATCCACTTCACCGAAAACACCTTCGTTTCCGGAGCGCTGATGCCGCCGGAGATCGAGGACCTGAACGATCATGTCGTTGACTCCTGGCCGTCCACGCCGGAATTTGAACAACGACAGGCCGAAAACATAAGGGATATGTATTCGGTATTGTTTGCCCATCCGCTCGTAAAGGGAGTCACTCAGTGGGATTTTTCGGACGGATGCTGGCTCGGCGCACCTTCGGGCGTGATTCGCGCGGACGGATCAATCAAGCCCGCATATGAGATGCTGGATCGACTGGTCAATCAAGAATGGCACTCATCCGTTTCAGCGAAAACGAACACCGACGGCATAGTAGAGCTCACGGGATATCGGGGCGAATACCGGATTTCTTGCGGTGACCGTACCGGAAGTGTTTCCTTGACCGCCGGGGATTCTTCGGTTATTATCGCGACGGTTTCCGACCGTTGACACAAGGGAGCATTTCATGGATCTATTCAATTACAACAGTCCCTTCAGTCGCTTCATGATGCGCCTGGTCGATGTGATCGTTTTGAGTTTTCTGACACTTCTTTGTTGTCTGCCGATCATCACGATCGGTGCGGCATTTTCGGCGCTCTATTATGTCCTTCTCAAAATGGTCCGCGATACGGAAGGCAGTATTGTCCGAAGCTACTTCAAGGGGTTTAAGGACAACTTTGTGAAGGGGACGATGTTGTGGGTCATCATGGCGGTTATTATTTTCTTGCTGTATATGGATTTCTTCCTGCTTTCAAACGTCGGGATGGATCATTCGGACCTGATACGAATTCTCCTTTTGATTATGAGCGCGTTCATTATCATGGTCGGAAACTACATCTTTCCGATGCAGGCCCAGTTTGAGAATACGGTATGGGGCACGATTAAGAAATCCTTTCTCGTCTGTGTCATGAATCTTCCTAAAAGTCTTCTTCTTCTTCTCATCATGGCATGCCCGCTCGTCATCTTGCTTTTCTTCCCGGAAACGGTTTACTTTCTTCCGTTTGTCAGTGTTGCCGCAATTCCTTACCTGAAAACGCAGATCCTGGTCCGTGTTTTCGATCGATATATGCCCGAAGACAGTGAAGGGGAGATTTCCGGAGAGACACAATGAAACGACAGATGAAAACGACATGGTTCCGAAGGTTGGCCGCGAAAACGCTTCGTTTTTTGGAAAACGTCGCACAATATGTGACCGGCCGCCTGGATAACCTGAAACTCAGAGATAAGATGATCATTACGACCGTCGTTTGCGTTCTTCTTCCGATCGCGGCGACGAATATCATTTTTTATTCGATGATGTACTCGGCTGAAAAGGAACGTCAGGAGAATGAGATCAATAACACATTAAAATCAGTCGAAGTCACACTGGACAATATGATCGAGTACCTGACCGGCGCGGCGGCCAATTTATACACCACAAAAGAGTTGTACCCGTTTTTGGATGAGCAATATCGTAGTGGGTATGATTACCTGATCGCGTACAAGGAGAACTCCGCTCTTTTTCACAAGGTCACCTTCGGTAACAATACCTATATTTCTAACGTACAGATCTATTGCGACAACAACACTTTGGTCAACGGCGGCGGAATCAATCGTCTGGATACGGCACGAGATTCGGAATGGTACAAGCGTTTTGTCCTTTCGGGTCGGCAAATGGCTTTTTATCCGAGTCTGGATTCGAAATCGGAGACCGACAAGAGGGAATTATCGCTTCTTTGCCAAATGGACTATAAAATAAACACAAGCAGAGAGCGCATCATCAAGTTGAATTTAAATTATAATTACTTCACAAAAGTTTTAAATCAGCAGTACTACAACTCGGATATATTTATTTGTGACAGCGAGCATGTTTTGTTTTCTTCCGTGAATACCAATAAAGGGACAAAGGGTTTTACTTTGCTAAATGAAATGGACTTTTCGGACGCGCGATACATGAAAACATATGATGTATTCGGAGAGACGTGGAATATTTACCTTTATCCCCACAGCCACATGAGGATCAACGCGGTCGATGTCTTAAGCCGGCACGGGGAGCTTTTCGTTGTATTGGTCTTTATCAATATGTTGCTTCCGGCTATGGCGATCTATTTTATCAATCGTTCAATCACCCGTCGGATCATTGTTCTGAGCAATCGTCTTCAGATGGTGAAAGAGGAAAAGTATGTTCAGATGGATCTTACCCCGTCTAAAGATGAAATCGGCGAACTGGTCGAAAATTATAATCGTATGGTTGCTCAGATCGATAATATGACCGGCGTCGTTTTCAAGGAAAAAATCATGCGCCAGGAGTATGAACTTGCCAAGCAGAGAGCCGAACTTCAAGCCCTGCACAGTCAAATCAATCCGCACTTCATTTTTAACGCGCTCGAGAGCATTCGTATGAGAAGCCTTTTGAAAAAGGAAGATGAAACGGCCAAAGTCATTGAGTTTTTAGCTGTGTTGATGCGAAAATCAACGGACTGGTGGGATGACTGCGTCACATTGGCCGACGAGGTCAATTTTGCCGAAGCGTATCTAAAGCTTCAGCAATACCGTTTTGGCAGTCGATTGAGTTACGAACTCAACATTAGTGATCATTGCCTTGATTTTCTTCTGCCGAAACTTACCTTGGTCACATTCGTGGAGAACGCGTGCGTTCACGGCGTGGAAAAAGTCAGTCGGAATTGCATGGTCCTGATCTCGGCTGAAATGGAAGATGATTTTTTGGCCATATACGTTGAAGATACCGGAGCCGGAATGAAGCCGGCCGAACGGGAGGAGATACTAAAGGAAATGCGCGAAGGCAATATCGAAAGTCTGCGGCATCGCCGTTCGGTCGGAATTCTTAATGCGTGTTTGAGGCTAAGAAAATACTTCGGAGATGATACTGTCTTTGAGATCGACAGCGAACCGCAAGCCGGAACGTGCATAACGATACGGATTCCGATCGAAAAAATCAGCCGATTCAACGGAGGTTCTGAAGATGCTTAATGTTTTGATTGTTGATGATGAGCCTTTCATTCGACAGGGACTTGCCGTACTGATTGACTGGGAGGCTGAGGGTTTTTGTATCGCGGGAGAAGCTTCTAACGGCGAAGAAGCGATTTCGCTTCTGAAAAAGGGAGAATACGACCTCGTTATCGCGGATATCCGAATGCCTGTGATGGGGGGGATCGAACTTTTAAAACATGCCCGCGAAAGCGGTCTGAGTAACGCACCTTTTGTGATATTAAGCGGACATTATGAATTTGAGTATGCCAAGGAAGCGATCCGGTTCAATTGCGCCGACTATATATTAAAACCGATCAAGGAAGAGGAATTATTAACGCTTCTTCGAAGAGTTTCCGCTGACTTTGAAAAAAGCCGGGAAGCCGAAAAACAGGAAGAATTTCGTGACCGCGTCGTTCTGGAACGTCATCTGTCCTCGATTATTCTCGGCAAATTCGACAGTATCAATATCGACTATGCGCGCCTACACTTGGGCGCGAGCGAATGTTTTCGCTATGTCAACGTTCAACTCGATCTGTCGGACGATCGGGTCCGCAAGGCGGATGAACGGATCCGCAGGAGCATGCAACGCAGATTGTATGATCATCTGCGCCGAATCATGGGGGCAAACAGCCGGCACATCGTTTTCGATGTCAACAAGCATGAGGATTGCTTCGACGTCGGTTTCGTTTTTGCGGATTATTTGGCCAATGAGCAATCTGTGTCCGAGCGGGAATATCTCGAATGGTTTGCGGAGAAGGCCTCAAGCCTTGAATACGGTATCACCGTACAGGCAGGTTGTCAGGTATCCTCGCTTGAAAAACTGTCCGATTCTTTTCGATCGGCCACGATCGCGAAACTGATGCACGGCTTTTCAGACGGCAGTCTTTCTCTTTCCGGAGAACAGGGACAATCCGACAAACAATATACCGATATCGGTTACGGAGAACAAAAACGAAGTTTGGATGCGCTGATCTCATCCATAGAACGGGGTGACAGGCCGGAAATCGAAGGTAATGTCGGTGCGTTGTACCGGTTGATCAGCGAATCGAACATGGATTACAAGTCGATCGAACTGAATATGAACTACATCATGTTTAAACTCCTCCATCTGGCCGCGGCCAGAGATCCAAACATCAATCAGGAAGAAATCGTCGGTTATCTGATCGATAACACGTTTGATAAAGGATTATCCCGAGGCAGCAAGCGGCATTTTCTGAATTTCTGCCTTCAATATACCGAGTATCTGGAGCAACTGAACACACCCACGTCCAACAGCGTCATCACAAAAGTCGAGCAGGAGATCCGGGAATCTTATATGGAAAATATCAGTCTGCGGTCATTAAGTGAAAAATACTTTATCAACAGCGCGTATCTCGGACAGCTTTTCAAAAAGCACTACGGATTGCCTTTTAAGGATTATCTGAATGCCCAAAGGATCAATGCCGCGGCGGAAATGCTTAAAAATACACGTAAACATGTATATGAAATATCCGAAGCAGTCGGATATCAAAGTCTGGACTATTTCATATCCAAATTTGTCGCTTCGAAAGGACATACTCCGACGCAATACAGGAAAAGGTGCGAGCGCCGCTTAGGGAGAAACGATTAGCCCATAAACAGGTGCTTTTCCTTTCCCGATAGTCAAAATTTGTAGGGGTATTTTCATACTTTGTACGGTTGTTGTTTTCACCCCGAATTTTAGAATGTATCTAATAGCTCAAGAATAGAAGACTTGGGCGATAAGCCTGTACCGCTTCGTCACTCGTTTTGAAACGCTTCTCTGGATTCGTTTCATGATCAGTGGCGAAAAAGGGAGGAAAAATGAAAAGGGGGATTTTATCAAGATGAAGAAGAAACTCACCCGACTGATTGCCGTTCTGTTGGCTGTCACCCTCTTGTCCGGCCTTGCTGCCGGATGCGAGAATCTCGGCAAGGCGAAGGTCAAGAAATTCGACATGTTCATCGCCATGCCCGGAACCGAGCTGAACGAGGGGAACAGAGCCCAAGCGGAGATCACCAAGATTACCGGAGTTGAGGTCAAAGAGACTTGGCTGACCGGCCAGAGCGCTGAAGAAGCGATCGGCGTCATGGTTGCCGCCAAAGATTATCCGGATTTCATTGAGGCTTCCGACGGATACCAGATCATGGTTGACGCCGGTGCGTTGATTCCGATCGACAAGTATTGGGATAAATACCCGAACATCAAGAATTACCTTTCCGAGGAGCAATGGAATATGTGCCGTAAAGCAGATGGCCACATCTATGCGATTCCTCAGTTCGGTATCGTGAATGAGAAAGATGTCAGCCCGATCCACAACGACGAGGCCTGGTGGATCCAGACCCGTGTATTGAAGTGGGCCGGCTATCCGCAGGTCGAGACCCTCGACGAGTACTTCCAGTTGATTGAAGACTATGCTGCGGCCAATCCCAAACACACAGACGGCACGAATGTCATTCCGTACACGATTCTTTGTGATGACTGGAGATATTTCTGCCTGGAGAATCCGCCGCTGTTCCTTCAGGGTTCTCCCAACGACGGTTCCGTTATTGTTGATCCCGATACCCAAAAGGTCATCGACTACAATACCACTCCGATCGCTAAGCAGTATTTTATGAAGTTGAATGAAGAGTTCAAGAAGGGTATGATCGATCCCGAATTCTTCTCCCAGTCTTATGACGAGTACATCACGAAAATTTCCACCGGACGCGTTCTCGGTTTTGTTGACCAGTTCTGGAACTGGGGATACACGGCACAAGACGCGATTAAAGCGGCCGGATTAAACGATTGTACGTATGTGCCGCTTGGCATCGTTGCCGAGGCCGGTATTGAAGAGCGTTATCACAATGAGCCGGTTCTTGACGTTTCCGGCGGTCTTTCCATTACCACCAGCTGTAAGGATATCGACGGCGCGATGAAGTTCATCAGCGACCTTCTGACACAAGAAGTATTGACGCTCCGTTTCTGGGGAATTAAAGACGTTGACTACAAAGTCGGCGATGACGGTCTTTTCTACAGAACCGAAGAAATGCGCGCCAATGCAATTGACGCCAACTACAAGGCGGACAACCTTTGTCCTTACGCATATTTCCCGCAGTACGAGGGCATGAACCTCGACGGTAAGAACGCATGGCGTCCGGACAACCAGCCCTCCGAGTTCTTCGAGGATCTGTTGCCGGAAGTGAAAGAATGCCTTGAGGCATACGGTGCGGAGACCTACGTTGAGATGCTTAATCCCAGCGTTCCGAATTCCCCGTGGTTCCCGATGTGGTCTTTTTCCAACGACCTGACCCCCGAGACTCCCGGAGGCCTTGCCTGGGCGAAGATGAGCGAAATTAAACATGAGTGGCTACCGCGTGTCGTTATGGCAGAAGACTTTGAAGCGGAGTGGTCGGCTTATCTGGATAAGTACTACGGAGAAGCGGACATTGACGCTTTCCTTGCTGAGATGCAGGCTGAAGTCGACAGAAGAATTGCTGTTGCCGCAGGTAACTAAGGTACCCCATTATGATGACATCCATTGAATTGGAGCCATCGTTGAGACAGTGTTAATCGAGAGGGTGGCCGGGTTTTCGGACAACGGCCACCCTCTCCTCATGAAAGGAAGTGTTGCGGCAGTGACAGATGAGAAAGAAAACAACTCCTTTTCGGCAGAAGCCGATTCGGCTGATGATATCGCCGCAAAAAACAAAGCAGATGCAATAAAAAGACGCGAACTCGCGTATACGTATCGGTCAAATCTTGCTCCGGGGAATGCAACGGATGAAGACCCGGGAGAGCCTTTGTCCCGGGCGGAGAAAAGACGTCGAAAAGCGGAGCGGTCCGCCGAACCGAAAGTTAAACTGAATAAAAAGACTCTTTGGCGTCAAAAAGAGTTGATTATAATCACGATTCCTTTTATCCTTTACGGATTCTTATTCTACTATATCCCTCTGGGCGGTTGGGTGATGGCCTTCCAGAAATACAAGCCCCAAAACGGTCTGTTCGGCTCCGAATGGGTCGGGTTGAGTGTCTTTGAGCGTATACTCAATGATAAATCTTTTCAATTGGTTTTCAGAAACACTTTAGCGATGGGCATCATCAATCTGGTCCTGAGCTTTGCTTTCGCGATCGGATTTGCCCTTCTCCTTAATGAAGTTCGTCTGAGAAGACCCAAAAAGTTCGTTCAGACCGTTTCTTATTTGCCTCACTTTTTGTCATGGATCATTGTCGTGGGTATCATACGTGACATGTTATCCATGGACCACGGTATCGTCAACGAGATACTCGTAAATCTGGGCATCTTCGATGGACCCGTTAATTTCTTCTCCAAGCCGAGTTGGTTCTGGTGGATCGTCGGTTTTTCGAATGTTTGGAAAGAAACCGGATGGAACAGTATTATCTATCTTGCCGCAATCACCGCCATTAATCCGGAAATGTACGAAGCCGCTTCGTTGGACGGTGCCGGTCGTTTCGGGAAAATGTGGCACGTAACACTTCCGGGTATCCGGCCAACTATATTCATCCTTCTTCTAATCAACTTAGGAAATGTTTTGAATGTCGGATTCGAGGTTCAATACCTACTTACCAACGGAATAGTAAAAAGCGTTTCCGAAACGATCGACATCTGGGTTTTATACTGGGGCATCGGCCAGGGTGATTTCTCCATTGGCACGGCCGCAGGTATTTTTAAAAGCGTGATCGCCATTATATTAATTTTCCTTGCCAATGGGGCAGCGAAAGCAGCCGGCGAAGAGCGATTGTTTTAGGAAAGGAGAGAAAGAGCTATGGATAATATTGAGCTTGAGCCAAAGTCCGAGTCTGCTGAAGTCAAAAGAATCAGAACAAAGAAGATCAATCCGGCGGATTTGCTGTTCGTTTTGATTAATTCCTTGATCCTTTCCTTTGCGGTCGCGATCACGCTGTATCCGATTCTGAATACCCTTGCCCTGTCCTTCAACGACGGCTTGGATGCTCTCCGGGGAGGTATATATCTCATACCGCGGAAGTTTTCCCTGAAAAACTATGAGACGATTTTTAATACGAACCACTTGCGTATCGCCGCCGTTAACTCGGTATTGCGAACGGCGATCGCCGCGACCATGCATCTTGCCGTTACCGCCTTGCTGTCTTATGTCTTGAGCGTGAAAGAGTTCGTGTTCAAAAAGCCCGTCTCTTTATTCTTCGTGCTGACCATGTATGTGAACGCCGGTCTGATTCCGACCTTCCTGCTTTTCCGCGAATTGAGACTCACGAACACTTTTTGGGTGTATGTAATTCCCGGAATTGTTGCCGCGTTTAACCTTCTGGTTCTCCGCACTTACATGAACTCGCTTCCCGATAGTTACAGAGAGTCCGCGCAAATCGACGGCGCGAATCATATTACGATCTTCATTAAGATCATCGCTCCGATTTGTAAACCCGTTTTTGCTACCATTGCCCTTTTTATTGCGGTTTACCATTGGTCCTCCTGGTTCGACAACATGATTTATAACCCGAGAAATGGCAATCTCACGACACTCCAGTATGAATTGATGAAGTTGATGTCCTCGGTAACCAGCCAGACATCATCGAATAGCGCTTACGGTAAAAGTACCCAGTCCGTGGCAATCACACCGACATCCATTCGTGCCGCCGCGACGATGGTCACGTCGATGCCGATTGTTGTTCTTTATCCGTTTCTTCAGAGATACTTTATCACTGGCCTGACCATCGGCGGTGTTAAGGAATAGATTACTGGTGCACACCTTCCTTTCCATCTTTCTTTTGAAAGCATCCGCTTTAATTCATGGATTAAAACGGATGCTTTCGTTTACGGCGGGTCGGTCGTGAAAGTGGCCTGCGATAAATTACGCAACAGGTGTCGGTTCTGATGATGCCGCTTCCGCGACGGTGCTTTGCCATTGGGTATGCGGGACAAGACGGAACAGAAATAAGAGATGTGATCAAAACTAACCGGAAAAGCGGCGTTCGCCCCAAAGTACTGTATAATTTGAGAGGGTATCAAAAGCGCGGAAAGGAGCACCATGAGTCCGGAAGTCTATTATTTTTCGGGAACCGGAAATTCTCTGGCGATGGCAAAGAAGATCGCGGCGGCTACCGGCGGAACCGTAATTTCCATTGCTTCGGTCGTCGGACAAGAAGTAATACAGCCGCGGGCGGATAAAATCGGGATCGTTTTTCCATGCTATCTGGCACAGCTCGACGGGATCCCTCCGATCGTTCAAGAGTTTGTAAAAAAGCTCCGCGGGGCGGAGGACAAGTATATTTTTGCCGTGTGTACGTGCGGGGGATACGAAAGTGTCGATGCATTGCCGACGCTCAAAAGGCTTCGGCGGCTTCTTTCCTATAAGGGCGCGGAGCTGTCGGCCGAGTTTTCGATTCGGCTTCCGATGAACAACCTCAAGTACTTCTTTTTTCAAACGCACGATCACGAAAAGATGTTCCGGCGAAGCGAGGTGAAGGCGGCGGATATCAGCCGGCGCGTCACGGCCGGTCGGCGCGAAAAGTACCGCCTTCCCAAAACGCTTTTCAATTATTTCATGACGCCGATGTATCTTCTGCTTCGGAATTTTTACGTGATCGATCTGAGGCAGAAAGCCAAGGAGCTAATAGATTCCGGGAAACGCTACGACGAGCTGATCCCGCTGACGGACCGGAGCATTTTCGCGGACGAAAGATGCAACGGTTGCGCCCTATGCGCGAAGGTTTGCCCGGTTCATAATATCGTGCTCGAAAAGGGCCGCCCGGTCTTTCAAAACCGTTGTGAAATGTGCATGGCGTGCGTCGAGTTTTGTCCTCAAAAAGCAATTCATCACTGGAATATCGAGCCCGGGGTCAAGTACCGCCACCCGGAGGTCACGCTATCTGATATGCTCGAGCAGAGCGGAGCGCGGGAGGGCTGAGGGCAAGCAAAGGCTGTTTTATCCGTATAATAAGTTAGTTATTTTTTTAAGAGATCGATAAGCGTATTTTAGTAAGCGTAAGTCAGAAAACCACGCAAGTTATTCTCGCGCACGCCGCCCTTCGAAAACGACAAAAATACCGCCTGAACAGGTGTTTCAGCTGATCCAGGCGGTATTCTCGCGCACGCCGCCC
>JAAYCT010000040.1 GCA_012729635.1 Clostridiaceae bacterium | reverse complement strand
GTTACAATGTTCGTGTCCCACGGGATGCCTCCTGCGTGTTTGGTTTGGTCACTTAACATTGTATGTGAGATCGTCCTCGTGGGACATCTTTATTTCTTTTGCGTCACTTCATTTTACAATTCACCGTTCCGCAGGGATATTTCTTACCGGGCCGAAGCAAGCTCGATATTTCCGTATTTTATGGTATATGTGACTTCTCCCTCGGCTTCCAGGCCTTTCAGCCATTCACTGTATTTTTCATTGATTGTCTTTCTGCGAAGATTCGCTTTCCAAGCAGGAATACTGTCGACGAAATAGATGATACGAGCGGAATCCGCGCTTTCCAAAATCACCGTGTCTCCCGCCTTACGTTCGGGCATAGTCAGCCACGAAAGCAACGAACGGTCATATTCGGAGACGGTTTCTTCGGTAAAAGCGGAGTCGGGATCATAATCCGTCACGAGTCCGCCGTTGACCGTGCCGGCATAATCGTCGGAATAACGCTTGGCAAGAGAGAAAACGCTTTGATCGTCGGTGATCATTCCTATGATTTTCTCAGCCTTTGCGTTGATTTCTTCTTTATTGTTCGGAGTCGCTTTTCCTTCGGCGTCATAATCCATGGTATAATTCAACCGAATTTCGCGATAGGAGATCGACGGATGGGTATCCATGCTTCTTGACACGAAATAAACGGCCATCGCACCCCTTTCCGTTTCAATGACCGTTTTGTCCCCCTCGGCACGGTCCTCTGAATACAGGTATTCCGCCATTTCCGGATTGACATATTGGCTGATTGAATCGTAGGACATATCTTTTGCCAGAGTCGGATCTTGTCCGTCCGCAAAGTTTGGCTTATCGGCTTCAATCGCCATATCCTCACTCACGTCACGAAAGCTTTGTTCATCCGTTACGCGCGTAATGAGGACATTGGCCTTGTTCTTCGCTTCGTTCAGCGCGGCCGTCTTTACTTCCTCCGTGGCGTCATCGGCATAATCGGCAAAGAACGAGTAGAAACGGAACGTTACAAGCGCCGCATCGGGAGCCGTCTCTTCGGTAACGGAACTCATTTCCTCGGCGGAAGGTGCAAATACGAATTGCTCCAAATATTGAAGATACTCGTCCACGATCATCTGACGCTCTAAAAATTTCGCATAGGCCGAAACGGTCGTTCCCGGTCCGTAAATGTTTGAAAGATACTCGTCGGGCGTAATCACCTGCCCGTGCATGCTCGAATAGAAATCAACGTTTTCCCGTAATTGCTCAACGGAAAGATTCACCGATCTCTCGACGCCCTCCGCCTTAAACGTCTTATCCTTTTTTGCTTCTTTTCCGATCTGGATGGATCGAATCATGGTTTGACAGGTTAATTCGTATGCGTACTCGCGAATCGTCTTTTCGGTATCACCGATACTGATTTTTGAATCGAGATCCGCTTCCGGATCGATCTGTCCATATTGGGCCAATTGATTGAGCATATTGGCAAATTGAAAATTCAACTCATTGACTTTCACGCGTTCGAGCACCCGGGAATCGCCGTTTTCCGATGTGACTTCGAATTCCGCACCGGTCAGCACCATCGCGGGAACGCCTGCCCTGAAAGCAAAAAAGCCGCCGACGGCAATTAATAATACAAGAACAATGACAATCGTCAGAAGCCTTTTGAGTGCAGAGGCAGCGACGATCGGCTTGATCACCTTTTTCGTCTTTTTTGCGGGAGCTTTTTTGTTGTTATCCATTATTCAACGTCCTTTATTGTCTTAATATTTTTGGCACAGCACGCCCATTATAATTCCCGACCGACCAGAATGCAAGAAAGCTCGGAAAGATTGTCCAGCCAAAATTTCGGGGACAATGCGCGTAAATCTTCCTTCGGCATATACGTCCAATCGACCGCGGCGGAATCGACTCCGGCATTTTCCGCACATATCAGGTCATGGACACTGTCGCCGACAAAAAGGATACGAGTCGGATCAATAAGACCCAACCGCTCGCACGCGAAGTGAATCGGGGCAGGTGACGGCTTGTGTTCTGCGGTATCCTCCCGGGAAACCAATAATGAGAAGTAGTTTTCGAGATGGAATTGATGCATCGTAAACAATGCGGATTCCCGGCGCTTGGACGTGACCACACACTGCGTCACGCCGAGTTCGGAAACCGCTTTCAGGCCCTCAAGGACACCGGGGAAAAGCCGGACATCCGTCCCGATATATTTCTCATTCGCCCGAATATATGCTTCGTGAAGTTTCTTCTGCGTTTCTTCGTCATAATCGCGAAACGCGGTCCAGAGCGGCAGGCCGATCGTAGATAGAATTTCCTTCTCGTCCTTGCGCGTTCCGACGACTTCCTCGAATGCGATATGAAAGCACTTGACAATCAAGGGAATGGTGTCGACGAGCGTTCCGTCAAAGTCGTAAAATATTGCGTCATACTTCAGGGGACGGCCGAAGCTCGCGGCACAGGGGTCAGTCATTGTCTTGCTCCTCCTCATCTTCGTTCCGCTCTTCCTCCGGAAGAATTCGGAGACGAAGTTTTGATATCCATTTGTCCTGAACCTGTTCGACCCGGATCATCAAATTCTTATACTGTACCTCCGGGGTCTCTCCGTCGGCCGGGATTCGATCCAAGAGCTGAATCGCAAGACCGGCGATCGTATCGTAGTCTTCGTCGGGTAAATCGATATCAATCGCGTTCTCCAGATCATTGAGCGTCATGTCACCCGATACCAGGTAGTCACCGTCCGGAAGAAGCACAAGCTCCTGTTCTTCCTTGTCAAACTCGTCCGTGATATTTCCTACAATTTCTTCGATCACGTCTTCAATCGTAGCAATCCCCATTGTGCCGCCGTACTCGTCGACAATCACCGCCATCTGCATCCCGCCCTTTTTCATCTCATGGAATAAGGAAGATATCTTTTTATTCTCATGTACGACGAGCGGGCGGCGGATCAGTTTTTCGAGCGAAAAATCACCCCTGCGATCCGGGCAGGAAGAGAAGCTGAGAAGATCCTTGATATGCAGGATGCCGACGATATCATCGATGGTTTCCCGGTAAACCGGTATACGCGTGAACTGCTCGTTCGCCGCGATGGTCATCACCTCATCAATATCCGCCTCAATCGACAGCGATACGATTTTCCTTCGGTGCGTCATAATCTCGGACGCTTCCTTGTCGTTAAATTCAAAGACATTCTTGATCATCTGCTTTTCTTCGTCTTCGATGGAACCGGACTCACTGCCGACATCGACCATCATCCGAATTTCTTCTTCCGTGACGTTTCGGTCGTTCGCGTTCGGATCGATCCTCATCATTCGAAGAACCCCGTTGGTCGAAAACGTAAGTAACTTAACGAAAGGCTTCATCAAAACACCAAAGGCTTTCACAATGGATGCGGAAAAGAAAGCGACCCGGTCGGGGTATTTCTGTGCAACGCGCTTCGGGACCAATTCACCCAATACCAATGAAAAATAGGACAGAATGATGGTGATGACCACCATGCTGCCCGGGCGAAGGATGGACTCGTATCGGCCGGTCGGATCGAGGGTTTTGTGTAACAGGTCGGTAAATTTATCCGCGGCGAATGCGGACGAAAGAAAACCGGCCAAGGTGACACCGACCTGAATGGTCGCCAGAAACGATCCCGGATTCTCTATAAAACGGAGAACACGACGGGCTCCTCGGTGTCCCTCCTCGGACATTTTTCGTATTTTGTTGTCGTTGAGGGTAATTACGGCCATTTCCGTAGCGGAAAAGAATGCATTGATTAAAACAAAAATAAAAACAATGATCAGGTCGACAATAATTCGGCCTATATCGTCGTCGGGCACCGTGATTCCTGTCCTTTCTTGGGTAAAATTCCCGGTCCGCGGTATTTCATTGCACCGCTTCATCACTTCGGGGGCGCAGCTTGACCTTTGTCTCACCCGCTCCTCACAGATGAGAATATATCAGATTTCTCTTTCTTTAACAAGAACAACCGGAAGGGAAGGTATCGGAAGGCGTTTCCGAGGATACTCCCGGTGGGCCGGAAAACGGGCTCGAGCGCACTTCGGATCGGGAACGTTGTTGAATCAACGACGCTTTTCGAGATGCTCGAAAAGGATCTTCTGAACAGATTGAGGATCGCCCTTTCCGCGAAGATGACGCATCGCTTGTCCGATCAGGAACTGAAGACTCTTCGGGTTTCCGCAAAGGTAGTCGGCGACCGCCTTTTCGTTTTCGCGGATCGCGCGGTCGACCGCCGTTTCGATTACCGACTGATCCGAAACCATGGCCAGCCCGTTATCCTTCACATACGTAATCGGATCGGTATCGGATCCGAACAGCTCGGTGAGCACTCTTCGACCGACCGATCGATTAATCACGCCTTCCGAGGTCATACGAATAATCTTCCCGAGCGAATCCTCCGGAAAATGCATGTCCTCCGGCGCAACCTGCTCGTCCTTCAAAAGCTTCAGAAGATCGGTCATAATCCAGTTGGACGCTTCCTTCGCGTTTCCGCAAATCCCGGCCGTCCGCTCAAAGATACGCACCAGGGGAAACGATGACGTAAGGATGTCGGCATCGTATTCCGGAAGCCCGAGCTCTTTTATATACCGCGCCCTTCGCGCCTCGCGCAATTCGGGAATCTCACGGCGGATTTCTTCGATCATCCCGTCGCTCACACGAAGCGGAAGAAGATCCGGCTCCGGGAAATACTTGTAGTCGTGTGCGTCTTCCTTGCTTCGCATCGAAAAGGAAACGCCCTTATCATCGTCCCATCGACGCGTCTGCTGTTTAATCGGTTTTCCGGCCGATATCCGGCTGATCTGGCGTTTCGTTTCCGCCTCGATTGCGCGGGATATCGCCTTGAGTGATGCCATGTTTTTCATCTCGGTTCGGGTTCCGAGTTCTTCCCGGCCGACCGGACGGACGGACAGGTTGATGTCCGCACGCATCGATCCCTCCTGCATTTTGCAGTCGGACACGCCGATATATTGAAGCGTCGTTTTCAGTCGTTCCAGATAATCGGTAACCTCGTCGGCCGATCGGAAATCGGGCTTGCTGACAATCTCAATCAACGGGATGCCGCAGCGGTTATAGTCCACGAGGGTGCAGTTGCCTTCGGGATCGTGCACCAGTTTTCCGGCATCCTCTTCGATGTGCATCTCATGGATCCCGATTGTTTTTTTGTTTTTTCCTTCACCGATTTCGATCCGCCCGTTCCGGCAAACGGGAAGGTACAGCTGGGAAATCTGATACGCTTTCGGAAGATCCGGGTAAAAATAGTTTTTCCGGTCAAACTTCCCGTCTCGGGTAATCTCGCAGTTCGTCGCCAATCCTGCGCGAATCGCGTAACGAAGGACCTCCCGGTTCAGTGCGGGAAGCGTTCCGGGCATCCCGGAGCAAATCGCGCAGACATGCGTATTCGGCGCTCCGCCGAAAGCGGTCGGACACGCACAGAATATTTTCGACTCGGTTGAAAGCTCGACATGGACCTCCAGTCCGATGACCGCTTCATATTCGATCATGCGTCCTCACCCCTTTTCTCCGGAAAACGCAGATGATACGCGGTGGAGCGCTGAAAAAGACAAGCGGCTCCGACCATGGTTTGCTCGCTGCGGTACGGTCCGATCATCTGCAAACCGACCGGCATGTTATTTCGATCAAACCCGCAAGGGATTGACGCCGACGGCAGTCCGACGATATTCGGAAGAACGGTGTAGACATCACTCAGGTACATCCTCAGCGGATCCGAAAGGCTCTCTCCGATTCGAGGTGCCGTCGAGGGTGCCGTCGGACCGAGGATGAGATCGTATTTCACAAAAGCCTCGTCGAACGCTTTTCGAATCAACGCCTTGGATTGAAGCGCTTTTTTGTAATATGCGTCGTAGAACCCGCTTGAAAGAACGTAGTTTCCGAGCATGATTCTTCGTTTTACTTCGAGTCCGAAACCTTCGCTTCGGCTCATCACGTAAATATCGGAAAGACTTTTCGCGTTTTGGGAGCGATAGCCGTATTTGATTCCGTCATAACGCGAAAGGTTCGAACACGCTTCCGCGCACGCGATAATATAATAAGTCGGTATGGCGTATCGTGCGATCGGAAGTCGGAAGGACGTAACCGATGCACCGAGTTCGGAAAAAACATGTACTGCCTTGCGAACGGCGGCCTCGACCTCCGGATCGATGCCCTCCGCGAAAAAATCCTCCGGGACTCCGATTCGAAGACCCTTCCCCGAAAATTCCGATGCCGCGGAAAGATCGATCGGTACGGTGTCAATCGTCGTTTGATCCGCGGGGTCCTTGCCGATGATTTGATTCAGTGCCGCGGCACAGTCCAACATATCGCGTCCGATCGGACCGATTTGATCCAATGAGGACGCGTACGCAATCAGCCCGAATCGGGAAACGCTCCCGTATGTCGGCTTGATTCCGGAAACTCCGCAGTAGGAGCACGGTTGACGAATCGAACCGCCCGTGTCGGAGCCGTACGCATAAAAGGACATACGGGCCGCGACGGACGCCGCGGCTCCTCCGGAGGATCCGCCCGGAACGCGGGTTGTGTCCCAGGGATTCTTCACCGGTCCGAAAAAGGAGGTTTCCGAGGTGGATCCCATGCAAAACTCATCCAGATTCAGTTTTCCGACCGATACCGCTCCGGCCCTCTCCAGATCATGAACAACGGTCGCGGAGTAAGGAGGGATAAAATTTTCGAGCATTTTGGACCCGCATGTGGTCGGTATGCCCTCGGTACAGATATTGTCCTTAATCGCATAGGGTACACCGGCCAACGGGTAGTCCAGCGCTCCGCGCTCTATCTGCTTCTGCACCTCGGAGGCGCGAGCGATCGCCCGATCGCCGAACACACGAATATAGCCGTTGAGTTCACCGTCCTTTTCCTCGATTGCGGAAAGAACGGCTTCCGTCGCCTGCGGACTCGTTATATCACCGCTTCGAATCGCCCGGGCGACTTCCAGTGCGGTCATGTTTAAAATGTTCTCGTCTTTCATACGGTTTTCGGCCTCGTTTGTTTTGCTCGGTGTATCGCTCGGATCTTCCGGATTTTTTCCGAAAGCCGTTCTTTTCGACAATCCATTGGAAAGGGGATGCTACTCAACCGTCTTTGGCACCTTGAAGCATCCGTCCTTGTGTTCGGGGGCATTTCGCAACATCGCGTCCCTGCGGTCGTCGTTGACCGCCTTGTCCTCTCGAAAAACAGGCTCCGTCGTTACGGGATGCGACAAAGGATCGACTCCTTCCGTATCAAGCTCGCCCAACATTTCGATGTAATCGAGTATTTTCGAAAGATCGCGAGCGGTCCGCTCCTTCTCTTCTCCGGAAAGCCGGATCCGTGCCAATTGCTCCAGATACTCGATTTGTTCCGCGCCGATCGATGCGGGCTCCGGCGGAGCTTCATGAATGTCGGTCATCCGTATCATCCCTTTCTCTCGTCCAGGCCTTTGATTAACAAATCCCGAACCACCTGAGGATCTCCCTTCCCTCGCAGTGCCTTCATCGACTGACCGATCAGGAATTGAATGCTCTTTTCATTACCCGCCAGATATTCCGAAACCGCTTTCCGGTTTGCGTCCAACACCTCACGGATTACGGGCTCAATCGATCCGGTGTCCGAAACTTGCATC
This sequence comes from Clostridiaceae bacterium, assembly GCA_012729635.1. Taxonomy (GTDB): domain Bacteria; phylum Bacillota; class Clostridia; order Saccharofermentanales; family Saccharofermentanaceae; genus JAAYCT01. Next base: position 38,293 of record JAAYCT010000040.1, on the reverse strand, counting down.
AGTCCGTTCTTCCGCACATAATCCACGGGATCGACATCCGACTCGAATACCTCGGCAAAGGTCTTTTTGGCGACAGCCCGGTTAATTTTCCCTTCGGTCAGCATATTTAGAATCGTGCCGAGTGAATCCGGAGAAAACTTCATATCCTCCGGCTGCATCTGCGCGTCGTTCAGTAATTTCAAAAGCTCGGTCATCACCCAGTTTGAGGCTTCCTTCGGATTTTTGCAAATGTCCGCCGCGCGCTCAAATACGGCGACCAGGTATCTTGACCCCGTCAATATGTCCGCATCGTACTCGGGAAGTCCGAATTCGCGGATATACCGCGCCTTCTTTTCCTCCGGAAGCTCGGGAAGGGACGCGCGGATCTCCCGGATATATTCTTCCTCCACAATGACCGGCATCAGGTTCGGATCCGGAAAATATTTGTAGTCCTTCGCATTCTCCTTGTTCCGCATCGCAAATGAAAAGCCTTTGTTGTCATCCCATCTTCTCGTTTCCTGAATCAGCGTTTCACCGGACTCAATGGCATCGATATGACGGCGGGTTTCTCCGGCGATTGCCCGGGCAATCGATTTAAGCGAAGCCATATTCTTCATCTCGGTTCGGACCCCGAATTTCTCACTTCCGACCGGTCGTACCGACAGATTGATGTCCGCCCGCATGGACCCCTCCTGCATTTTACAATCGGAAACGCCGAGATACTGCAGTGTAGCCTTCAGTTTCTCAAGGTAGGCAACCACTTCGTCCGCCGAGCGAAAATCCGGCTCGGAAACAATTTCAATCAGAGGAACACTGCATCGGTTGTAATCAACGAGCGAACAGTCATCCCAGTCATCATGCACCAATTTCCCCGCATCCTCCTCAATATGAATGCGATTAATTCCGATGCGTTTCGTTTTTCCGTCCGCCACGATATCCAGATGTCCGTTTTTGCAGATGGGATGGTACAGCTGTGTAACCTGGTATGAAGCCGGGAGGTCGGGATAGAAATAACTCTTTCGGTCAAAACGGCTGAAGCGTGAAATCTCGCAGTTAAGCGCGAGACCGGCTCGAACCGCGTATTCGACGACGCGACGATTCAGTGTAGGCAACGTCCCGGGCATCCCGGCACAGCCCTCGCAGACATGTGCGTTCGCCTCATCGCCGAAGCGCGCGGAACAGCCGCAGAATATCTTGGATTTTGTCGACAGCTCGACATGGACCTCTATGCCCATGACCGTCTCAAAATTTGCCATACGTTACTTTTGCCCCCCTTGCGTTTTTTGGCCCCCGCCAATGCGCAGAAACGCGTCGGCCGCGCCGACAATTTTCGCTTCCGAAAAATGCGGCCCGATCATCTGAAGACCGACGGACAGGCCGTCGGGATTTTTCCCGCAGGGGACGGAAGCGGCGGGAAGTCCCGCCAGAGAAGCAGGAACCGTAAAAAAATCCTCCTCAAACATCGAAAGCGTATCGTAAGGTTCCTTTTTCGGCGCAAGAGAAGGGGATACCGGGGAAAGGATCACATCGTAGCGTCTAAATGCCGATGCGAAGCCTTTGGCAATCAGAGCCTTTACGCGAAGAGCCCGGAGATAATATTCTTCATATCGCTCGGCCGACAAAAAATAGTTGCCGAGCATGATTCTTTTTTGCGCGTCCGATCCGAATCCGACGCTTCTTGTCCTCTCATACACCTCCGAAAGAGTCTTCGCCTCCGGTGCACGAAAACCGTACTTGATTCCGTCAATCCTTGAAAGATTTGCGGAGGCTTCCGCACAGGATATTACCGCGTATGCCGCGACAGCCTGGTCGAGACCTTTCAAAGAAAACGTTTCCGTTACCGCTCCTTCCGACCGAAGCGCGTCGAGCGCCTCATGAAAAGACGCTTTCACGAAAGGATCCGTATCCGACTCGAAAAACACGGAGGGAATCCCGATGCGAAGACCGGAAAGCGAGAACGAGTCAATTCGGGAAAGGTCGATTTTATCGATTTCAACGGAGGTCGAATCGCAAGGATCCTTCCCCGAGATGATATTCAGAATTTCGGCACAATCCCGGATATCCGAAGCGATCGGGCCGATTTGATCCATCGACGAAGCAAAAGCGGCCAGACCCAGTCTGGAAACCGCTCCGTAAGTCGGACGGATTCCGCAAACGCCGCATCCCGCGCTCGCCTGCCTCAGAGCCCCGCCGGTATCCGACGCCAACGCACAGGAAATCACCCCGGAGGCTACGGCGGCGGCCGCCGCGCCCGCAACCCGTGTCTCATCCGCGGGATGGCTCGTCGGACCGAAAAATGAAGTCTGCGTCAAGGATCCCATTGAGAACTCATCGGTATTGAGTTTTCCGACAATAATCATACCGGCGTCTTCCAGTTTCTGAACCGCGGTCGCCGAAAAGGTCGGAATAAAATGTTCCAGTGTTCCGGAGCCGCAAGTCGTACGCCTTCCCCGGGTCATCATCGTATCATCAACACCGACGGGTACGCCCGCCAATAAAGAGCAATCTTCTTTTGAACGGAGCTTTTGCGCCACTCTGATTGCCGCTTTGTGTGCCTGTTCCTCGAAAAGCGTAACGAAACAATGGTTACGGGGCTCCTCTTTTTGGATCCCGGAAATCGTTTTTTCGATATGTTCCGAAATTGGAACGGCTCCGCTTCGAAATTCCTGTCCCGTCTTCCGGGCGGTTTCGACGTTTTGTCTGCTGATACTCATCTGGTTATTCCCTTTCCCGGGCCGGGAACGCTTTATTCCAAGGTTACCGGAACTTTAAAATATCCGTCCTTTTGATCCGGCGCATTTTCAAGAAGCTCTTCTCTCCGATTCGTATTCGTGACCTCATCCTCGCGAAAAACATTGGTTGTCGGGAAAATGTGGTACAGCGGCTCCATGCCTTCCGTGTCCGTTTTTTTCATCGCATCGACACACTCCAGAAACGCCTCCATCTCCGATGCGACTTTTTCACGCCGCTCATCCGACAGCCTGATTTTGCTTTGCTCTTCTAAATCCAAAAGCACTTCCGGTGTAAATCTCACGCTTGATCCCTCCGAACCGACCGATAAAACATCGCCCGAAAAACCAATCTCCGTAACCTAGAAATTTTATCACGGACATTCGGCGAACGCAAGAAAAAGCCGCCCGGAAAAGGACTCGTTCATCCTTTCCCGGGCGGTCTTTCAACGATTCTAAAAACTCACTCGGCTTGTCTTTCGCCGTTATTTTTCAAACATCATTCCGTAGATTTCAGCGGCCTCCGCTTCACCGATCGGTACAAAGCTTCCGAGGGTTCCCCCGTTTAACTCAAGATGCCCGACAAGATACGGAATGTCGTCTTTTTTTCCGCCGATTTCTTCCATGCGGATCGGAAGACCGCAAGCACGCCAGAATTGCTCCAGTCTCGCGATTCCTTTTCTTGCGGTCCGTTCGGGATGGAAAAAATCCATCTCGCAACCGAAAACGCGCACCGCAAGCTGCGCAAAACGCATCACATCATGATTCATCGTGTACTTCATCCATGCCGGGAACACCACGGCCAACCCCGCGCCGTGGGTCACTCCGTAAAGCGCGGAAAGCTCATGCTCCAGATCGTGACTGCTCCAATCCTGTTTGCGCCCGACACCGATGATATTATTGTGCGCCACCGTTCCGGCCCACATGATATTCGCACGGGCATCGTAATCGTCCGGGTCTTCAAGAACCTTGGGAAGCTCCCGCAGCATCGACAAAAGGAGGCCCTCGCAGAGGCGGTCCGTCGTCTCAACATTCTTCGTGTTTGTAAAATACCGCTCAAAAATATGCGCCATGATGTCCGCCGCTCCGGCCGCGGTCTGATAAACGGGCAATGTTTGCGTCAAAGCAGGATTAAGAATCGAAAATACGGGTCGGATGACGTCGTTGGAACAACCTCTTTTATACATCCCGTCCGTCTTGGTGATCACCGAGCTTTCGGATCCTTCCGAGCCGGCCGCAGAAATCGTTAAAACGGTTGCGACGGGTATCGTTTTTTCGGGGACCGCCGCACCGGAGTAGAAATCCCAAAAATCCCCGTCGTAGCACAACCCCATTCCGATCGCCTTGGCTGAATCGATGACGGAGCCGCCGCCGACGGCCAAAATAAAATCGATGTTTTCCTGTTTGCAGAGTTTGATTCCTTCGTAAACCAGCGTATCCTCCGGATTCGGCTTCACTCCGCCGAGCTGGACGAAATCGAGCTCCGCCTCACTCAGCGACTTTTTAACGCGATCCAGAAGTCCCGAACGAACGACGGAGCCGCCGCCGAAATGAATAAAAACCTTGCTCGCGCCGAATTCTTTACAAAGAGTCCCTGCCTGATTTTCGGTATCTTTGCCGAAAATAAACCGGGTCGGGCTGAAAAACTGAAAATTATCCACTTTGCTCCTCCTTATGCATATACGACCGCTGTAGTCCATTCTTCCTTCTGTTCCGTCGGCGTTTACTCTGAAAACATAAAGCGCTCATCTTCGGCCATTTGCTTGATCATGTCACCGAGAGCATTTCGGGCAATCACAGCCTTCTGGTCTTCATCGGCTTCCTTGGTTCCCACGAAGTACATCACATGAAAACCGAAGTCCGTGCGAACAATCTCTTTGTCGCCGATTTCCCGAGCCGGATCAAAACACCATTCCTCGAACTCCTTGACCATCTCTCCTCTTGACACCGTGTACTCGGCCGATTCCAATGCCGTTTCGTCCCGGGTATGCTGATCTCCGATCAGTACCATGTCCTCATAACCGTTTATCAACGAAATGGTTTCCTCTGCCTTGGCAAGTGCTTCGGCAATCTCTTCTTCGGAAGCATCCTCCTCACGCAGGCCGTTCCTCGGAGCACCGTAAAGAATGTGGCGAACCGTCGGAAGCCTCAATTCATCCTCCGAAAATTCATAGTTCTCCAAGAAATCCGTGGAGAACATTTCCGCAAGATAGTAGGACTCAATAATCTGTCGAAAACGCTCAACCGTCATTTGGTCTCCGCAATACTGCTCGATAAAGCTGTCTCCGGTCAATCCGTATGACTCGGCCTGAAGAATAATGTCTGCCATGGAAGCATCAATATTTGCGGCCGTTTCATCCGAAATCGAAAATCCTTTTTCTTTCGCCAGCTCGCAAAGAATGTAGTTGGACCGGATATCGTCAAGCACATATTCGACCAGATAATCCTCCCATGTACCCGCTCCGTTTTCGGTCAAATCACACGTAGCCGAAAGATTCAGCGTGCCGGCGTCGGTTGCGGGATAATAACCATACTGAGCATATGTCGACATCTCCTGAAAAGCGGAAACACAGAAGTAGTTATACTCTCCCGCGGATATCGTTCTATCGCCGATTTTATACGACCGGTTCAGGATCGCAAGCAACTGAGGCTCATACATTTCTTCCAGTGTTTTCGGCTGCGCCGCAAACTCCGGTAAGGAAGTCGTTTCGATCGTGTTCTGAGACGTTGACGCTCCGGTCGTGACCGATGTTTCCTGTTTATTCTTATCGCAACCGAATGCGGTCAGAGATATTAACGCGAGTAAAACCACAATCAGCCGGACGGGTTTTTGTTTTCCGAAATAGGCGTTCATATATTCTCCTTTGATCTTCTTTTCGATGATAAGTCGGATAGTGGCATTATAGCATATCAGGCCCGGTATGACGCCCGACAGGCGCGGCAAATCCTAGGCAAAGAAAAACAGGCGAGCCGAGCCGCTCGTCCGATTAGATCAGGGCGAGAAAAATCGGACAGTGATCCGACCCGAAAACGTCCGAAATCATCCCGGAATCCGCAACCCTTTCCGCCAATATTTCATCGGTGAAAAAGTAATCGATTCTCCAGCCGACGTTTCGGTCCCGGGCAAAGGTCTTATAGGACCACCAGGTATATTTTTCCGTCGCGTCCGGGTAGAGCATTCGGAATGTATCCACCAATCCTTTATCGATAAACGTGTCGATGTATGCGCGCTCCTCCGGAAGAAATCCGGAGATTTTGGAATTGGCCGCGGGATTGGAAAGATCAATCTCCCGATGCGCCGTATTCACATCTCCGCAAACGATGACCTGTCGCCCTTCATCGGTCAATCGGCTGACTTTTTCCAAAAAACAATCGTAAAAATCCAGTTTGAACGCCAGCCGCTCCGGCCCCTGGCCTCCGTTCGGGAAATAGATGTTGAACAAGACAAATTCACCGAAATCGGCGCAAATCGTGCGTCCCTCATGATCAAACCGATCGTCTCCGAGTCCGAACGAGACGGAAATCGGTTTGCTTCTCGAAAAAAGAGCCGTTCCGGAGTACCCCTTCCGCTCCGCCGCATGAAAATAACCATGATACCCCGGAATTTCCGCGATTTCCTTCGGATATTGATCCGGGGTCGCCTTCGTTTCCTGAAGACAGACGATGTCCGCGTCGAACGATCGAAAGCTGTCGAGAAAGCCTTTGTTGGCAACCGCCCGGATTCCGTTCACATTCCAGCTGATCAGCTTCATATGCACCTCATAGCATCGACAAATGCTGTTTTTTTTGTTTTCATTATATCAAAGAAGTCCTTCTGCTTTGAGAGGTATTCCGAATGAATCAAGAGAAGCCACATACCGCTTTGCACCTGACGCCCGAGGAGGCTTCGGAACGGTACGCATCCGAACCGGTCGACGTCCTGATCGTCGGATCGGGTCCGGCCGGATATTCCGCCGCGATCAACGCCGTAAACCGGGGAAGAACCGCGGTCATCATTTCGGGCGATTACCGCGACAGCTATCTATATAAAGCCGCAATCGTAGAAAACATGCCCGGAATGCCCGGGAAAAGCGGTGCTGAAATTCTGGATTCGTTCCGATCCCACGCGCTTTCGATGGGCGTCGTCGAAATCCGGGGTCAGGTCCAATTAATCGTACCTTTTCCGACCGAAGACAATACCTCGCTTTTTCAAATCGCATATGGAAACAGGATGATGACGGCACGTTCCGTCATTCTCACCGTCGGTGCGTCGACCTTCCAACCGTTTCCGGGAGAGGTGCCGTTTCTCGGTCGCGGAGTCAGTTATTGCGCAACCTGCGACGGGATGCTCTATCGGGGCAAAACAACCGCGGTGATCGCCAAGGCCCCGGATGCCGTGGAGGAAGCGGAGCATCTCGCGAAGATCGGCTGTAAGGTGCTCTTTTTTGCCTCCGCACCGGATCTAAAGAAATGGGCGGACATTCTTCCGAAAGACTCGTTTGAACGTATTATTCCCGCCGCAACCTTCGAGATAGCGGGGGAGAATATCGTCACCGCGTTGATCGCCGACCGGAAAACCTATCCGACGGACGGAATCTTCATCCTGAGAGCCTCCATCGCTCCCGATTCACTGGTGCCCGGCATGGAAACACAGGGCGGATATATACTCGTGAGTAAAGAACAGGAATCCTCGGTTCCGGGTATTTTTGCCGCCGGCGACTGCACCGGCAAGCCCTTACAAATCGCGAAGGCACTCGGAGAAGGTCTGATCGCCGCTCTTTCGGCCGACTCGTTTCTTGCACGAGAGGAGCGATCGGAAAGGGACAAGAGCGAATAATCAAACGGACAATAATGAATAACTCCGACAGAACCGACCGATTCATCTGGATGGCAATCGTCGTAAAAGAAGGAGGGAACGAAGGAAATGGATAAACAAATGAAGATCCTCATGGTCTTTACGGGCGGAACGATCTCGTCCCGCATTCACAAGAAGGCACTCGAACTCGGCACCGCTCCGTACACACTGCTTGAAAACGCACGAAAGAAGAGTTTTTCATTTGACATCATCGAGCCGATCAACGTCCTTTCGGAAAACATCACGCCGGAGATGTACCGCGTGCTCTTCGGTTCGATCGGCAAAGCATTTTCGCCGACCAAGCACTGCGGAATCCTGATTGCGCACGGAACCGATACGATGGCTTATACCGCTCAGCTGGCGAACCTTCTGTTCTCCAAATACACCGTTCCCGTCGTGCTTTTCGGGAGCAAGCGCCCGCCGGATGACCCGAACAGTGATGCGCGGGCTAATTTCAAAGCCGCGTTGGCTCTTGTCTCTTCCGCGGAAAAAGGCGTTTATGTCGTCGGAAAGACATCGGACGGGAAAATATACGTTCATCACGCCGGATATGTCCAAAGCGCCGATGTCCGTACGGACGATTTTTCGAGTTTCCGGAATCTCTTCGCGGGAAAAATAGTTCGCGGGGCATTCGTACCGAATCCTGATTTCACCGAACCGCCGGTCTTTCCGTCCGCCTCCGCCCTCTCAAAAATGAAGAAGCTCTCTTCCCTTCCGACGGAGCGGACCGTGCTTTGTGTCCCCGCCGCCTGTTGTAACGGCTATGAGCTCTATCAGGTCGGAATGCCTTCGTTTCGATATGTCCTGGTTCAGCCGTACCACTCGGGGACCGCGAATGCGCTTTCCGAGGATAACCCGTACTCGCTTCTTTTCCTGAAAAGAGCATGCGACAGCAAGGGGAAGCGGATTTTTCTCGGTCCTTGCGATACCGAAAAGCCGCTCTACCCGACCTCCCGGGCACTCCGTGAGGCCGGGATCACGCCGATTCCCGACATGCCTTTCGAGACCGCGTGGGCGATCCTTATGCTCTGCACCTGGCTCGGGATGGACCCGGATCAGTTTCTGAAGAACTTATAGACCCGCTTCTGAAACACTGCCGCCTTCTGAATCGTCTATTGGATAAGTATAGAAAGGCAAAGCGGTGGTACCCTTTTGTACGATGGTTTGAAAACGATCCGCTGACCTTGGAAAGGCGCAAAATGATAAGCAAGTTGAAAGTGGAGCCCGTTATCCTTTATGGAACTCCGAAATATCCAACGAAAGAAGCCGTCCGCACAAACCCCCTGATTCTTCATGCGTTACCGAAGAGATGGCGGGCCATGCCTGCCCTTTGCGTTGCTGTTTCGTTAACGTTTTCGACCGGTTTATTCGGGTGCTCGAAAGATACCCGCGAAGATGAAGATGATGATGACGATCTCAGGGTTTCCGTCCCCTTTTTCGCGCACGGGGAAGGCCGGGGTTCTTACGGCTGTATTATGGTCGCTCCCGCGGTTTACCTTTCCGAAGAAGAAGCCATTCAAATCATCAAAGAAGAAGCCGTGGCCAAGGGCGTCCGGTTCGATGAACCAAAGACGATCAGGGGAATGCATTTCCCCGCCACTAATCTTTTCTCCGGTGATGACGAATACGAAACATGGAATGGTTCACTCGAGCTCGACGGCTACGATTCGGATCTGGAGATCGGTTTCGAGTACGTTTCCGAAAGTGATATTAATGACTGGGCGAAAGAAACCGATTACTGGTGCTCCGTCAACACTTATGACATGAAGGGGACCGCGGAGCGCTTATCCGAAGTCGTGGAAAATACCGCGGTGTTCTATGATCCGGGTTCGGATCCAAGCGCATTCCATATCGACCGGGAAGCCGATTCCGGGACGATTGAGAAGTACTTTGAGCAGTATGAATCGGAGCAAAAGGAACGCATTGAGGAAGACCTTCGCGCACAGGTCCGGGACTTCCTGGACTGGCTCGCCGCGGAAGGGATCATCTGATGCATTACACACTCCATTTGACGGAATCCTGCAATCTCTCCTGTAAATACTGTTACGTGAAGCAGTCGCCGCAAACGATGACACCCGCGATTACCCACGCGGCGATGGATTTGGCCGCCCGGTCCAAATCCAATTGCGGGATCATTTTCTTCGGCGGAGAGCCGCTTCTTTTCCGTGATCTGATCACGGATGCCGTCGCGTACGGTGAAGCCCTCGATCAGAAAAGGCAAAACCGATTCCACTATAAGATCACGACCAACGGGCTCTTAATGGATGATTCATTTCTACGATATTCTCTCGAGCACGAAGTGTTTATCGCTCTTTCCTTCGACGGGATCCGAGCGGCCCACGACGCCAATCGAGTGACACACTCCGGCGAGTCAACGTTTGAAATAACGGAGCAACGGGCAAAAGCGCTTCTTGCCTCCCGGCCCTACGCTCCGGTCCTGATGACGGTATCCCCGAATACGGTCCGGTACTACGCTGAAAGCGTCGGATATCTTTTTTCGCTCGGTTTCCGGTATCTGATTTGCTCGATGAACTATGCCGGCGCGTGGGACGAAAAGACGCTTGCCGAACTGAAGAAGCAATACAAGAAACTGGCGGCTTTTTATAAGGAGAAAACGCTTCTGGAGGAAAAGTTTTATCTCTCGCCGTTCGAGGTGAAGATCTCTTCTCACTTGCTCGGTGAGAACTACTGTACCGAGCGTTGCGAACTCGGGAAAAAGCAACTCTCCGTCGGTCCGGACGGGAATATTTACCCGTGTGTTCAGTTTGTCGGAGAACCGCATTTTTCGATCGGCGACGTTTGGAGCGGAATCGACGAAGAGAAAAGATGGAGCCTTTACCGGCTCAACGAGGAAGAAAAAGATGAATGTGCCGGCTGTGTCATTCAAAACCGATGCAATCATCACTGCGCCTGCCTGAACAAGCAGTCGACCGGAGACTTCAGAAAAGCCTCGCCGGTCCTTTGCGCGCATGAGCGGATCCTTATGCCGATCGCGGATGCCCTGGCCGAGGAACTGTACCGGAAGCGCTCCGCGATCTTTATCCAGAAACAGTATAATGACATGTTTCCGCTTCTTTCCTACATCGAAGATAAGATTCGGAAGTGATGTCGTCTCCGTTCCCGGACGGGTAAGAAAACGGGGCTCTTACGGGTGATAGAGCTTCTTCGTCTGGTACTCCGGCTCGCAGGTAATGGTCACTCCGAGCTTCATGAAAACATTGTCATCGACATGCGACAGGATCGTCGTCGAATGCGCATCGCAACCGCGAAGCTTCTCGAGCTGTTCCATCGCCCGGGCCGCCATCGGATTGGTCGCCGCGCAGATCGCCAGCGCAATCAGAATCTCGTCCGTGTGCAGACGGGGATTATGATTCCCCATATGCCGGATCTTCAAGTCCTGAATCGGTTCGATAATAATCGGAGAGATCAACGGGATGTCATGCCGGATTCCGGCCAGCTCTTTCAGTGTATTGAGCAATACCGCTGCGGAAGCACCGAGAAGCGGCGTGGTCTTTCCGGTGATAATCCTTCCGTCGGTAAGCTCGATCGCCACCGCCGGACCCTCGGTTTTATCCGCACGATCGAGTGCCGCCCCGATTGCCGGTCGCTCGGATGATTGAATCCCGATCTTATTCATCAAAAGCTCAATTTTTGATACCTCGGCGACATCGGCCAGACCCTGACGGACGGAGCATTTGGTCTGGTAGAAACGGCGTATGATCTCCAAACGGGAGGCCTTACAGCATTTCTCGTCATCGGTGATGCACATCCCGGCCATATTTACGCCCATGTCCGTCGGACTCTTGTACGGAGATTTTCCGAAAATGCGTTCGAAAATCGCGTGCACGACCGGATAAATCTCCACGTCGCGATTGTAGTTGACGGTCGTTTTTCCATACGCTTCCAAATGATACGGATCGATCATATTGATATCGTTTAAATCGGCGGTCGCCGCTTCGTACGCGATATTCACCGGGTGCTGCAAAGGCAGATTCCAGATCGGAAACGTTTCAAACTTCGCGTAACCGGCATTGACTCCGCGCTTGTGTTCGTGATAAAGCTGAGACAGACAGGTCGCCATCTTGCCGGAACCGGGTCCCGGAGCGGTCACGACGATCAAGGACCGACTCGTTTGAATATATTCATTTTTACCGTAGCCTTCTTCGCTGACAATTGCGGCTGTGTTGGACGGATACCCCGGAATGGGGTAATGTCGATAAACGCGAACTCCAAGGCGACCGAGACGCTTTTCAAACTGCTCGGCGGACGGCTGGGCCGTATAATGAGTGATGACGACACTTCCGACAAAAAGGCCGATACCCGTGAATGCATCAATCAAGCGCAGAATTTCCTGGTCATAGGTAATTCCAAGATCGCCGCGTCGTTTGTTTTTCTCGATCGCGTCCGCACTGATGACCAGCACGATTTCCGCTTCATCTTTAAGCTCCAGGAGCATTTTCACCTTGCTGTCCGGCTCAAAACCCGGAAGCACCCGGGAGGCGTGATAATCGTCGAAAAGCTTTCCGCCGAATTCCAGATACAGCTTCCCTCCGAAACAGTCGATCCTGTCCCGAATATTCTGAGACTGAAGTCGTACGTATTTCTCATTATCAAACCCCGCTTGATCCATTTTTGAATGCTCCTTCCGTGCCCTCATAAAAAGACGGGCGTCTCCGATTTTTTAACGAGACGCCCGTCTGTTTTTGATGGCTCTTTACGATTATAGCACTCGATAAATCATGGATTCAAGGGATGCCCCTTCTTTTTTTTCATTTTCAAACACAAAAAATCCGAGTTAAGTAATCCTTTTCGCGGCACAGATACGAGACTTCCCATTCGCTCCGTAAATTTCGAAGCAAAGTCCCTTTGAGGCTTCTTTTTTCCTCCGGTTGTCTCCTTCTTTGAAAAAGCGTATAATCCCTCTCAGTATTCATGTGGACCGGAGAGCATCCAATGTTATACGAAGATAAAAAAACGTTCATCACGCGTTTGCTCGCGATTGCGACACCGATACTGCTTCAAAACATTCTTGCCGCATCGCTCGGCTTTATCGATGTTTTTATGATCGGAAAACTGGGCAGTGCATATTTGGCGGGTGTAGGAAGCGCTAACAATTTCTTTTTCGTATACAATATGCTGATCTTCGGCTTAGCGAGCGGCTCGGCGATTTTCACCGCGCAGTATTGGGGACAACGAGACGTAAAAAGCATTCGCTCGGTCATGGGAATCGGATTGAGTCTGACGCTGGGCGTCGCAATCCTTTTTGCCTTGTTCTCTTTCCTGAGTCCCGGAATCGCGATTCGTTTTTTTACTTCCGATCCTCTGGTCATCGCTCCCGGTGTTCGATATCTGCGCATTATTTCCGTAACCTTTTTGATGACCGCGTTGGGAATCAATTACACCGTCGTCCTTCGGAGCACGGAGAACGTGATCTATCCGATGATTGCAAGTTTCACGGGCGTCATTCTCAACACGGTGCTGAATTATGTTTTGATTTTCGGACATTTCGGCGCTCCGGCAATGGGCGAGGCGGGTGCCGCTCTGGCTACCGTTATCGCACGATCCGTGGAATTGACGATTATTCTATCGATCACATACGCGCGAAAACTTCCGTCTGCGATTCGATTCTCCGATTTGTTCTCGTATCGATTGGAAGCCTTTAAAAAATATATGAAACGCGTATTCCCGGTCGTTCTTAAAAATGTCGGTTGGGCGGCCGGGTACAACATGTTCTCGGTTATTTACGGTCATTTGGACACGTCCTTTCTGGCCGCATTTCAGGTTGCGGGATCCATTGAGCGACTCTGTCTGATTTTCTTCACGGGAATGGGCAGTGCCTGCTCCATCATGGTCGGCAATCGCATCGGAGCGGGCGAAGAAACGACCGCAAGGAAATTCGCGCGCAATTTCATCCTCATCAATCTCGGGATTTCCGTTGTCGTTTCCGCAACGCTGATCCTTATTCGATTACCGATCGCCTCCATTTACACGGAACTAACGGAAACCGAACGCTTCTATGTTGCATCGATTCTTCTTGTGATGGCTGCGGCGATGTGGGCGAAGTCCTGTAATATTATGTTTCACATGGGCATATTCACGGCGGGCGGCGACACACTGTTCAGCATGATCGTCGATGTCGGCGGGGTTTGGCTGATCGGCGTTCCGATTGCGTTAATCGCCGGCATTGTTTTTCATCTGCCCGTACATCTGATCGCCGCCTGTGTCACAATTGAGGAGTTTACCAAAATGATCATCGGGTTTATTCGATTCCGCTCCGGACGATGGATGCATAATCTTGTCGGAAAGACAAAGAAGATTGCGGAGGTATCCGAATGAGACGAGAAACCACTTCTTATGAGCGCGTTATGTTTTATTACAGCAAGCTCGGACCCATGTTTTTTGCGTTTCGAATGGGTCTGGAAGGACCGCTGACCGAAGCTCGTCTGCGCGCCGCTTTGCAAAAAAACCGGATCGAATTTCCCTTAAGCGCCGTGCGCATTGAAAAGCTTTCCGATCGCACCCAGTGGATTACGACCGAAAATGTGCCCGAATATCCCTTGCTCGTCAAGCCCTCCTTTTCCGGAGATCCGGAGGAGGAATTGATTCTTCTTCTTCGCGAGCCCTTCCAAAACGAAGAGGGACCGATGGTGCGTTTCGCCCTCCTTCAGAACGAAAAAGAGAATCAGTTCATTGCCGTTTTTCAGCATGCGGTGGTCGACGGCGTCGGTGCGGTCATTTTTCTCGAGCGGCTGATGGAGCATTTGGGAAATCCCGATTTGCCGGCCATCGCTCCCGGGGAAAACGACTGGGCACCGATGCTTCACAAGATGATATCGCAGGAAAACATGGAGAAAATTCTGGCCATGGATCCTCCGAAATTTAAGGATAACAAAGACTATACGAGATATACACCAAAGGATATTCAACCCGAAGCGTTTCCGGTCCCTCCGTTCCGGATTCACTTGCACGGTTTTTCGAAAAGCGAGACGGAAGCCTTGATTGCCGCAGCCGCGACCTGCAAGACGACGGTTCACTCCTTTATCGGTGCAATGATTCTTCAATGTTTTGCTGAGGAATTCGGTCCGTCCGAGGGGTACCTTCGTACGATTCAAAGCCCGATTAATTTCCGCTCCCAGCTTCGCGAAGGATCGGAGCGCACCTTCGGTCTGTTTAACGGACTGATTACCGCGCAGGCCGACTGCCCGCCCGGTCGACCGACCGAAGAGATCGCGCGGGAGATCGGAGCGAAACTGCACGAAAAGATCGAGAGTCTGAATCCGCTTGCCGGCTACTACAACTTCATGACTTATCTTTTGGAAGGGGTCCGGGACCCGGAGGAGTTTTACGCCAATCGAGAGGCGCACACGCCGGATCCGTACGATTTTTCATTTTCCAATCTCGGTCGCGTCAAAATGGCGGATCGATACGGCGACCTCTGTGTAAAGGAATTCTTCGGCCCGACCTTCAGTGCGACACGCGGAGAACGCGTCATCGGCGCACTGACCTGTTGCGGCAAACTTTTCATGAATATGATTTACGATCAAAACTGTTTTGACCCCGATACCGGAGACCGGATCTGGAATCGAATCATCGAAAAATGTTCTTCGGTTGATCCGGTAAAATGATCCTTTATGTCGTTATTGACTCTCCGGGCCGGAGAATCAGCCTCCCCTTTGGTCGAAACCCTTCCGCCTTCTCCTCGCTGAAAAGTTCGTTCGGCGCGCCGTGGTAGGGAACCGTGTGGATCGGGGTCGAGTGCTTCGCGCCGACCGTTTCGGCGCATTCGGCCGCTTCGGCAGCATCCATATTGTAAAAGCCGTCCGCGGGGAAAAATGCATAGTCGAGATTTCGTTCGCGAAGCGCCGCCATCTCGGGAATTTTGTCGGTGTCACCGGCAAAGTAGCACCCGACGCTGTCCGCAAATACCAGGTACCCGACGCATTCGCTTCTCCGATGATTTCGATTGTACGCGGGTACGGCCTCAATCGATACATCCAGAATTTGAACGGATCGATACTCTTTTCCGTCGATCATGTCCGCACCGAAAATTTCAACACATTTTTCTTTTCGCGCCGGCTTATGTACCATCGAATGATCGCCGTGCGCATGCGTTACGAGAATCAGATCTGCCGGAATATCGTATCCGTCGCCCGCGCAGGGATCAAGATAAACGACGGTTCCCGCGTCGGTCGAAAATCGAAGACTTCCGTGTCCCTGATATAGTATTTCCATGATTCGATCGCCTCCCTTCCGATTCGATTTCATTATATCACCGGATTTTTTTGACGAGATAAAATAAAACGTTTTATTTTCAAGAATATCAAGGTATAATGAGAATGTCGTGCGGTTTTGCATCGGTCCCGGAGGAAGCACCCATGAATGAATCCCTGACCTTTGACTCCTTTATGGTTTGCCCCGTCCCTTTTTCGATCCATCGATATAAAACGGACGAGGATACCGGGCGCCTGATACTCGAAACCGTTTCCTATAACGATTCTTTTGAAAAGGCGTTTTTTACGGATATTGCTCCGGAACAAAAGTTTCGAAACGGTCCGGAGATTTTCGATCGTTTGTTTGGCAACCCGAATACTGCGGACCTGCTTAAAGCAGAAATGGAGCGGGTGTATCTCAGCGGTTCACGGGAAGTGACCGAGCATGACTTCAGTTTGTCGCATCAAAGTTACCGCGCACGGATTTTCCGGGTCGACGATACGTTTCTTGGGGTCGTTTACGAAAATATTACGCGGGAAAGAATGCTGGAGTTGGATATACAGGCCCTCCTGAAGGTTAACTTGGATTTACTTTGTGTCATTTCGCCGGACGCACGATTGGTTAAGATTAACGGCGAGCTGGTCCGAACACTCGGCTATAACGCAAGCGATCTTGAAACACAAAGTTTCTTCTCCTTTCTCCACCCCGGCGACGTCGGTACGACACATCTGATGATCAACCAGTTAAATGCGGGGATGGATGTTCCGTTTTTCACCAATCGTTTTCGTGGAAAGGACGGCGTGTATCGAAGTCTGAGATGGAGCGCCGAAAATGACCGGGGTATGATATTCGCGTCCGCCCGGGACATCTCCGAAAGCACACTTCTTTCCGATAAGCTTCAGGATTCCGCCTCGCGCGATTCGATGACCGGCCTTTTCAGCCGACAGGCGTTCGACGTCCACGCGGCGGACATCATCCGAAAATTCAAACGTCGTTACTTCCCGGTATCCATGATGATCATGGACATCGATTTTTTTAAAAAAATCAACGATCATTGGGGACACCCGGTCGGCGATCAGGTCCTCAAGCATGTCGCCACCATCCTGAAAGAAAATCTGCGCCAGACGGATTTTCCCGCCCGGCTCGGTGGAGAGGAGTTTGTCGTCATCATGCTCGACACCCCCGAAAAGGGAGCGCTTTTCGCGGCGGAAAAAATTCGAAGGAAGCTTGAATTGACGCCGCATAAAGTTGCGGGTGAGGTAACCGCGAGCTTCGGGGTAGCCGCGCTTGAGCGGGATGAGCCGTTTGAAGAATGGTTTATCCGTACCGACACCTCTTTGTATCTTGCGAAAAACATGGGCAGAAACCGAACGTGCGGGAGCTCGGAATCCCGAGCTTGCGATGTCCAGTCCTGCAAGTATGTCTGGAAAAAGGAATGGGCCAGCGGAAATGTCCGGATCGACGAGCAACACCGATCCTTACTGGATACGGGCAACCGGTTGATTGAATACTATGAGACCAAGCAACGAATCAAAGAACAGGAAGCGATCAACGAGTTAATGATCGATATGGATCAACACTTCCGCTCCGAAGAATTCATATTAAAACAAAGTCGCTATGAAAAGCTCAAGGAGCATTCCGCGCTTCACGACGACCTGCGAAAGCAAATGCGTTTCTGGCGCGATCTTCGAAACCAGCAACGCGTTCACCCGACGGCGTTCTATTGTTTTCTAATGGAAAAAGTGATCATTCATCATATGGTCGTCGACGATGCAAAATTCTTCGACCTCTTTAAGTAATCCGATCCGCCGGTTTTCTTTTTTTCGCCCGCGATTGCTTCGGGACATCCGTTTGTACCGGGGTGCTCTTTTCCTCCGGGATTCGATCCATTCGAAAAACCGAAACGGCCCGCTCATAGGTCGCAAGGGCATCTTTGCCGGCGGTCGTCAACGCGTACCTGCCATCCTCTTCCCGTTCAAACCATCCGTAGAAGTTTGCGTTCAGGATGGACGTGGTCTTTTTCTCGTGCCCGCCCTTTTCGCGAAGCTCCTTGGGTTTCATCGGCCCGTGCATATCAATCAGTACCGCCAGTTTGAGCGCTGCCTCACGATACGCGGTCAACAGCGGGACTCCTCGAGTACCGCCGATATTACCGTCCGTTCTTCGGGCAGAAAGCTCTCTTACAATGGATGTCCTTTTCTTTTTTGCGCGCCGCAGTCCGCCCGGCGAATCGGGTAACAGGGCCTCCTCGACAAGATAGGTTTTTTCATTTTTGCTGACCAGAAGAAGACCCAGCCCGAGACGCTTCAAAACGCGAAGTTTTGCGCGCCATTCCTTATCCTCTTTAAAATCAACAGACTTCGGCACTGCCAGATAGACATAATCCGAATAGGTCTGCCGTTCGACCGCCTGTGCCAGGAGATCAAAGGACAGGTGTCGCTTCAGCTCGACCACAATCAGTTCCTCGCCCCGCGCCGCCGCAACATCACAGGAGCCGACCTCACCACGTACCGTAAAACCCTGTCGAATCAGAAAATCCCGCACCGGACCGTACAGCTCCCGTTCATAGCGAATCATTTCCATCGAAAAAACACTCCGTTTGAATTCAGCTCAACCGAACGCCGCCCCGAGTCCCGAAGCGATATTGGTAAGCGCGTGAAATAACCACCCCGGAAGGATGGATCCGCCCGCTTTCTTCTCGTTGAGATACCCTTGGATCCATCCGATTCCGCCGGTCAGAACGGCAAGCCCGAGCGCGCGCTCCCATCCGATCATAATAAAGAACAAGACCCCGTGCATAATTCCGAATAGCCCGGCCTGAATGATATTGCCTGCCGCGAATCCGACACGTGATATCAGGCGCTTCCCGATGAAACCGCGAAAAAGGATCTCCTCGGAAAGCCCGGTTTGAATGACCGAATGAATCAAGATCCCCGGGATTGCGGAAACACCCCCGCCCTGAAAGGAGGATACTGCGGTTTCATTGTCTCCGATGATCAGCGGAACCGCAAAAGCGGAAAGCAGACATACGCCGGCAAAAAGAGCGCCGAAGAGTAAAACAAACCGTATCGGCGCTTCCGTTCGAATCTTGATAAGTCCGATCCAACGGAAAAAGTTTTCCTTTTTTCTCGCGGTTATCCCCCACACGATCAGCGGAATCATTGAAAACAGGCCTACCTGCAAAACGGCAAACAAAATCGATTCAATCACAAACCTGCTCCTTTTTCGATCCGTCACCCGGCGGGACGGATCGGATCTGAAATGAAAATTCGAACGGAAAACCGGCTCCGGCACGAAGCGGATTCAAGATCGACAGATCCCGCGGACTATCCCCATGAGAAATTTTCTTTTCCCGCTCCGATCTCAAAATGGTATTTCACAATCCCCAGATTAATTTGTGCGTAACGGATACCGGTCGATTTCGCGATTACAATATTCTCCATCCGCTCCATGAAAAACCGCTGTAGATTCATCGCGGTCGGAGCCAGAATCGCCGCCTCCATTCCTTTGACAAACCACTCCGGCATATCATTTTCGACATTACACAGAATTTTCATCGGTTTGGATTTGTGCGGAATGCCCGGGGTCGCCCCGTAACCGAGCGCAATGACCGAGACGAGTTTCTCGTTCTGTCCGATTTTTGCTCTGCATCTTTTCTTACCGTACGTCTCCGCGACCCAACAAGTATTCAGGCCGAGCATCTGCGCCAACAAGACAAGCCGCTCTCCGAAGTATCCGATTTTTTCGTCGAGATCCTCGGCTTTTTGTCCGACGAGAGCAATATAGTCGGAGACGCCGGAAAAACGTCCGTACTTGGCCAAAATACTGTCAAAGGCTCGCGGTTCGTCGAAAAAGATCTGAATGTTCAGCGCTCCCTCCCGATTGACGCGCTCCGTCTCGGCGATAAGCTCCGTACGTATATCCTCCGGAATCGGACGATCCAGATATTGTCGGACCGAGTGGCGGCTTCGAACCGCCTCATGAACATCCATAATCTTTGCCATACGAGTCACCGCTTATCCTTCCATCCGTTTTATCTCACCCGTTTTCTAAAGAAATTTCCTTTTGATGGCAGCGATGATCGTCGATACCAAACTGTCGCCCGGCGCCCGTGAGACAGAAGAAGGAGAGGTATGCGATGCGGCGGCGGGGCTTACGTTTCCGCTCGATTTGGCTCGCGCACGTGCCGCTCCGCCCCCCGTTTTCCAAGTGACGGCTTGCTCGGCCAGCGTCGACAGATCCGATGCGCTGATACCGAGAATCCCCGAAATCGCGGTAAGATTGGCGGGAGTCGGAACGGAATGACCGTTTTCCCAGTTCGATACCGCCTGATGCGTGATTCCCAATCGACGGGCAACTTGTTCCTGCGTGAGACCGAGCCCGGTTCGGGCGGACTTGATTTGGTCGGAAAGAGACATAAACGACACCTGCCTTTCCACTTCAGTTTATCAAAAAAGTCGATTTCGCCAACACATTTTTGTTGTTGACACTTTTTACGGTATGAAGCGAAGTGATGACACCGTTATGTTTATATATCTACGTTCCCTCGGCGATTCGTGCCGGCGCTCCGGAAAAAATTCTCACCAGTCGAATGAGCCCGTAACCGATCATCACCGCCGCGACGATGAAGTTAAGGATCGAGACAATAACATCCGGCAGTGAGGCTTGAAGTACGGAGACAATCGTCACCGTCGCCCCCAGAAAAATGACGGTCGAAAAACCGGCGCCGATACCGAAAACCGTGATCTCCCGCTTGTTGTAATTCTTTTCGATTGCTTTCACCGCGAAAATACTGCTCCAGAAAAAGAGCGTCAACGGGCTTCCGATCGTCAGCAAAAAACTGCTCACAAAAGCACCCGCCGCGGTCCGATCTCCCGAAGCGATCGCGCCTTGCGCACCCCGTATCGCGCTCCACAGTAAATACGCACCGAAAGCGATGATCACAAACGCGCTGACGATTCCGAAGACGCGTTTCACTTTCGGATGATCGATCAGTTTGGCGATACCCAGTATCGAAAGCGCGACATAGATGTAGTCCGCCAAAACGACTCCCGCTACTGCTGCCCACGCGACGAAGAGGTCGGATTCAACGGCGATGCTCAAAATAAAGAAGAAAATCGGGCCGACGGCCAGTTGCAGGAATAAACCGGTCAAAAGACCGTTCAATAACATTTTCATATAAGAGACCTCATACGACCTTCTTGATGATTCATTCTATGGCGTCGTAATCGCCCTCTCTTGCGGGAAGATCT
This sequence comes from Clostridiaceae bacterium, assembly GCA_012729635.1. Taxonomy (GTDB): domain Bacteria; phylum Bacillota; class Clostridia; order Saccharofermentanales; family Saccharofermentanaceae; genus JAAYCT01. Next base: position 17,288 of record JAAYCT010000040.1, on the reverse strand, counting down.
GCACCGCACCTTCAGTATACTCGTTTAAAATAAAAAGAAAACACCCTGTACGAGCTGGCTCTTCACCTATTTCCGTAAAACATATATTCAAAAATCGTTCAGTGGCTTTGCTGATCGCTTGGTGTTAGCAACACATCCTAATCCATATTAATGCGCGATTGACGAAAGTCTATCGGTCGATATCGGCTCGAAAAGACGAAACTACGGACGAACCGGTTCTCTCCTCAAGATTTCGCACGTATCACCGCCCTATTGCAGAATATCTCGTATACTATGTTTCACGGAAATAGGTGATGAGCCCGCGAGCAACTTTTTCACTCTTCCCGTCGAATGATCGCGATCGAACCGGTACTTTTCAAAATATAGTCGAGCGCGTCGTCTCTGCCCGCTCTTGCCGCATCGACGCAGACCGGAATCCGAACATCCGGCTCGATACCCTTTCCTTCCAGAATTTCGCCGGTATGCGAAAGATACCGCTCGTTGGAGAGCGAATACGTATACCCGCCCGGAAGGCTTCGTTCCAACGCGTCCGAATAAAAACCCGCCGTCTTTTCGCCGACAACCGTGACCCGTCCGTTCGGATTTGCCAGCATCGCGCGAATGAAGGTCTCCGCCGCACTGATGGTATACCCGCTCGTCAAAACATACACATCCCCGTCAAAAAACAGTTTGCCCGGTTTTACATAGATGTCCTGAGGCTCCGAGAAAACTCCATTACAGTAAACTTGTTTCCGATACGCAAGATAGGGACTCTCGGTGAAATACCCCGCGAGCAGAAGTGACGCCTCGTCGAAGCCGCCTCCGTTAAAGCGAAGCTCAATGACGACGGAGGAGATTCCCGCATCATTAAATTCCCTGACGATTTGATCCATCGCCGCACGGGTGGATTTGGTCTTGTCGAGGGATTCGGTCCCCATGTTGTGGATGATAATCAGTCCGACATCTTCGGATAACATTCCGTAACGAATCAGGCAATCGTCGAACTTGGTGTAATTTTTCGCGTATCGACCGATAATGACCCCCGAAAGAAGCGACAACTGCTCGTTGTCGGTGATCCACTCCGGCCGGTATTCCGCCGCGCAAAAAACCTCGTCGCCAAAGGTAAGCTCGACGTGCCCGTCTTTAAGGTCCGTTACGAGTTCCTTCATTCGCTCGAAAAGCTCCGCGTCCGTCGTTTTTAAGTTAACCCGACTTTTCAGTTCTTCGTACTTCGCGGTAAGATCCGCCCCGTAAAGCGATTCGAAGGCGTAGTTCTCGTCGTACATCTGATAAAACATCGCGAAGGCTTCGACCGGCATCCCCTCTTTGACCTCGGTCCGATCTTTAAGAAACAACGCGTCTTTTCGAAGAAGTCGATACGTCACCTGCGCGCCGACATCGATCATCTGAAGACCTTCATCGGTTTGAACGAGCTTCATTTTCCCGAGCCCGGAATAAAGCATGTCGATCAGGAGAAGCCCGTCGAAGCCCGGCTCGGCGGAATAATAATCATCCGTAACTTCATAGACCTTCACCGATCCGTTTTGCATGAGAATACACAGTCCGTAGCCCTCCACGGCATATACCCCGTTGTAACGGCTGTGGATCAGAAGACAGGCTCCGGCCGATAAAACGATGAGTACGATGAGAGAAAGGATGACGACGATCGCCTTTTTCTTTTTCATTTCCGTTCCTTTCGCAAAAGTCAGGTCCCGGATGCGGCGTGATTCCGGAAGGATACTACATCATATCCGACAATTTTCTATCCTCGCATATGAAGAGGACGATTGTCAATGAAACGTTTAGCGTGCAACAAGACACGTTGTTTCCTTCCTTCTTTTGACTTAATCGTACCTACCCCGGTACATCTCCTTCGCCTCGTCCGTATACCGCCGTATAAACTCCGTCTTCCCGTCCGTATACGCGTCGCGGTTATAAGTATGCTTATTTTTCAGGCTCTTCTTCAACTTCCCGTACTGATGCGCAACATCCGGCCGATCCCGGAGGAGGTCCCGGAAACAGAGCTCATCGTTGTCCCCGCAAAAGCGCAGGTGAAGGTGAAACACCTCGTCCGTGAACCCTTCCTCCGTGTATCCCCGGTTGAAGGAGATCCGCCCGGGCTCGCGAGACATCACGCGATAGCCGGCTCGGATGAGCGCGGATTCAACAGCGGCCATGTCTCCTTGTTTTTCCAGCTCGACCAAAATATCGACAATCGGCTTGGCGCAAATGCCGTCGACCGCCGTACTTCCGACGTGACTGATCCGCACAAGGTGCAGAGGGGAAAGGACCGGAAGAAGGCGTGCCTCCTCACGGGCATACTGATCCGCCCAATTTTCGCGGTGCGCGCACAGCTCGATCGGAAAGAGTTGCCAGAGTTCCTCGTTGGTCATGTCGGATAGGTTTTTGCCCATCAGTAAAGCTCCTTCGTGTCCGAACATAATCCAGCCGTCCCGATCAGTCAAACAATTCGACTTTGAATATCGTTATGGATGACGATACTTCAGGAGGCGTCAACCCTGTTGTTTATTTTTTATCATTCACAATATTATCGAACTTGAGATTGCAGCACAACAATCAATTAATTTCTTGGAAGTAAGATATGCTTGACTTTTGTTTTTTTTTTTTACAATTCAAGAAACTGATATAAAACCATGCAAATGAGAGGTATGAATTATGAAAAAGTTATTATCCTTACTTGTCGGAATCAGCGTCATTCTGTCGGTCTCTGCCGTATCGGTACTCGCAATAGAGTATACAAAGAATGTCAAAGTTAAAGTCCAAAATACATCATCGTCAGCGTATACAAACCTTTACGACGTTAACGGTCTCGTTAAAAAGAGATTAATCACCCTCAAGGTAGAAAAGGGCGAGAAAAAGAATAATCCCGAGCCTTACTATTATACTTGTAGCATGCTATGGTGGCCCGATCAGAAAGTCGAATTGACAGCATCGGGAAACACCTCTTATCACTTTGCCACGGCCAATGACGGATTTCGGATTATGGGGATCAGCGGAACACTTACAGGCAATATAACCAGGTCCTATACCGTTACAAATAACGATTACGAATGACGAATAGATCGTCACAAAATCATCAAAAGCAACAATAACGGTGCCGTTCATGGTTCATTGTGAGCGGCATTGTTGTGCATAATATCAATCCAAATTGATTTTTGCTATACTAAATTGACATTGGATTGTCCGCATACACTCACAATCCCATATTGAAACGGAGTCCGATATGATTGATTCTTTTAAATCGACCCTTTCATTTATCAAGCAATACTGGATTACTTTTTTGGTCTTCTGTCTTGCCGGAGCCGGGCTTTTTATTACCTCCGTACTTCTTCAATACCGGGAAAGCGAGTTCAAACGAAGTATTGATCGAGAATCCGAATATTCCCTCTCGCGCTATACATTTCGTGTAAACGAATGCGATAAAAAAAGCTTTGATTCTTTCGCACAAGCACTTGCAGAAAATGATCTCTCTCCCGATTATATCGTTGTTTCTTCCGTCGCTGATTTTGGTCTTAGAACCGGCCAATCTATAAATGGCCGCGTCGCGGCTTTCTGGCCGGATTTACCAATTCGGGAGAAGAATTTATTGCTTGAATATGGCTCCGCGAACTTTTCTTTCCCGGAACTTGAGATCATCCTTTCGCATCCGTTTGATTTAGATCTTACGAACATAATCCTACAACAAATAGATGATGAAACTACGGACATTAATATCCACCCAACGACTGAAATCATCGGGAATATAACCATTAACCACTCTTCTCCTTATCAACCGATCGGAATCATCGGAATGTATAACGAGCTGCAATCGGAAGACGTTTTCCATTCCGGCGCTGTGGTTGCTTATGCACATTTTTTTGATGTGTCCCCGATTTATGACACGTTGATTATTCAATTTGATAAGACGCTGGAACCTACAGAAGAGAGGTTGTTTTATGATACCGCCGCCGATCATCTATCGGTTCAAGACATAGTTAAACCGTATCAACGCAGCAAGTTACAATGGGTAGATGATAACTATAAGCATAAAATGTCCGAAAATGCTCTTTTATTATTTCTCTGCACGGTCGGTATTTTCTCTGTTTTTTCCTACCTTGTTCGTTTAAGACAGCCGGAATTTCGAATCGCTCGAATCGTAGGTGCGACGCAAGCATATTCCATTAAGCAATCCGTATCCCTTTATCTTGTTTCCTTAGTATCCTCCTTTTCTCTTGGGCTCGCTCTTCTCTTTGTTCTGAAATCGATTCCCCCTGTTGATCGATGGCTGGAAACGCTGACTGCCCAAGATATCATTACGAGTTCTTGGATATATCTCGCAACATTGTCCGTATGCGCGGGTTTTTGGGTTGTCATTCGACGGATATCCGCCGATATAATTGCGACGGAGGAAATTTGATGATCAACAGTACACTTATATTTCGTCAAATCCGAAAGAACTGGGTTGAAGTGATTCTTCTGATTGTTTTTGTCTTTTTTATCACCGGCTCGGTTTTGGGCATCACTCGTGAGATCGATACTTTCACACGCTCGATACGCATTTTTCAAAAGGCCGGTTTGGAAAACGATTTGTTTTATTGCTATCGGATGACTGACTCGACATCCGCTATGCCTTCAGAAGTTTCGGAAATCAGAAAGGTTCCCGGTGTCGCGAACGTCGGCACAATCAGTTGTAATACGCTTGAAGCCATCGAGGGTGGAATATGGTTTCGGTTAATTATTTCGGATTCACCCGAGCTCAACAATGTCCGATACCCCTTGTCCGAAGGGAAATATCCCTCGCCCGAAGAGCCCAATCATGTGCTTCTTCCTCCTCATTACCGGCAGTATTTGGACGTCGGAGACACCATAGAGATGTTTTTTTATAATTACGATAATTTTTTCGCCGATGATTACCCGACGGTGCGGGTAACCGTTTCCGGCTTTTTCCAAGACGACAGAACCCTGTCCTTCAACAGAAGCATGCCCAATATGGATGTCGGTCATTTATTTGATGTGCAACCGGATAAGGGATGGGCATACGGATTGTTGGATATCTCCGGCAAGACCTTACAAGGAGACTATAACCAGTACCTAATTATCACTCCGGAATCCGACGAAGACCTCCTCCAACTGAAAAAGAATATTTCCGATGTGGTTCAATCGAAAGATTACGTTCATATCGGGCAGGATATGGTCTCTCAATATTGGAAGAATCATGACGATCAACTCCGGGAGTTGGTTATATCCGGTCTTTCCTTGTTCTTACTGGCTTTCTCTTTTCTCCTTGCCGGAACATATCTTTCAGTGATTATGGGGCGAAAAGAATTGGCGGTCTATCATCTGTCCGGACTACCCTGGAAATCCTGTTTAGTTCTGATCATGATCCCCAAGCTGATTGCTTTTCTTTTCGGTTATAGTTCCGGAGTGTTCCATTTTGTTTTACAATCCGGATTTGGTTTCAGAGATACTTTATCAAGCTACATCAGCTTGAGCGATATTTTCATATCTTTCGGACTTCTTATCTTTCTCCTCGTTTCCGGAACGTTTCCGTTCTATATATCCGCTCTTCGCCAATCGCCGCTCGATGTATACAGAAAGGATTGATTCACATGGCAGCGTATTATGAATTAAAAAATATTCTCAAAACATATCATCCCCGCAGGGAACTGCACGTCGAGGCTCTTCGGGGAGTGGACCTCAAACTACAAAAAGGAGAAATGATCGCGATCACGGGGGTATCCGGTTCCGGGAAGTCAACACTTCTTCATATCATGGGGTTTCTGGACCAACCGACTGACGGTAGCATTTACTTCGGAAAACCGATTCCTTCCAAAATGAGTGATTCGAAAAGAGCGAAACTTCGTAACGAGAAAATCGGATTTGTTCTGCAGGATTTTGCATTGATCCCCTATCGAACGGCGTATGAGAATATTGAACTTCCGCTCTTTTTTTCCCAAGTCCCTCGAAAAAAAAGACGGGAGCGTATCCGATCCATCTGTGAAAAACTTGGAATTTCGGAGCTGATAAAACGCAAAGTCAGCCAAATGTCCGGAGGGCAAAAACAACGCGTCGCTATCGCAAGGGCTCTGATCAACGATCCCGAGTTGATTTTGGCAGACGAGCCAACCGGCGCGTTGGATCGAAAAACAAAGCAAGAAACTCTGTCACTTCTTAAAAAAATACATGACGAAGGCAAAACCGTCGTCGTCGTGACACATGACCCGCAAGTCGCAGAACTGGCGGATCGTCAATTGTTTATCGAGGACGGAGTCATTTCCGAAGGAGCAATATCACGTGAAACATCGAAAGGGTAATTTGATCCTCTTCCTTTTGGTTGGAATGCTGGTAATCTCCTCTATTCCCTCCTGTTCGAAACCGACAGAAGGAACGATCATCGATAGCGACTTATTTGCATCGACTGAAATGCTTACCACGGTCAACACGCTCATCGCGAACGTCGAGGAGACGCAAGGCACCCGCGTTGGCTCAACATTTAATGCCATATATCTTTCTGCTTTTTCTGATGCTGATATTATACGTCTTATCTGGAGTGCTCAGGATAACGTTTACCTTTCATCAATCGACTTGGATGGTCGTTTTTCTACTGTCATTCCGGAATACATCAAAGGCGAACCGCTCGCGGCAACGCAATGCTCGAATAACAGCCTTTGTCTTTTGACGTCAATGTTTAGCCAAGAATCCTTTCAGACCCTCGTGAACTTCTACATCATCGCTTCGGACGGCACACTGAGACTTTCCGGAACGCTTGATGATGCGGCAGATCGAACGGTTATCGATGTGGAAAGTGACATGACCTCCAATGTGCTTATCTTTCTTGATGACTCTATTCTCACGCTTGACACGGAAAGCGGCAACACAAAAAGAGTACCTGCCGACAACTCCGGAGTTCTGGATTTTGCATGTGTTTCCGATCAGAAAATAATGGCACTAAAATTAGACTCAGATGGCGGACGTTCGTTGTATGAATTCTCGATTAACGATTTGAAGCAACAGACGGTTTTCCGGTTTCTACCCGAAGACGGTTTTCTTCCGGAACGAATCATTTCGGGAGGAGGCCCCGATGAATGCCTGTTTTTACTCTCATACGACAAGATTAGTGAGTATAACGTACAGAACGCAACACTGACTACGCTGGTAACCACATCAAAACAAAGACTGGATCTCGACATACACACAGGAATGTGCGTCCTTTCTTCGCGCGAATTTATACTTCTCGGTGCATACTCATTTGCAGACAACGAATCCGGCCTGCTCCGCATATCTCTTACGGAGCCAAATGCTCAAGTCAAAATTCTTCGTCTGGCGGCAGCATTTGACGATTCTGCTTATGATATGGAGGCATTGGCAGTCTTTTTTAACCAGACATATTCAGATTACCGTATCGAAGTCGTCTATTATGATCGTTACACGAACGTCATTGACGGAGATTCGCTTCTGTCATCCCGGAAAGAGATGATCCTTGATGTGCTGGGAGATCACCCGCCTGATTTGTTCTGTTTACCGATTGGCGAGTTAGAAGTGCTTGCCGAAAAAAATGTTTTGGCAGATATTTCTCCGGTAATTGACCAGTATACAGGAAATGACTCCAAGAAGTATTTATTGAACGCGGTCAAGGCGCCCGAAGCGAACGGGGCTCAATACTACCTGACTCCTTTCTTCAACGTTTCCTGTTTTTTGATCGAAAACGAGCATTTTCAAGCGATTGAGGATTTCTCGTTGGACGGACTTATGGAATATGCCGATTTGATTCATGTTTCCCTTATAGGTAATCAATACTCCCATAGCTTTTCAGAGATGGCACGGATATATTTTGTCGACCGCGCCGCCGGAAAGGCATCTTTGGATTCACCGGATTTTTTGACTTTACTCAATACATTTGAACCCGAAAACAATGAATCAAATCCGTCACAACTGCTCCGATTTGTAACCTTAAACAACTTTGTCGATTATATTACCAGTGCGCGTCTGAGCGCCGTCGACTTCACCGCTATGGGTTATCCGCGAGGTCGGCCGGAACCGCCTATCGTATCCGCGACAATGGGGTATGCCGTATATGAAAATTCAATATTTCCCGATGGCGCCGATAAGTTTATTGAGTTTTTGATGAGCGACACTGTTCAATTCCTGAGCACGGCATTTGCAAATGATGACATTCCCGTGAGCCGATCGGCAATGAATACTCAAATTCGTACTATGGCTCAACGATCCCAAGAAACGGATTCCGGGATAATCACTCGTGGTGGAATCAATGAATCCGATTATCTCCGCCCGTTCCCAACCGATCAGAGTTGGGAAGCAGGATTCAAACAAATCATTGATTCCGCAAAGGGTTTCTATATTCCGGATCTGTATCTTCAAATTATTTTCGATGAGGAAATGATCCCTTTCATTGTAGGTGAAAAAACCGCTGAAGAAACCGCCGCCATACTTCAAAGCCGTGTCGGAATTTATGTCGCGGAAAGGGCTTCTTGAGATCATTTCCAAAGTATTATCCGTTATACGTACACTTCTAACCTTATTCATCCTTTCTTTTCCCGTTGACTCGCGCAATAACCGAAAGTACCGCCGGGAGCGTTTGCCCCCGGCGGCTTGTTCCGTTATCGGTTCGATTCGATTTACTCTTTTTCGCCGGTCGGTTCCCCGGAAGCCGGAATCGTTTCCGGCACTTCGACTTCGTCGGGCTTGACGAATACGGCTTTGTTTTTCCCGAGATAGTCGGGAAGCTCCATGCCGGCCATGTCAAACATCTCATTCATCGGAGGAATGCTCTTCATGATACCGGAAAGGAAATTCGCGGTTGCGGTCTTCCCGTCCTTTGCCGTTCCGCCGTTGCTGTCCCAAACCGTGATCTTATCGATCTTCAGGTTCTTAATCGCTTCGACCTGGACGCGCACGATATCTTCGAGCTTGTCGGCAATGATCAGACGGATTGCGTCGGAGGGATTTCCGCCGGCGGCCTCGACAACCTTCGCGAAACCGATCGCCTGTTTGGTCAGAATTTCCTCAAGGCCTCGGGCCTCGGCTTCCATTTTGGAGAAAATCGCGTCCGCTTCTCCTCGGGCTCTGCGACGCGACTGCTCTGCCTCGGCTTCGGCGGCAATTTCCAATTGCCGCTTATCGATTTCGGCCTTAACAACAATATCGGCTTCCAAAGTTGCCTTTTCACGCTGTGCACGGGCAAGCTCTGCGGATTGTTCTGCGGAATACGCATCCTGTGCAGCCTTTGCCGCTTGAATCTTCTCGGCGGAAACCGCTTTACGCATCGCTTCGGCTTCCAGTTCACGACGGATTGCATCCGAAGCCGCGATATTGGCCTTCGCTTCGTTTTCACCCTTTACCGCTTGAGAGTTCGCCATGGACACCTTGATTCTTTGATCCATGTTGGCGTTCGCTTCACCGATCGCACCGGCCCGATCCGCTTCCGCAACCGACTTCTTCGCGTCGTTGATTGCGATGGCGGCCGCTTCCTTACCGAGAGCGATGATGTAGCCGGACTCGTCACTGATGTCGGTAACGTTGACGTTGATCAGGCGCAAGCCGATCTTTTTTAGCTCGGTCTCAACGTTTTCGGAAACCGCCTCCAGGAACTTGTCCCGGTTGGTGTTAATTTCCTCGATGTCCATCGTCGCGATAATTAAACGAAGCTGACCGAAAATAATGTCCTTCGCCAAATCCTGGATCGCATTGAGCGGTAATCCGAGAAGTCGCTCCGCAGCGTTCTGCATAATCCCCTCCTCCGTCGAGATACCGACGGTAAAACGGGACGGGACATCAATACGGATATTTTGTCTCGAAAGAGCGTTGGTCAGATCGACGCTGATGGAAATCGGCGTCAGATCCATGTATTGATAGGCCTGAAAAACGGGCCAAATGAACGCCGCTCCTCCGTGAATACAGCGTGCGGACCGATTCGTTCCGTCAACGTTGCTCCCGACTTTACCGTAAATGACCATGATTTTGTCCGACGGACACTTGCGATAACGGGAAAGCACCACCATGATCGTGGACATAAGAACCAAAACTATGACAATAATCAGAATTGTTCCTGCACCGGGCATAAATAAATCCTCCTCTTCCTATTCTTGTTTGTTTACGACTGTTTTTCCGGTTCGTCTTCCGGCAAAGAAACGACGAGTGTGTTTTCACCCTCAAGACCGGTCACGAGCACGCTTTGTCCCGGTACCAGCCTTTTCCCGGAATGGGTAACGGCATCGAACTCGGAGAAGCGGCCCTGAACCGTCAGATTCACCTTTCCGCTTTTCCCGTTTTCGGGAACGGTAATGTATACCTTTGCGGTCTTGCCGACCGCATTTGCCAGTTGAATGTTCCCTCGATCCTGAAGCTTTCTCGTGGCGCTGAGAATGTAGCCGACCGCCAGAAGCGCCAGCGCTCCGGCAACGACGGAAATAAGAATGGTCAACGCGACGTGCAAACCCATTCCGTCAAGCAAAATCCCGGTCCAACCGCCGACGGCAAAGAATGCAACGACACCGCGAATGCTGACTAACGCTAATCCGTCCGGCCCTTCCGAAACGTCCGAAACATCCCCGTCCGCAATGTCCGCATCCATGTCCGCATCACCGTCGCCGATACCGATAATCACCAGAACGGTCTGAACAATCATGATAACGGTTCCCGGAATCGCCATATATCCGAAGATTTTCTGGATGACGGATAATGATTCCCACCAATCAAACATCATTTTCTCCTTTCCGACCTCAGAGAGGTCCGTGATGATTAACTAATTCCTTAGACCTTCCAGTAGCGCTTCCGCTCTTTTTTTAATTATGATGCACCGGTCGGCCATAATGATGATCCTCAAAGCCGCCTTCAATCGATCACGTGCGCCGGGAATCGTTTCGACATAGTTCTTCGTCACTTCATCGATGCACGCTTGGAGCGATTCTTCATCCCCGACACTTTGCTTATCATATCGGGAAATCAGAAGGCAGATGTACTCATAGAGTTGAGACTCCGGGATGATGTCGTCGGATCGGTCGAAAACGGAGCCGTTGACGTAAGACAGAAGGAACGCTATCTGCTCCAGTTGAAAAGCATCCCGAAGCATGTTGATAATCAGAATTCTCGCGACCTGATCGATATTGTACCCTCTGTTCACGGGCGGACTTACCCAGCCTCGCTTTACCCAATTTTGAAGAGCGGATGTGTCCAGTCCCGTCATTTCCCGCACCTGCGAAAGCATCAAGACGGACGTAGCGGCGAAGATTCCGTTCAAAAAACCAACCCCCGGGATTCTTTGCTCTCCGCTCTCCGGTATTACCGTTCCGGGTATCATTCCTTACCCTCCTTTCAATCATCATGAAGACATCATATCACGCGTTCATATGTACGTCAATAGTTTTCTGATGAATATTTATAACGTTCAAAAGAGTCGTGTTCACGCTCGTGTGTTTATCCTTGTCTGCGAGGCACCGGTCTTATCCGTCGAAAAAACGATGCGTATACGCTTGAAATGAAATATAAGTAAATTCATTTTAACAGAAATCGATCCGATCCGGATTACGGATCGGATCGATTTTCATAAGACTTGGACATGCTAAACGATAATCCGATTCGATTGATTACGGTTCGCGATTCGGATTTCTACCTCCACTCATCATAAAGCCGTGCGATCACCTGTTCGATCGGGGCTTTTTTGATCTCGACATCGGCGATACCGTCGACTTCCGAAAGATATTTCATCAGTTTCTTGACCGAGGAGCCGCGGAGGTCCGTCTCAAATTCGTGGACGCCGTTTTGCGAAGAAAGGAGCGTGGAGTTCCGGAGGTCCGGAACGGACTCGTCTTGCATCGTGATGACGACCCGGGTCAGATTGCCCGTGATTTTTCGAAGGCCGTCAAAGTCGCCGTCGTAGGCGATTTTACCTCCGGAGATCATCAGGATGCGATGCGCCATCTCCTCTAAGTCGTCCATGTCGTGGCTCGTGACGACGACCGTGACGCCGTTTTCGCGATTGATCCTCTTTAAAAAGTCGATCATCCGGCGCTTGGCAACGACGTCGAGCCCGAGCGTCGGCTCGTCGAGGAGAATCAGCTCCGGCGAGTGCAGAAGGAGCATCGCCAGGTCGGCGCGCATCCGCTGACCTAAAGAGAGCTCGCGGGTGAAGGTCTTCAATAGATCCTTCAGATCGAGAAGCTCGGTGACGATCCGAAGATTTTTACGGTACTCGTCCTCCGGAATGTTCCAGACGACCTTTTTCCATTCGAAGCTCCGGATGACCGGATGGTCCCACCACAACTCGGTCCGGTTCCCGAAAAGCACGCCGAGCCGGTGCATCAGCGCGCGGCGTTCCTTCTTCGGGGACATACCGAGGACGGAGATGTCGCCCGCGGTCGGCAGAAGCATCCCGGATAAAAGCTTCATGGTTGTGCTTTTTCCCGCACCGTTCGGTCCGGCGTAGGCGACGAACTCGCCTTTTTCGATCCCGAAGGAGACATCCCCGAGCGCAGTGATTGTTTTCTTTTCGGGCTTCAATAAATTCCGGATCATGCCCTTTCCGGTGTTGTCGCGCTGCCACTGGAGGAACTCCTTCGTGACATGGCGGAGACTAACGGCGGAAGCCGTACGGAAGATATCGGTTCGATCCTCTTGTAACATAGTATTTCATTCCTTTCCGAAAAATCGCGGCCGCAAAGACCGCCAGTATTATTGCATAAAGCATCGGGTAACAGGAGCCCAGACCCAGGGGCGGGCGTCCGAGCAGACACAGCGCCGGAAACCAGGCCATCAGGCCTTCGGGCAGGATCGTCAGAAGCGGGATCTGAACAAACGCCGGCATACCCGAGAGCGGGAAGGTGCTCAGAAGCCACGTCCCTTCGATCGCTTTGGTCGAGATCTCCTCCGCCGCGACGGGCGCGTAGAACGCCAGTGTCGATACCAGATACGCCCGGGCGATGATCGTCACCATCGTCGCGAGAAGAAAAGCAACAAGAAGAATGGTCCACAACGGTGTCACCCGGATCCGGAGCCGTATCGCCGCGACGACCAGTAGCGCGATTCCGACAACAAAGTTGATCGCACCGGTAAACGGAGCAAATCCCATCGTCGCCAATTGCGCCTTCAGCGGGATCGGCTGAATGAAGAGGTGCTCCAGTTGGCCGCGTCCGATGATCCTGGAGATGTGAAAATTATTCGCCGCTCCGAACAGGATGAAGATCCCGGTGATCATCGTCGAGTACGCCATCATAAACAACACCTCGTCCGGGCTCATGCCGCCGATGCCGCCGAAGCGCACCGAGATCAGAAACACGGACGATACCGTCGCCAAATTGGCGATGAGATCCGCAATGATCGCGGCAAGCGCATACTTGGTGTCCCGAAGGAGCCAGAAAAGATCCATCTTTGCGGCGATCCCGTACAGGCCGAGAATACGCCGGATCGTCAATTTATCCACCATAGCTCACCATCCGTTCCTGCGATTTATGAAACGCGAAAAGCGCCGCCGGCCAGAGAACGAGGTTCCATGCGATCTGTAGGATCAGGATTTCCCTGACGTCCCCAGCCCCGACAAAAATACTGAGCGGCGAGCCGCCCAGCGCGGCAAACGGCTGATACTTCATGACCGTCGCGATTCCGAACGGCAGGAAGCGGATCGGAATAATCGTTCCCGAAAGAATAACGACGATCGCCCCCCGAACCCGGTCGATCAGCCAACTGAAGTTTCGTATGCGGATCGAAAGGCACGCGAAAAGAAAGTCGACCGCGAACCCCAGCGAAACGCAAAGCGGAAGGCTTAAGAAGAACGCCGGGGACGCCGGAATCAGCCGCACGCCCAGAAGCGGCGCCAGAAAAAGCACCGGCACGGAGTACATCAAAAGCATCGGAACCCAGCCGCCCGCGGTCTGTGCCACCAGCTGACCGAGAACCGAAAACGGCCGTCCGTACAACCGAAGCAGGACGCCCTCCGAAAGCCACCCCGTTGCCGGCGTCTTGACGACCAGCATATCCGACAGAATCGAACTCAAAAACGTATACGTCATCATCTGCGGAAGGCTCATTTCGACCTTCGCGCCGGCGTTCATGATCGTCTTCCACAGAAAAAGGAGCGGGATCAGCGTGCATATTTTGAGAATAACGGTCGGCAGAGAATAGAGGATTCCGCCGTTCGTCTGTTCTTGCGCGGACATCCGCGCGGTCACGTAATACTTGTACATATGTGTTATGCTCCTAAATGTTGATCCGGGCATAAAAAACCCGGGGTTCCGCTTGGCGTCTCCCCGGGCAACACACAAATTCAGGCATTATATCATGCGGGAATGCGGATCGGCGAGAGGCCTAAAAAGCGGGAAAAAAGGGCGGAATGATCCCTTGCGCACTCAAAACCGGCGCATTTCACCGGTAAAAGGGCGCAATGAGCCCTTGTACGCGTAACATCATACGCAAAGCCGTGAACCACGTGCTCGAACTTTATAAACCGATCGCCCGGAACTTCACGAATCGCCATACCGTACCTCTCACCTCCTTTTCAATGAATTTCAATTGGATTATCGCACCTCGAAAAGCGGAAGTCAACGGGGAAAGAGTCGGGCGTTTCACCTAGTTTCGAGAAGCGGATAAAAAGTCTTGTCTCTGCGCCGCAAAAAGGCTCGGTCTGCACGGATTTTCCAAACAAAGCACTCAAAAGGCAGGGTTCGGGAACGACCGGATTCTCAGAAGTCGTTTGACTGCCTGATGCATGGATTATTACTACTCCGGCACCCGGATGATTTCCGGGTCGGTAAAGACATCGGTCTCATCGTGGCTTTGGGTCGAGAATTCGGAAACAATCGCGCCTTCGGGACCCGCCTGAAACCAGTGGAGTGTGTCGGGCATCAGCGTATATTGCTCGCCCGGTCGAAGAACGATCTCGTGCCAAACGGTAAAAAACGCTGCTTTATCCTCCGGAACGCGTCCCTTGGGGTCGGGAGTTCGCTCTCCGGGCACATACAAAAAGACATCTCCGTAACGACACCGGAAGGTCTCCTCTTTGCCGGGACTTCCGGGCATCGGCGGATGACGGTGCTCGGGACAGATCTGATTCGGTAACAGAACCAGTTCCTTGGCACAACATCGATCGGTGTTCACATATACCAGAATTTGAAGCCCGATCTCGGCCCAACGATCCATGCCGTATTCCGCGATCTCCATTTCGTCCGCTTCCGCCTCCGTGATCGCGATCCCGGCTCGATCCAGCATCGAAAAAACCTTTTCTTTTACGTCCCGTCGTTCGGTTTGCGTCAACATGATTCGGCCCCTTCTCCGCTCTCCTGTCGCGTGTTACGCTAAAATCTCGAAAAAATTGGCTTTCGTTTTATGGATTGACCGGATGCTGAGTATATTCTATATGCCACCGAGGCAAAAGCGCAAGGCTCCGTGAAAAAGCGATAAAAATCGAGGTCCCGCCGCAATGTTTTTCTTCCGAAAAACAGAACGGATCATCGAATAAATAATCATCAGTATATATTTTATAATTTGATGCTTTCTTGACGTGAGATCGTTTTTCGTGTACCCTATTTTAGTCAGACAAAAACGCGAATAACGGATTGTGCTGAGATATGAAAGGAGTTTTTTGATGAAATTTAGAGTACTGGTTGCCGTAATTGCGCTGGTAATTACGGCATCATTTGTTTTGGCCGGTTGTGGCCCGAACAGCGAAAAAGACAGTTTAGAGAGAGTAAAAAAAGCAGGTAAATTGACCGTGGTCGGAAGCGGCGGATATCCCCCGTTCAACTTCATCGGTGAAGACGGATCGGTCGTCGGCTTCGACGTCGATACCGGAGCGGAGATCGCCAAGAGAATGGGCGTCGAGCTCAATTATGTAACGAGTGACTGGGACGGCTTGATTGAGGGTCTTCGAAGCGGACGCTTCGACGGGATTCTCGGCAGTATGGCAATCACCGACGAACGACTGGAAGTCGTCAACTTTACGACTCCGTACTATTATTCCGGAGCCCAGCTGATCGTACGCGCGGATTCCGGCATCACCGATCCGAGCCAGATGGCCGGTAAGGAAATCGGTGTTGCGACCGGCACCAACTTTGTCGGTGACGCCGAGGCGCTCGGAGCAACCGCTAAGCTCTATCAGGACGACAACGCGACCCTGATGGACCTGATCAACGGACGTATCGACGGCGTCATCACCGACCGACTGGTCGCTTTGGGCGCCATGCGTGAAATCGCGGGCGGAGAAAACCTTGAGTTGTGCGGAGAGATCCTCCGTTTGGAAGAGATGGCGATTGCCGTCAACAAGAACGATCCGGAGCTTCTCGCGGAGCTGAATAAAATATTGGACGCGATGCACAAGGACGGAAGTCTGCGTGCGATCAGCGAAAAATGGCACGAGGGAGCGGATATCACAATCAAATAGTGTCGTTCCCTGATCATTTCTGTGCGTTTTTATTGGATGACATGAGAAAAGGGCGACGGAAACGTTGCCCTTTTCTACTCAATTTTTATGAGGAGAAAACCCATGTGGATCGAATTATCGATTTCTTCCTCCCCGTTTATCGAATGGCTCGACAAATGGGGGAGCATTACTGCCGGGTTCGGAAAACCGGCGCTGTATACATTGTTGATCACGTCTCTCGGAATCTTGCTCGGGCTGGTTCTCGGAATCATCTTCGCATTGATGCGCATCTCGAAGTTCAAGCCGATAAGCTCGGTGTCCAAGCTGTATATCTCGATCATCCGGGGCACCCCGCTTCTTTTGCAGTTGCTCCTGATCTACAACGGATTGGTTCATATCATCCGTTTGGACAGCATCCCATCCGCGGCGATCGCGCTCGGCGTTCACAACGGAGCCTATATCGCGGAGATTATCCGGGGCGCGATCCAAGGCATTGATCGCGGACAAAAGGAAGCCGGAATATCCCTCGGTATGACCCCGTGGAAAGTGATGCGACGGATCATTCTTCCGCAAGCCTTCAAGCGGGCGATCCCGCCTTTAGGCAACCAATTTATCATCGCGCTCAAGGACTCTTCTCTGGCAAGCGCGGTCACCGTTCCCGAGCTTTTGCTTCATGCGCGGCAGATGGGTTCATCGAACTTCCGCGTGATGGAAATGCTCTTGATCGCCGCCGGGTTCTATTTGCTGATGACGTCGATCCTGACGTTTTTCGCGAATCGGCTCGAGAAAAAAATGAGTGTCAGCGACCACCGGGTTTAAAGTCCAGCGGTAATTAGTCAATAGACTATTTACATATATGCACCTAGAAAATTGAATAGTTTCGAATCGGACGCGAGAAAAGAGGACAATGCAAACAAACCCTGCCTCAACGATACAAAGACCG
>JAAYCT010000039.1 GCA_012729635.1 Clostridiaceae bacterium | reverse complement strand
CGTTACAATGTTCGTGTCCCACGGGATGCCTCCTGCGTGTTTGGTTTGGTCACTTAACATTGTATGTGAGATCGTCCTCGTGGGACATCTTTATTTCTTTTGCGTCACTTCATTTTACAATTCACCCGCAAGAATCATCTCTTCTTATTTATGTATATCTCCTCCGGAATTTCCTTCCATGAAACCGGACTCGCTTATTGGGATACGATTTCTTCAATCATACCCAGCGTGCTCATCTCGACGAGAAACGCAAGGGTTTCGGCTTCGCATCGCGCTCTCTCAACATCGTAAGATTCCGATAACCGGTCAACAATCGAACGCACTCTGATCGGCTCTTCCAACATCGACCATATCGTCGATCCGACTTCACCCAACCCGAAATAGTTTCCGCTTTCGACATGCATCATGACCGTTTCTCCGTCCATATCCGCAGTGACGATGCTTTCGGTCCGGCAAACCGTTGACTCCATCGTAATATTGTCCATTTGAATCCCCCCCTTCAACTAATAAAATAATAACATATCCATCGCTTCCGTTATATGCTCGATCCGAGCCAGCCGTTTTTTTCCAAATAAAAAGCAATTTCACCCGGCGAACTCCCGGTCACGCCCCGACTTAGTCTATACAGACTAACCTGTGACGAAATATATGCGCATTGTTCCAGAAGCTTTTTCTCGTCTCTTATGATTTTAATAAATTGCCTTCGATACGTATTCCGGACAAGAACGCGAACCCGGTGCAATCCGGTTATCGGGTCGATTCGCACGCCATCCTTTTCGTTTTTTCGCAGGATAAATATTCCTCCGATCGGATAGGTCTGAGATTGGATGATTTCACCGACCGGAAAATTGTATTTTTCAAAACCGGCGCGAACCGGAAGCGCCGCCGAGCAATCTTTTTCCAAAAGCTCCGCGGCATCCTTGCATAACTTGATTCTCGGAAAACCCGGAAGAACCGTCGGAGGGCTGCCCGGACGCACATCAATCGCACAGACATCATCCGCGATCAACGGGTAACCTTTCATCGCCAGCGTAGCCGTAAGCGTCGATTTTCCGGCGCCGGACTGTCCGGAAAAAACGTACGCCTTTCCTTTGGATTCGACGGCCGACCCGTGAAGCACATAGTATCCGCGTTGTTGAAGCAACGCTCCGAAGGCGGACCCCAGCAAGAAAAGCCGGATCGCGGATTCATCAATCGGTTCAATCGGACAAACAACGATGCTTTTTCCGTTTTCGACATAGTATTGTGCGACCTCCTCAACGGTCAAGAGGAGCTCGTCTTTGGTTGCCCGAATTCGCTGATACTTACCTGTATTGGCTTCCGATAGTTCCGGAACCGTTCCGATCCGTACGGTCACATCCGGAATACCCTGATCCTCGATCAATTCCGGCAATTCAATTTCGGATTCGATCATCAGACCGTACGCCCTGTAAATTTTGGTCTTATGCATCATTTCTCTCCGTCCGTTTTATTGGTCTGTCTGACCGGTTGTTTTTCGCTTGCGGAACCGTTTCGTCTCCATAAACGGAAACAACCGTAAAGGCACGCTTTCCTTTGACCTGAGTCAAATAAACATCTCCGGAACGGATCCATGCGTGCGCTGCCATGTCCCGGCCGTTTTTCCTCTTGATTCCGAGATAAACGGTACTTTCAATCCCCCGCTTTCTCATCATCCTTTTTGCCGTCATGACCTGGACCAGACATTTGCTCGCCCAGGGTGTTTTTCCGGCCGCCGCCCGTACCGCCCAAGAAATTCGATAGATCGTTTGTCGATTTTCCTCGCGGGTCACGGAAGCGGTTTCATGGTTCATGGTTCCGAGACCTTCTGCGATTTTTATAAAAGGAACAGTCAATATAAGGAATCGGCTTTTCGCATGGCCGAAAAACGCTTCCGCGAGCAGACGCCGGTCTGAGGAGGAAAGCTTCATGAATCGAGCCAGTCTCCCGCTCATTATTTTGGACTCACCTCCGCTTCTGTCGTCACTTCTGTCCCCGTTTCCCGAAAAGCCTCTTTTTTGCCCAGTTCAGAATCCGTACCGGATAATATGCGAAAAAAACTTTATCCGCGAATTTCACCGACTGAAAATCCTTTTCCTGCGGTTGAAAATGCATCGCGATAAACCTCCTCTTTTGTGAAAAACCCCTTTGAATCCATAATCCGTATTTCTTTAATGCGAGATTTCCGGCCCCGTCCTCGGATGCCAAAATGAACGGAATCGCCATCTCCGCGATGCGTTTCCCCAAAGGATCATCGTTTACCGTCTCGCGTAAGGCTTCCGGAATATCACTTAAAAAAAGCCGTTCACACAGGAGGACCGCCTGCGAAAGCACATGAGTCTGTCGGCGCTCCCGGGCTAGCCGAACAAGATGGTCGAGGTTCGCGTTCCCGGCGCGCAATAATTCGTCGATATCCACCAACCAACGCAGTCGGTTCCATGCGTGCTGCGCTCCGTGGTACGCGTAATACAGGAGCTCCTCCTCCGGCGATAAATATGCATACTCCGCTTTTCCGAAGCGGCCGACTCTCCGGTTTTTCCAAAGCATATCGAAGGATATGCCGTAAACAAACGTCGAAAGCCGGAAATGAAGCTCAATATTAATGGTATTCGCCCCGATATAGGAATAATGATGGTGATTTTTTTGCCACATTTTCATTTGTTTCGGTGTTAAATCGGGAGATGGGCTGATCCGCTTATATTCAGCGGCTCGAAGAACGCGATCCGCTTCATCGATGTCATCCCGATCAACGAGCAAATCCAAATCCTTGGAAATTCTCGAATGAATATCCCCGTGGATCTGAAGGCACAGCGCCGGACCTTTTAACTGTAACACACGAATCCCCGCCTCGTTCAATGCGGCATTGATTTCCGCCCATGCGGATGCAAGTTTCAGCGAGCGGATCATCCTCCGATTTCGAAAAACGCGTAATTCCTTCATTAAGGGATCATCGGCGGTAAGTCCTGCATGCGTAAACATGTGATTACAAACGACGGGAATCAGGCGGTGTTGATCGATAAGTTCGATGAAAGCATGCCGTTCCACGCCGGAGGAGATGATTTCCCGTGCCTTACCGATCTGTTCTTTACTCATTTGCTTTAATGAACACAAAAGCATCAAGCGCATTTCGGGCGAGAAATTCTCCGTCTTATGATCCTTATTCACCTTCATGTTTCCCCCGTTTTCGTTTCGTTCATTTGGCGAATTCGATCATCTCGTAAAAGCGTCCGCCCTCTTTGGACGAAAGCTCGGCATAAGACCCCGACTCCACTATGCGGCCGTCGTCGATCACCAGGACAAAATCGGCGTTTCGGACGGTAGTCAGCCGGTGCGCGATAATGACGATGGTCATTGTTCCGCGAAGATTCGTGATCGCCTGCCGGATCAGATACTCGTTACCGCTGTCCAGAGAGCTGGTTGCCTCATCCAGGACCAGAATTTCCGGCTCGCGCAAAAGAGCCCGGGCCAGGACGATTCTCTGTTTTTCGCCACCCGACAAACGGATTCCCCGGTCACCGATATTCGTATCTAATCCCTCCGGGAGCTTTTCGATAAAATCCATGGCGGCCGCCATCCGCAAAGCGTCTTCCATCTGCTTATCCGAAGCGGACGGATTGAAGTGAAGAAGGTTATCCCGAATGGTGCCGTTTAGTAAAAAAGCATCCTGCGGGACGTAAGAAATACGCCGTCTCCATTGCTTTTCCCGATCCGGAAGCAACTCCGTGTCATCCGCGAGTATCCGACCGCTCTGCGGCTTCAAAAACATCAACAACAGATCGACGATTGTGCTTTTCCCCGCTCCGGACCGCCCGACCAGGACGGTGGTTTGATTGACGGGAATATCAAAGGACAAATCCCTTAGGTGAAACGAGCCTTCCTCCGTCCGGTAAGAGAAGCAAACGCGGTCAAATCGAATGTGTCGAAGAAGTCGATCCTCGATCGCCGCGGAAGAGTCAGCCGATTTCTCTTCCCGACCCGCAAAGTCGTCAATCAGTCGACCGTAGGACTCAAAGGAAGGGATCGCAACCAAGATGCTCTGTAGATTCGACTGTGTCTTTGTAAATATCGGCCAAGTTCTTGAAAAGACATACAAAATGATAATCATGGACGCCGGTTCAATGCCGAAAAAGCGGACCATCAAATAGAAAACCAGGCTGATAATAACCGCCGCGGCGATGCTGTAAAGAAGCTGAGGGCGTGCCTGAAGCTTCGTGTGACGGATTAGGTTTTCCTTGATTTTTGCGCAAATATCCGCAAATCTTCGTATTTGTCGCTCCTCGATTCCGTAACTTTTTACTTCCTTTACTCCGTTTAGCTGCTCGGTAATCTCGAAAAGCAATCGCTTGTTCGTTTCGTGAATTTTTGCACCGACTCTTTTGGAGTCCCGGAGTGTAGAGCTCATCAAAAACGCCAGAATCAGACCGCATATCATCACGAAAACCGTAAGCGGAGGAGAAATAAAGAAGGCGATTCCGAGGTGAACAAGGAAAACAATTCCATCCGAAATCAGACGAAGAAACAATACCCCACCCGAAGAAATCCGATTGATTTCAACCGCAAACGTATTGCTGATGTCCGATTTGTTTTTGGAAATCATCGCGGACCATTCGACGTTTACCGTTTTTTCGTATAAACGCACTCGCAGATATTCCACATATCCCTGGATAATCCGGGTATTCAGAAGCACCATTCTTCTTGAAATCAATGATTGCGCAATGATGAGAATCACGTATGCACAAAGAACGATCGGTAACCGGGCCGCTTCGGGCAAGGATTCGAGAAAAAAAGTTCGCTGACGCACCCATTCGATCGAAGCATTTCCCCCGTCCAGTATTCCGATCATCGAAAGAAGCGGAATCAACATCAGAATGCCGACTCCGCCGGTAATACTCGAAACAATCATGAAAAGGATATTCTGAATAAAATCCCTGCGAGAATATCGATAGAGGCTTCTGAAAAAATCGATCACCGGTCCGTTACCCTCACCCTACTTTTTTGTCACACCCTTCATATTATACATTTTTACGGAAAAAAGCACGGCCCGAATACAGATGGATGTCCGACCGATTCTTCCATTTTTCAAAAATATGTAAAAAGTCTATTAATATTTCCTCGTATTTCATATTATAATATGGCAAGATTTCTTAATTTGTTGTAACCTATTTGTCATGGCGCAACTGCGCGCGGAGCGATCCGGCGGAAGATCGGTCGTGGGGAGGCAAAAATGAGCGAAATTTATCATCGTAGTGCGTTTAAGAACTGGGTCAGCGCGCCGGATCGTGCAAACGGAAACCCGATCCCTCCGGATTTGGTTGATGAGTACGTTAACGCACTGAAATTTTCCTCCTCCATGCTGATCAGCGGCAAGTTCAAACACACCGATTTATTCTTCTATTCGACGCCGAAGGAATTCGAAGAAGCCGTCGAGGTGATTCTGAGCGCCAAGAATTTCAATCTGATCAACAAAAGCACCAAGGGCGCTTTTGCGGAGGCACTCGATTATTACCTTCAATTTCTCGGTGAAATCGCGCAACCCCTTTGCTGGCTTTTTTCGGGTAACCCGAGAATATACGATATCATCTCCGCGATACAGGAGCTCTCGGTCATCCCGTGGAAGCTGGACAAGGCAGACCCCATGATTAAGAGAAACGATCGGGTCTTTCTGTGGATCCCCGGAGTCGACGGAGGAATCGCGGCGTCCGGAACGATCTTGGGCTCTCCGGAAAACCATGAGCCCTTACGCAACGATCCTTTTGCGGTCGGCGCTTTCCTGCGACTCAATTCATTTCTCGGCGTAGATATTCGAATCGATAAACGGTATACGAAGCCGCTGGTAAGCAGAAATCTGCTTGCGGCCGACGATATCGCCAAAACCCTTGAGGTCCTGAATTTTCCGGGCGTGCCGTTCTATAAGGTCTCCCCGGAACAGGAGCAGGCGATTGACGGCATAATCGAAAACAGTTACACCCGGGCTCCTGCTTCTCCCGCCACTTCCTCCGCCGCAACGAGAAATACTGCTTCTTCGACCGCGAAAACCGCTTCCGCTTCATCCGAAGCAAAGACAGAGGAGAAAAAACCCTCGCGGGAGACGCCTTCATCCGGTGAAACAAAAGGTAAAGATCTCGCCGCCCCCGAGTTATCTTCGCAAGATACAAAGGAATCCGTTGATCAGACGGCAGACGAGGAGCCTGCGTTCGGTCGGCGTTATTGGATTTATACCCCCGCGGATGCCGCTCGTGTCTGGGATGATTATTACTCACACGGATATCTGGCACTCGGATTTGACGCGCTCGGAGATTTGAAACAGTTCTCTTCCCGGGAAGCAATCAAAAAAGGTATGCAGGCTTCTTTCGGAAGCGGCAGAAACTATAAGTATCTCGGCTATGCCGCATGGCAGTTTTGTCGGGAAATGCAAATCGGCGATATCGTTTATTTCGGAAGCGGTCCCCAAAACATCCTCGGACGAGGCATCGTAAAATCCGATTATACGTTCGACTGGTCCAGAAAGGACCATAAGAATGTTCGCGACATCGCATGGACGAACCGCGGCGAATGGTCCCCGAACCCGGTCGTCACACGCCGCACACTGGTTGACATCACCAACCTGACCGGTTATTGCCGTACGTTGGAGGATTTGATTTCCGACTCTTCGGACGCGAACATCAGCGAGGATTATGATACGGACTATATCTCTTCGTATTCAAAAAACGATTTTCTCACGGAAGCGTTTATGGAAGAAAACGAATATGAAGAGCTCAAGTATCTGCTGTTGTCCCGAAAAAATGTCGTTATCACGGGCGTTCCCGGCGTCGGTAAAACCTTCCTCGCGGAGCGTCTGGCGTACTCGATTATCGGAGGAAGAGACAGCGACCGTGTAAAAACCATCCAGTTTCATTCCGGATATTCCTACGAGAATTTCGTGATGGGATATGCTCCGGACGCCCATGACAGCCGTCTTTCTACCGGCGTTTTTTATGACTTCTGCAAGGAAGCGGAACCGGATGATAAAGAATATTTCTTTATCATTGATGACATCAGCCGCGGAGATATCGGGAATATATTCGGTGATTTGTTGATGCTCGTCGGCCGGGACGATCGCGGAAAGAAAATTCGGCTCCTTCATCGCGACGAGCAATTCGCAATCCCCGACAATGTGCACATCATCGCGACGATGAACGGAGCCTCGGAATCCTCCGGGATGGATTATTCGGTACGCAGACGCTTTGCCTTTTATCAGCTTTCTCCGGCTTTCGATAAGAAACCCTTCATTGACTATGTAAAAAAACAATCCAGCCCGAAACTCGAAAAGCTCACAAGAATCGTCTCCGACATCAACAAAGCTCTGGCATCCGATTCCGCGACGGACGGCAACCGGGCCATCGGTCACGGCTATTTCTGCGGAAAACAGGAGCTCAGCGACATCAATCTGAATGCCATCGCAAAATATGAATTGATACCGTTGGTGCGCGAGCTGTTCGCCTCCAATCCCGACCAAGCCAAAACTTGGGTCGGCAAGCTTGTGGCCGCCATCAAGTCCTGAGCTCGTTTTCTTTTTTCCGACAACAAAAAGGCCGAAGGATCAATCCTCCGGCCTTTCCCGTATGGTTTACGGGACTATTCGGAATGACCCGTAGTTTCGCCCGAGTCATCCGACTTCGAATCGGGTTGCGTCGGTAAGGACTCTTCTGCGGATTTGGATGTTTTTTCGATAAACATCTTGTGTTCTTTCTTCTTTTTCAGGTAAGCGTAAATGACACCGCCGCATAAAAGCAGAAGTCCGCCGGAAACCCAAAGGACCGGCTCCAACCACTTGTTTTCGGGCCCTTTTTCTTCGTCCGTTTCGGATTCATCCGTCGGCGCCATGGTCGTTTCGGATGTCGGCTCCGTTGTCGGAACCGCAGGTTCTTCGATCAGAACGTCCAATTCCTCCTGTGTCAGGAAATTCACGTTATCCATATACACTTTACCGGCAAAGTCACTCTCGATATCCCCGAAAATCAGGATCATATTGCGAAGAGGCGTATCTTCCCCAATACTGTCAATCGCCGCGAAGTCCAGGACAACAAAATAATGATACAGTCCGTCCTTGGTCACCTCGGCTTCGGAAAGCGTTGAAAAATCGATGTTGTACGATTCGGGGATCTGGACCCAGTACCCGATTTCGGGCGGCTGAAAAGCACAGCTGATCGCCATCTCACCGGTCGTCGCCTGTGTCGGCTGGAGATAAAGGTCAAAGACGACATAATCCTTATTGTTGCGTGTCAGAGGCTCGATCCAAAGGTCCAGTCTCGGTGCGGAAGCCCAGTTGTCGGTCGGCTTGATCTCCGGGTATGCGAACTCAAAGCAGAGCGAAAAGGAATCATTGGCCGGTTCGACCCGGAGGGATACTTTCGTTCCCGAATCAACGTTCCAGTCCCATCCCTGGCGCGTGAAATTACTGAAATCGGAGGGTATCTGAGCGTCGCCCTTTCGCTCATGCTCCAGCGGCGGCGGACCGGAAGCTCCGGATCCGGAAAAAGTGATGTTATCCAGTCCGACATCTCCGCCGTTCTCACTTCCGACGAAAAGCACGATATTCGTCAAGATGCTATCCTGTGCATCCGCCGCGATTGTTTCGATATTCGTAGCCTGACTCTTTGTCATGACTGCCTGTGCCATAAACAATCCGTCGGCTTGCTCAACAAATTCGCGCGGAAGAATTTGAAGCGCCGTTGAGGGATTCGCCCAGCCGTGTTTGTCGGACTGAGGAACGGCCGCGATGGTGACCGTCGTGGGTTCTTTAACAAAAACGTCCATTTTCACCGTGTCTCCGCCGAATATATTAAATGCGGGACTGTAGCTCTGTGAAGAAATACGAACGTTCGCCCAGAAATTCGATTCGGTTATATCGACGCTGTCTGCCATATTCGTAAGCCACAGAACATTTTTTATGTTTTCAAGGGTAACACTCTTTATCGGACTGTCGGGGTTGAGTTCAAAACCCTGCGTCGTGCCGTCCTCAAAGGTCCACAGAACCTCTTCAAAAGCGCCTTCGAGCTTACGATCGATCGGCTCGTATTCTATTCCTTTAATTCGCGCACGGACAAATTCGCCGGTCACACTCATCTCCTCGAGCGTCCAGATCCGGTCATCTCCGGGGTCCAGTACGGTCGCTTCGGAGACACCCATGATATACGGCATAAATGCGCCGGAGGTCTCGTTCTTATTGGTCAGAGACCAGTTACACCAGCTGATGTTATTGCTGTTCATGAAGTCGATCCAATGATCCGCTTTCTCCAGATACGGGCCGCCGGTTCCGTTGGCTTCACTGGTTCCCCATTCCGTCACAAAAATCGCGACGCCGTTCTCGAGTGCGTAGCGTCCGTTGGACATCACGTTTCCGCGATCCGTCGTATCCTCGGAGGCCATATGGGTACCGGAATAAAAGTGGAGCGAGTACATGATATTTTCGGCGTCAATCGGATCGTCCGCCGCTAAATCGGGGCGTTGACTCCAGTTCGGCGAACCGACCAGAATGATGTTGTCCCCCTTTTCACGGAGCATGGATACGATCGGTTCCGCATAACTCTTTATTGCCTGCCAACCGGCTTCGTCATTGGTCAGCCCTTCTCCGCCCGAGCTGTTCGGGCTCGGCTCATTGCATAATTCCCAAAGAATGTAGTGAAATTTGGGATTATCTTTATAATGGTCGGATAGCTCGTCGAAAAAATCATAGGCACCGGCGTATACCTCCGCATTGGGATCACCGGGTGCGTGTACATGCCAGTCGACAATAACATACATATCATTCTCGAGCGCCAAATCAATGCCTTGATAGACCAGATTCTTCAGATCCGGATTCTTTGAATAACCGTTTTCACCGATGTAAAGGGCCAGACGAATGACGTTGGACTCCCAGTCTTCGGCGAGTGAGATGAACGCATTTTCGTTGATAATCTCACCAAACCACTGGAGGCCGTGTGTACTCATCCCGCGCAATTGTATTTTTCGTCCCTTTGAATCGGCCAGCGTCATTTGACCGTCGATTTCAATCACCTGCAGGGCACCGCCCTCCGAGGGCTTCCTGACATTCGTGTTTCCCAAAAGGCTCTTTGTTTCTTCCGCAAAGAGTGACGCGGAGAACACGGTAATAATCATCACCATTGCGATCAGCATCGATACGAATCTGAACTGCTTTTTCATATTCATTCCCCCAAATCATTTCATCCGTTTGTAAGAGTATTGTCGGGTCATGTGGTTGACTCTAATCGTCATTTTATCGATTCCCGTCGGCAATTACTTCCACTATTGTGCTGTAAATAACTATATCTTATCATTTTCTTGCCTTTTTCCGAAACCTCTCGCGATACGGTTTTTTGTAAAGATCTCCGTTCTCGTGCACGGGTTTCGGGATTATGCGCCAAAAAAAGAGGTTGCTTTTTTATCGTCAGAGCTTTTATGGAAATGCAAATATCTGAAATTTCTCTATTCTACGCTCTTGTCGATCAGGAATCGTACAATCTTCTTGGAGGTGTTTTTTTCGAACTCCTCTTCCCGCAGTTTCACCTGCCCGATTGATTTATAGGAAACCATTTGGCGGTTGACCTCCTTGATTTTTTCATCGAAATAAGCGTTTATATCGGTTACCCCGTCGGCGGCAAGAAGATCGCGGTTGGGAAATATCTCCGCGACGATAATCTCCTTATCCTTTTTGGACCGACTCTCGCCCGCATACACGACCACTTCCTCCACCCCGCGAATCTGCGAGATTTTCAGCTCGATTTCCTCCGGATAAACATTCTTTCCGTTGCTTAAAATAATCAGATTTTTGAGCCGGCCCGTAATATACAGCCAGCCCTCTTCATCCAGACGACCGAAGTCTCCGGTTCGAAAAAAGCCTTCCTCATCAAAAACCTCGGCCGTCGCCTCCGGATCATTATAATAACCGAGCATGACATTCGGGCCTTTGACACAAATCTCACCCTCGCCGTTCTCGTTCGGCTCCCGGATCTTGATGATCTCGTCCTTGATCGGCTTTCCGACACTGCCCTTCTTTCGGTATTGATTACGGTTGCAGGACACGAGCGGCGCACATTCGGTGATTCCGTAACCATTGAGAATAGTCACGCCGATCGCATCGAATGTATCGATGATATCCTGCTTGAGCGCGGCACCGCCGCAAATGACGAGCTCGAGTTCTCCGCCGAAGCCTTCCAGCACACTTTTGAAAAGCTTTCGCCTCACGTCGATCCCGATCTTTCGAAGCGCGTTACTGATATTCATCATGCGGCGGAGAAGTTTGTCCTTACCGGTTTCCTCGGCCTTTGCCCAAATGCGGGCGTTCAACTTTTCGAGAAATAAGGGAACCAGAATCAGATGCGTCGGCCGTTGCTCCTTGATCTCCTGTGCGATGTATCGGAGCCCGGACGAAAGATAAACTTCGACGCCCTGTGCAAAATGCCCGACGAAGTTGACCGTCGACCCGAAGGTATGATGCGGCGGAAGAAAATTGATGGTACGCGGGGTCAACGCGAAGTAATACATCCCGTTGGTCATGTCCAGAACGATGTTCTTTTGCGAAAGCATGACACCTTTACCCTTCCCGGTCGTCCCCGAGGTAAAAACGATGGTCGCCATCCGTTCGGTGTCGATTTTGTAATCGTAATACGACCGGTCTCCATTTGCAAAAAGCTCTGCGCCCTTCGAAACGACTTTCTCAATCGGAACCGTACCGGGGATCGTCGAGTCTCCGAAGCAAACATACCCCTGAATCGTCGGCACACTCACCCCGAATTTCTCGGCCTTCGCGGCGATTGACGGACTCATAACAACATACTCGCACGCCGCGGCATTCATAATATCGACCATATCGGATGCCGGAAGCTCCTTATCGATGGGCACCACTACCGACCCGATCGACATCAGCGCGAAATACGAGCACACCCACTCAAAAGAGCTCTCGCCGATCAGTGCGACATGCTTGTCGGAATAGCCCATCGCGATCAGGCCGGTTCCCAAATTCCGGATATATTCTCTGGCTTGCGCAAACGTAATGCGAACGATTTCCTTGTCGGTCGGTTTCTTTTTGAACGAAAAGGCCGTTCGGTCGGGATACCGATCGGCTACATTTTCGGTCATGATCCGAAAATCCTCAAAAACAGTCGTCTCGTAAAGCGGGTAATCCTTATTTCTCATCTTTTTCACCTTTTCGAGTTTGATCGCGCCGGAAAAGATTCTGTTTGCGGAAAAAACGGCGATATCTTTATGATTATACCATGCGTTGCCCGTGTTCTATTTTTCAATTATGATTTTTGTTAAGGAGAAAACGTGTCGCAAACTATACTTTTTCGAAGGGCAAGCCTATAATAACCATGTATGTACCGTCCTGCTTCAACATGAGGCAAAATCTGATAATAACACGGAGGAATCACAATGGCAGAGTCTAAATCTATTCTGGACACCCTGCTTTCGGGAACCAGCATCGGCGCCTTGAGCGAAATGACCGGAGTCGGAAGCGATCAAGTCCAAACCGTTCTTACCCAGGCCGTACCGACGTTGGTCGGCGGGATGAAGAATAACGCTTCATCCAAGAAAGGCGAAGAATCCCTTTCCGCGGCACTGTCCTCTCACGCAAAAGACAACACATCAGACGTCGCCTCATTCCTAAAGAACGCCGACTTGGCGGACGGAGATAAAATCCTTTCGCATATCCTCGGTGGTAAAAAAGCTTCCGTTGAATCGGGAATCGCAAAAAAAGCGGGGGTTTCCAGTAACCAGACCGCAACGATTCTCTCCGCTGCCGCTCCGCTTCTTCTGAGCCTTTTGGGCAGTAAGAAGGAAGAAGATGAGAAGGAAAGCGGCTCCGGCGGACTCGGAGGCCTGCTCGGTTCTTTATTGGGCAGCGGTGACGGATTCGGCTTGGACGATGTCGCATCCATGCTGATCGGCGGCGATGATGATGCCAAGGATGAAGAAAAAGATAACGGAGGCGGCCTGGGCGGATTGCTCGGCGGACTCGGTTCGCTTTTGGGCTTCGGCGGATCGGATAAAAATGAGAAAAAACCGACAACCAAGAAGAAGACCGCCGCTAAAAAGCCGGCAGCCAAGAAAACGACATCCTCAAAGAAAACCACAACCTCAAAAAAGACCACTTCCGCGAAGAAAACTACTTCCTCTTCTCCCGCAAAGAAGAAACCGACGATTCGAAGAAAAACACCGTAACCGAAAAACTACGGAAAAAAGGGGCTGCATCAAACCATGGTTTTGATGTAGCCCTTTTTGATTCAACCGAATGGCGAAAAAGGAGTTCCATCCTTTATCCGTCATGTAATCTCGATTTTCAGCCCTCTTCTTCCAAAGCGCAAAAATCACACGGATCGTTACGCTTGGCCTCAAAGGCCTCCTCGATCGTTCCGGATTCCTTGGTTGCGGAGTTTCTGATGGTGTGGCAATCCGGATCGATATGATACGATTTGCCGAATGCGGTCCAGTACACCAACCCGTCGCCGATTTCCGCCTGTGCCGCCTCCAGATCCTCTGCGGATGCAGGATTCCAGTCAACGGAAAACAGAATCGCCAACACTAAGACCACACCGGCTACCGCTGTGAGAATCTTCTTCTTCTTCGGATCCAGCTTCTTGTCCTTCAGGAAAAGAACAATCAACGGAGCCAACGCAACGATCGCCGCGATCACGCCCATGTTGTTCCAAAGGAAAAACTTGACCTTGTTCTTCTCGGACGCCGGATCGATATCATTCGATTTCTTCCAAAGCTGCGACCCGATAATTACGAAGATAACGTCGATAACGACTGCAACAATAATCCAGACCATCTGGTCCGTGATTCCGAAGAAACGGAAGTTGAACTGGCCGTTGAGCAAAAGGATCGCAACCACTTCAAAACCGATTGCAATCAGCCAAAGGATAACCGCCCCGACGCGGAATCCCGATGCCTTGCTCTTTCTTGCCTGTTTGTCCTGAAATGATTCCGCCGGAGCTTTCTTTGCTCGCGAAGCTTTCTTCTCGGCGGGAGCTGAGTCTTTCGCCATGATAAATAACCCTCCCAAGTGATTAATGAGCCGCCCTTCGCGGGCGATTCAGACCAATATTACGATGCTTTCAATATATCAGAACCACGCAATCAAAACAACGATATGCGGCGAAAATTGACTTTTTTCGCGGTAATAGGCGCGACCTCCTATGTGCTCCATATATTTTGAGGTGGGATTGGTGAGGTGCCCTTGTTTTGTACCAACTACCGGCAAACGGAGCACTTTTCACGAATTTGCCGGTATCCGGGTGGTTCGGGATAACGATAAACGAGCTTCACCGTACCCTCTCCTTGTCAACGTATCACGGAAATAAGTGAAGAAACCGTATTGTTCCTCTATTGACTGACTGACGATCAGTCAGTATAATGTTTTCAGCCGACTGACTCTCAGTCAGTCACCGGCCGGAAGTCCGCTTAACAAATGTTGAATCACGCAAAGGAGAATCCGCCCATGATGCGAATCAGCAAATCCCCCCAGGAACGAAAGGCCGAAATCATTGAGGCGGCGCTCGCGCTTTTTCTGGAAAACGGTTATGAGGGGACGTCGGTCTCCATGATCGTTTCCCGCGTCGGCGTCGCTCAGGGCCTTTTCTACTATTACTTCAAGTCCAAAGAGGATATTTTCGAGGCGGCGATGGAATTCTATACCGACCGTCTGGCCGAGGAGATCATTTCCGACCTGTTATCGGCCGAACCCCGAAGCGTCTCGGATCGCCTGACCCGGGTCTTGATCGCCCTAAAAAACATGGTTCAGCACTCGGAGGGCCCGTTGACGAACGGCATGTCGGCCCGTGAGTCAAGCGATATCGACATGCGATTTTCGTATTATATGTCCCAAAATCTGATCGAGCCGGTCACCCTTTTGCTCCAACTGGTTGCCGATCAAAGTCATACGCATATCGCCGCCCCCGAACTTCTGGCTTCTTTTATCGTGTTTGGCATTCACGGCTTGATTCACGGACTCACCTACACCCACCACAACACGAAGGCCTTGGATCCGGAATTGATCCTGCCGATTTTTTCCGGTATCACGGGTATTCCGGCGGACGTTCTGAACGATCTGAAGATCATCGTCCCCGAGGAGGTGCTCTCATGACTTCACTCATTCATTTCGAAAAGGTCTGCCGCTCGTACGGCTCGGGTTCCTCTCAGGTGACCGCGCTCGAAAATATCGACTTTTCGATCGCCCCCGGCGAGTTTACCGTCGTCCTGGGTCCGAGCGGTGCGGGAAAAAGTACGCTGCTCAACATCTTGGGCGGAATGGACCGCGCTTCTTCCGGCACGGTCCGGTTCGGGCCGGACGAGATCACCGCTTTTGATGACGCGCGCCTCACCCGTTACCGCGCCGAGAAAATCGGTTTTGTCTTTCAGTTTTATAACCTGATCCCCAATCTGACGGCGTTCGAGAACGTCTCTTTGACCCGTGAGATCAACCAGAGTGCGCTGGACCCGGAAAAGACTCTGGCGTCGGTCGGCCTCGAGCATCGGATCAATAATTTTCCCTCTCAGCTTTCCGGCGGCGAGCAACAGCGCGTCGCGATCGCGCGGGCGCTTTGCAAAAATCCCGAGCTTCTCCTGTGCGACGAGCCGACCGGGGCTCTCGATTCCGAAACCGGGACCCAGGTCCTCCGGCTTCTCCGGAAATTATGCTTCGAGGAAGGGCGAACGGTCGTTCTGGTCACGCACAACGCCCAACTGACGCAAATCGCAAATCGGGTGATCCAACTTCGGGACGGCCGCCTGATCGGCGATGAAATAAATCCCGCTCCCATTGATGCTACGGAGGTTCGCTGGTAATGTTCGGAAAGAAAATGCTTCGCGATATCGTTGCGTCCAAGGCGCAATTCATCAGTATCTTTTTCCTCGCTTTTCTCGGCGTGTTCATTTACAGCGGCATGCGCGCGGAGTGGGAAGGCATGCGCGTTCAGGTCAATTCATATTACTCGAAAACCGCTCTGGCGGACTCCTTCCTGTATGGAACGGATTTTAATACCGAAACGCTCGCCGAAGTCCGGGCACTGCCCGGCGTGAAAAACGCTCAGCTTCGGCTGGAGCTCGACACCATCGCGGACCTTCCAAACGAACCGACTTTGCGACTTTTGATCTCCGACGAGAATCGGGTGAGTCGGCCACTTGTGACCGGGGGAGCCGAGTTCGACCCGCAGGGCGACGGACTGTGGCTCGATGAGCGTTTCGCAAGTGACCACAATCTTCGAATCGGAGACGAGATTTCTTTGTCGTACGGGATGCTCTCGTTCAGGCTTCCGATCCGCGGTTTCATTTTCCACCCCGAATTTGTCCACGACGTTCGCGACAATACGCAATTGATCCCGGACGCCTCGCTTTTCGGGTATGCATGTGTGCCTGCGTCGGCCGTACCGATCCCCGGCGAACTCCCTTATAACCAAATCATTCTGGATATCGATGATTCCGCGAGTGCCGATCAGATCGCGGAACTCAACGCGAGTCTCGAAAAGATCCCCGGCGTCTTTCACCTTATGCCGCGAAAAGACCACCCGAGCGTATCGATGTTTGAGGCGGAGATCGCCCAGAATCGCTCGATGGCAACGCTTTTTCCGATCCTATTCTTCTTTGTCGCCGCGCTTTCGATGTTGACGACGATGACTCGACTGGTCCTTTCACAGCGAACATTGATCGGAACGTTCATGGGGCTCGGCTTTTCGCGCCGGAAAATCCTTCTTCACTATGTATCTTATGGCCTATGGATCGGCCTTCTCGGCGGGATCCTCGGTCTTTTGAGCGGTCCGCCGTTTATTGCGGCTCTGCTTTATTCATTCCAGAGGGTCTTCTATTCCCTGCCCGTGTGGCGCTCCGAGGTCTCCGTGATCTCGGTCTTGAGCGTCGCGGCGGCTGTCGTTGTATGCGTCGGCGCAAGTCTTTTGGCATGTTTTCGGGAACTTCGCGAGATGCCGGCGGAAGCCCTCCGCCCCAAGCCGCCGCGCACCGGAAAGCACACCTCGATCGAAAAGACGCGCTTCTGGCACCGACTGTCCTTTATCTCCAAATGGAACATCCGCGACATCCTCCGCCAACGCATACGTTCCGCGATGGCCGTCGCGGGCGTCGTCGGATGTACGATGATGCTCATCTGGGGCATCGGGATCTACGACTCGATGAAAGAGTCTCAGGAGTTTTTTTTCGACGACCTTCAGCTGTTTTCGCAAAAAGTATTTGTCGAAGAAGGCTTCTCCGATTCGAGTTTTTCCGGGGATGCCTCTGATATACAGGCCGTCGACGAGCGCGCGATCCGTGTAACCGGCGAAGAAGAAAGTATGATCTTCGGCGCGCGCATTTTCGGGGAGGGATCCCTGGTACGATTCGAAGATACAAAAGGAAACGAGATCCTCCTTCCCGACGAAGGCGTGATCCTCTCTCGAAAAACCGCCGAAGCCCTCGATCTGTCCGTCGGCGATACCCTGTCCTTCCGTCTTCTCGGCTTCGACGACGATTATGAGGTTGAGGTTCGCGCGATCCACCGGACGCCGTTCGAGCAAGGCTTCGTTTTTTCGAAAAGCGCCTTCGAGAAACTCGGCCTGACGATGAGTCCGACCGTATACCTTCTGTCCGAAGAAGCGGATATTGATGTCAATACCTCCGGCGTCTCGGAGGTTCAAGATGAGGCGTTCATGGAGAAAAGTTACGGTCAAATGCTCGAGGGCTTTAACATGATCATTTGGGTGCTTTTCGCGGCGGCGGTGCTTCTCGGTCTCGTGGTCCTCTATAATCTCGGTTCTCTCTCCTTCGCGGAGCGCACGCGTGAGCTCGCAACTCTGCGCGTACTCGGCTATCCGCTTCCGAGCATCAGGAAACTCTTGCGCAGACAGACGGTCATCCTGACCGCGATCGGCTCTCTGCTCGGCATTCCCTGCGGATTCTTTTTCGTGCGACTGATTACGGAAACGGTAAGCGATAACGTCGACTTTCCGACGTACATCTCACCTCTTTCCGTCGCCCTCTGCGTGCTCGGAACCTTTGCGGTCTCTCTTGCGGTCGACGCGATCCTGTCGCGAAGAACCGCGAAAATCGATATGGTCAGCGCGCTGAAGTCGATCGAGTGAAACGGGTTCCCTCAGAAACGTTACGGGCGGGTTACGTACATCATCCAGGATCTGCACAGGCAGGATATACCGGACGCAGCACCTCTATTCATCGAAAATCAATCCGGCGCCAGCAATCCGAGTGAGTCGATCTTGTCAAAGTATTCTCCGCCGGTCAGACCTTCACTTTTCCACAGGTCTGTCAGATAATCAAATTCCTCCGTACTGGGATAACGATCCTCGTTCCAATCCGAATAGCCGTCACCGTCCGTATCCGCATATTTATCGTCACCGCCTTCGGTGGTTCCTTTCGCATGTTCGCGGAATATGTCGTCTACGGCTTCCTCAAAAGTCGCCGACTGGTTTAAAAGAACGGATACGATCCCGATGGGTGAATCATATTCCCAACCGACACAAACCAACTCTCTGTTTACAAAGTAGGTCGCCTCGCCCCCCTCGACACTGTATCGAAAAACATACATGTCCGCTTCCGGATCATAGTCTACGCCCGAAAAATCGTAAGAACCCGGGTCCTGCTGACCCCCGCTCATATCCGATGCCGGAGGAACCATCGACCCTCCGAATCCTTCGCTGATATGACCGGTTTTCAAATCCACCGCCAGACTTTCATTGCCCGACACATAAATCAGCATATCGGGCAACTGCATCAGCGCGGTCTCGCCTCCGTTCCAGTAATGAATCACCGTTTCCCCGGTCACCACAACATAGTATTTCGAATATGCATCGGTATTCCAGTCGATGGATCGGATTTCTTCTTCCGAAAGTTCTCTTGGATCATCGGACACCCGTGTATTTTCGTCCTCTGTCTGAACCGGTTTGGTTGTTGCATCAGGCTCTGTTTCGCGGTCCGTACGCTCTGTCTCCCCGACCGCCGCTGCTTCTTCGCTTGTCTCGTTCTCCGTAGCAGCCGAATCCGAATCTTTGCATCCGAACACGGACCAGACGGAAAAAGCGATCAGTACGCATACCAGCAGCTTTTTCATTGTAATACCCCCGATCCCATGGAACGAACTAACGGATATAGCCGAAAGACTCCCGGAGCTCTCCCATCCATAACCGAAATATCGATCCATCCGTATATCGTACATCTACATCATACACCCGAACGACACGAAATTCGCATTGATTAAATCAATACAAAATCCCCCGATGCTTCCGGTTTTAAACAGGCCGTCCGGGCATTTCAGGCTGCATTTTCGCGTGCTCAAGCTCTGCGCCATTCGGTTTCAAGGATCGCCCAGGTCCGCCCGGGGATCTTGCGGGTCACAAAACCGGAGGGCAAGGCCGTATCTTTATTGAAACACCCGAACATGTACGATATGCCGCTGTCCGTCGCCCTCTGCGTGCTCGGAACCTTTGCGGTCTCTCTTCTCGTCGACGCGATCCTGTCGCGCCGTACCGCGAAGATCGACATGGTCAGTGCGCTGAAGTCGATCGAGTGAAACATAATTGAATCCAAGCAAGAACGGTGCATTCTCGACCGGTTTCGTGTATTACCTGTGGTTTCGCAACAAACTGTTTCTCGATTTATTCGTTAAGAAGTGTCTGCACTCTGTCCTGAATGATCTCTGCCACGTCTTCAACGGATTTCTCGTCGGCAAAATAGTACGCCGCTTCTTCCATGATAATGCTCATTATTTCCGTGTCCGGATAATATAACGAATCTGCAGAGAAAATTAAGTCGAGACAGATATTGAGGCGAATTTGTGTTTCTGCCTTGGTTTGGTCAGCATCTATCAGGGGTTCTTCCGTTTCCTCAATCGACTCGTCGCCCATCGGTGCATCGGGATCCTCTGGTTGAAGTTCGGGATTTAATTCAAAACTACACCACTCATCCAGTGCTTGTTTACTTATCGGATAGCCCAAGCCAACATTTTTCATCAAGTAGCCAGTTGCACTATAGTCAAATTGGTAGTCGAAAGAAAGCAGGTATTTGATAAACTCCCAACTGCTTTCCGGATTCTTGCTCCAAGCCGAAATCGCAACAAATTCCTCCGGCACGATATACGGATTATAACAACCCGGGGAAGGGTAGCCGATATAGCTTGCACCGTAATCAAGAATGAACACAGGATATAGATCATTCGTCCTGTTCCCTTCGATTTGTGCGACAAACATTAGTTGATTTTGATTAAATAATCCCCATTCATCTTCATAAACTCGTCCATCCGGTGATATTTGAATAGGTTGACCGTAGTTTTTCGCCCATTCAAGAACCTGATAAAATTCCGGCGAGTCAAAATCTGCGTTATTGCATGAATAATCGACAAAATTGTTGAGGCATCCTCCGAGATTGCCTTGAAGAAGCTCTTCCGGTGTCCAATTAGCAAATACCCGCGCTCCTGAAGTCGATTCCGATACTGTCTGATTGAACTCATCAATTGTCCACCGCTGCCGATCTTGAATGATATTTGGATGTCCGTATATCCCCGTGAGAGAAAAATGGGGGACAAGTTTACATAGTCTGCCGTCTCTTTCGCAGGCGGATACAACATTGGGAATGAGATTGCCCATGTCAAAAGACGAGTCTGTCTGAATGATCGGGTAGAGATCAATCAACAGATTATTTCTTTCATATTGAGCAAAAGAATTGATGCCTCCAGTAGAGTACAAAATGTCCGGACCTTTCCCCGACAGCACATCAAGATACATCTGTTGTTGCGCTTTTTGCTGGTCAATCAGGACCTCATCCCACTCAAGGCCATAATTAATCCCCTCATAGTAATCCATGATTTGGATACGAACAGAATCACTGGATTGATTGAATTGAGCCACCGTCTTCTGTAAATAGTCACATACTGAAATATCAAATCCGCCCAAGGTCAATGTAGTCACTCCTTCAAACGGATTTCCGGACTGTTGTTTGAGCATCAAGACAGAGTTATCCATGAATTCGCCGTGATTCATCCCTAATAGAAAAATTGTTCCCTCCGATAGAACAATAATCGGAGAAATATTACTGTAAACAGATCGGTCAACATCAGTCTGCCCCCAGTTGAGAAGCGTCTTGATTTCTTTTTTTTCGATATCTATCATCGAAATTTCGCTTTGACTTGACACAAAGATACTTCCGTTGTTTCCGAACAAATTGCCGCTTGAATACAGACCGGTCAGATCAATCGTTCGGACCGATTCTCCGGTTTCCCAATCGATCTCTTCAAGCCAACGGATTTCTTCTTCTTTTTCACTTTTCCCTCTGTACGTTATGTATCGCTTAGTGCCCGATTCAAGTACTCCCTCCACATTCTCTTCATGCGTCAGGTTGAACCTCTGCTTCATTTCCGAATCATATACGATGAGCTTGCTTCCTTCCGGGCAGCTTCCGGTCAGTGCCAAATCTCCGTTACTTAACCCGATCAACCCGGTCATATAGCTGATATTTTCTTTTTCATAAATTACCATGAGCGGATTTCGAGTCTGATTCCCCTGTTGATCCAGAAAATAAACCACGGCTGAAGCCTCGTTCTCCGAACAAACCGCAAATTCACCGTTTATGAACCCGGTTATTCGAGATACGATTATTCCTCTCTGATTAATGGCATTCTCCAGATTGTAATGACCTGCTTCCTGCCCGTCTTCGTTGAAATAATAAACCCATTGATAAAGGTTATATTCATCGTCCATTCCACTGACCAGAACCGCGAGGTGTTTGCCGCATACTGTTATCAATCGCATAATCGGATACTCACACTCAAACTCATAATTAAACTTGAGTTCCCGTGATGTGTAAAACAAATTGTTCTCCGGATTCGATATTAATGAAAAGTCGTTTTTTGACAGTTTAACCTTTGCGGCTCCGCTTTCATTAACACCAAGATATCTGCATGAAGACAGTAAGGTTACAAACACAATGATTATGGAGAAAAAACGATATATATCTAAGATTTTTCGCTTCATATTCACTCCTTATAAGTGGAATTTCGGCAATTTTCGACGTATACATAAACCCTGTAAAAACAAATATTTGTATCTCCTTCATCGTAGATCATTCCCTAATAGAACATTATTATAACGCTTGACTCGCATTAATAACTATACTGAAGAGTACCCTGAGGTAGAATTCATTGCCTGCCGCAAGACACTTGAAAACTGTTCAATCCTATTTTATGGTAAATAATTGTGATATTCATTAAATGGTTATATCTGATGTAGTTATGGGCACATAACCATCTGAATATAATGACCAAAATGATTTGGTTCCACTTGTCCATGTTGAATGTGCCGCACTGTCTATTCTCCACTGCTTACCTATTTGATCAATGTATGAAACAGTTTTGCTTGTAGTATTTACGTCAGTAATGAGAATGGCATGACCCGTATGTGTGCCGTCACTTTTCTTAGTGTGATAAAAGCAAACGTCTCCTGGCTTGAGTGCACTAAACACTGAAATATAATTTGAACTCGTTAACCATCCCCTTGTGGTTTTTGTATCGGAGCCACCATATGATCCTCTCTTTTTCATGCAACCCGTAGATGAAATTGCAGCATTATACATCGAACCGGTACTAATCGATTTTGATACACCGGATCCAGCAGCTCTCCAAGCAGCTGCAACAGCCGCTGAGCAATCGTTTCCCAATTCTCTTTTCGTTCCATCAGGATTCTTAGGTTGACTAAGAAAGTACCGATATATCGGAGCAGCATACACCATCGCTGGATCGGATAAAAACTCTGAGTAAGTCTTGTTTCTTGCATTCCAATATTGCGTATATGGCATACCCTTATATCGTGTTCCACATTTGTACTTTAATCCGTAAATCTCGACCTCTGGATATGTATTGGACGTCCATGTAATATTGTACATCTTCTTCATTTCGGCAATTGCAAGTTTCCCTTTGGATGAAGGTGTCGCTGCACGAGCACCAATCAAACCCGACTGTCCAAACAGAAATGCAACCATCAGGCATACCGAAAAAAAAGCTGAGCATTTTTTCTTCATTATGTCATCCTCCTTTGTGTGGTTACGGATAATATAATATGTTTTTTTTTTTGTCAATTCAATGTGTCTATACTTATTGGATGCACAAAATACATACTCATAAATTGAAGTTACGTATAAAGAACTTAAAAAGCACGCTCCGGGATCCGTCAGCTTTCAGATATCGAGCAACTTCAGAGCGTCATCGACGTCATGCTATCCGCTTCCGAGCATCAGGAAACTCTTGCGCAGACAGACGGTCATCCTGACCGCAACCGGCGCTCTTCTCGGTATTCCGTGCGGATTCTTTTTCGTGCGACTGATTACGGAAACGGTAAGTGACAATGTCGATTTCCCGACATATGTCTCCCCGCTGTCCGTCGCCCTCTGCGTGCTCGGAACCTTTGCGGTCTCTCTTCTCGTTGACGCGATCCTGTCGCGCCGTACCGCGAAGATCGACATGGTCAGTGCGCTGAAGTCGATCGAGTGATCCGCCTCCGGATATTGTCGATTAAATCGTTTTTTGTTATCCTCATTTTGATTCAATAACAAGGAGTATTCACAAAGAGAATGAAAACCCGTCCGTCATCTCCTCGGAAACGACGAGTGCTTCGCATCAGCCTTCTCATCCTCGCCGCGATTACTCTTCTCGCGTTGATCAACTTTTTCCCGGCATTCCGCTTGAAGACCTCCGGAATGAGCCGGCTTCAAGGCGATTATGTCTGCGTTTATTACGAGATTGAAAAGGAAGCCGCCGAAACTGTTTTCGAACATCTTGAAAATGAAGGCGAGCGGATTTGTCAAAAAGTCGGCACCCGTCCGGAGGAGCCCGTCGACGTATATATTTACGATCAGCAGAAAACGATGCAACAAAAAAAATACGGACTCGCCGCGACATTTCTCAGTTTGGACTGGTACATCGGAGACAATATCGGAGATCAAGTCATCCTGACCTCGCCCGCCGCTCCGGGATCCTTTCACGACGCGGAGGCAATCGTCGGCGCGTCGGCGCACGAATTGGTCCACGCCTATGTCAGTATCATTAATCCCCGGATCCGCCTCTGGCTGACCGAGGGGATGGCGCTTTACCTGGCAAACGGCGATCCGTTTGAAGTGTCTTGTCTTGATTCCATGCCGATCCCGACTTTGTCGGACACGCGAACGATCAACCCGATTCGCTTCAACAATAGCGGCGGCTATCTCTTTGCCCACACCTATATCGAATTTCTCGAAAAGGCCTACGGCTGGCCGGCGGTCATGGAACTGATTCGAACACAGGACTATCCGACCGCCCTCGGCAAAACCGAGTCCTTGATTTACGACGAGTGGGTCAGCTTTCTTAAAAATTATCCAACCTCATAATCCCGGTCCGGCCCGCGAGAAGATGTATCTGTACTTCGAGGTAGTCGCTGAGTTTTTCGACCAAAATACATCATTTTTTTAATATCGCTTGACATGCAATACACAGAATGGTACGATTTAAGCTATCATTACAGTTTGGAGTTTTAGTATGAAATGGACAAAAAAATCCAGGAAATGGATCATTATTGCAAGTATCGCGATTGTCCTTCTATCGGTTTTCCTTTTACTGAATGTTGGCAGGCAGCCTGTGGATCCGAATCGCTTTAAGGAAGTCGCAACGGATGCGTTGAAGGCCCGGATTTCCGTTGATATCCGGGGCAAATTACTGATTAGCGATGGGTTTCCGGGTGGCGGAGTATATGCCAGAATTCCTGATCAGGGCATTGAGATCACATCCCTCTATTACGATGATGCACAAGAAGCGGCCGATATGTATAAAACCTTCATTGAAGAAGCATCCTTTAATCCGCTGACCTGGAGGGGTTTCGGAAATTATCAAAAGGCCGTATTCACCCAAGAAAGTGCATCCGATGATTCGGAAATTTATAGCATCATGATCCGCTGTGATAACATGGTGATCGTCGCTTCTGCGGACAACTCCTCGGTAACCGCCAAGGCGACGATCAAAAGCGTCATAAACAAACTCGGCTACTGGGGCTGATGACCATAGAAAACAATAATAAAGGGTCCTCCATAGCGGGGACCCTTTTCAATTCACGGCAAGGACTGTTCAACGGAACACCAATTTTTAATATGCGCCGAGATATCGATACGGTGAGCGGCGCCGCGTAAGATCCGGACAATGCGCCGCCTTCACGCCGGCTCGGAGAATCGTCGCACCTATTATAAATGTCAGCGCACCTATTATAAATGTCAGCGATTACACAATGTACCTCGCCAAATAAAAAAGATGCAATCATGCCGCTCGAATCGGTGTGAATCAGGCGGCCAATCCAAGCCGGGAATGCATCGAATATTTACAAAAATTAATCAGGAGCGATGCCGTTCGAGAAGAATCATTCAAATGTCGTTTGTTGAAAACACAGATAACGAGCACGAAACCTTAATACAGATCTGTCCATTCCCTGATCTGTGATCGGACATAATCCGCCTTGTCTTCAGGAAGTGTGATCCCTCTCATATTGCCGCCGCTACTGGTGCTTTGAAGCACTATGTCATCCCCTATTTCAGCCAGACTGATACTCTTATAAAACAAACCATCCGACGATTTCATTTCAATCCGATAGTTTCGTTCTTCGTTACTTACGGATCCGGAATAATCGCACTCTCTCGTGTCATAATAGTCCCGAATTTCGAACAATACATTTTTATCAAAATCACATTCATACTTATGGCTATAATGATCATCGTCTATGAAAGATATGGTGGCGGTAAGCTCTGCCTCATTATGATAATAATCAAAAATCGCCTGAAGTTGATTCTCCTCACAGTATTTCAGACCGGTTCCCTCAAGCACATAGATGTCAAAGTCCCCTTCATTTTCCACCGCGCATATGGGATAGTACCGATTATCTCCAAGTACAAGAGCACCCTCCATACTAAGTTTCTCATCATCTACAGCATGCAAAAAATCAATATTAATGAGGTTCATCCCATTAAAATCAAAATCATCATAGAATTCTTTATCCTCCAAATCATCCAGATATATTTTGTTTTCGATGCTTTTAACTTCACGCTCCTCAGCAATCTCCGAAAGCTTGCCCGTAATGAGAAAAAAACCAACCGGAAGCACAAATAAAACAAACCCGATAATACTCATTACAACGGCGAAAATCTTAATCGCGATGTGTGTCTTCTTTTTTCGAGCGGATCGCACGATCCAGATCATATCCATGACTACCGCAATCAGAAAAACAACAAGTCCGATCAAGACGATGGTGAGACCTGCCATCATAAACAACATGGATATAAAAGCCATTACCAACACCTCATCCGAATGGATTATCATTTATCGAAAAGCAATGCTCATTCGTATCCGGGTAAGCGATGCAAACAACGACTTCGACACCTAACAATCAAGTTATTTACATCATCAACATCATCTTTTTTACTACTTATTTGAGTGTAGAGACACCGTTTTAGTTTGTCAACAAGACACCACCCCCCCTCTATCCAAAGAACGAGTGGCCTTTTTGGCAAGCCTCCGCAGACGATTGATCGTCGAGGACAGATTGCCCGAAAAGCGTCACGAGTTCTTCCGAACGGGTCAACTTTCTTAATCATGATCCGGGGTAAACGCGCCGAAAAAAGAAGCCGCACTCCTGTCTCGAGACGAAAGAAAAGCCGGTACAAACCCTCTATCCAAAGAACGAGTGGCCTTTTTGGCAAGCCTCCGCAGACGATTTATCGTCGAGGACAGATTGCCCGAAAAGCGTCACGAGTTCTTCCTATTCCCACTCAATGGTCCCGGTCGGTTTGGGCGTCAGGTCATATACGACCCGATTGACGCCCTTGACCTCGTTGATGATTCGAAAGGTAATCGTCTCGAGAATATGCCAGTCCAACGCAGCAACAGATGCGGTCATCGCGTCAATCGTATTTACCGCACGAATGATGACCGGGTACTCAAAAGATCGCGCATGATCCCGGACACCGACCGATTTGAAATCCGGAATAGCCGTGAAATACTGCCATACCTTACCCTCCAGTCCGGCTTTAAAAAACTCCTCGCGAAGGATTGCGTCCGACTCACGGACCGCCTCCAGACGCTCACGCGTGATTGCCCCGAGGCAACGAACACCGAGCCCCGGACCCGGGAAGGGCTGGCGATAGACCATCGACTCCGGCAGACCGAGTTCGATCCCGCAGGCACGAACTTCATCCTTGTAAAGAAACTTAACGGGCTCGACCAGTTCAAACTTCAGATCCTCCGGCAGACCGCCGACGTTATGATGCGCTTTAATCGCTTTGGCGGTCTTTGTGCCGCTCTCGACGATGTCCGGATATATTGTCCCCTGAGCCAAGTATCGGATTCCTTCCAGCTTCGCGGCCTCTTCTTCAAAAACACGAATGAAT
Source organism: Clostridiaceae bacterium (assembly GCA_012729635.1). GTDB lineage: Bacteria > Bacillota > Clostridia > Saccharofermentanales > Saccharofermentanaceae > JAAYCT01. The sequence continues at coordinate 84,466 of JAAYCT010000039.1, read as the reverse complement.
TCCGTCCCGATGATTTTCCTTTTCTGTTCCGGATCCTCAACGCCCGCGAGTTTATCGAGGAATCGGTCAACTGCGTCGACATAAATCAGATTCGCGCCGAGCTCGTCTTTAAAAACGCGAATGACCTCTTCCGGCTCCCCTTTACGAAGAAGCCCGTGATTCACATGAATGCAGGTGAGATTTTTTCCGATCGCCCGAATCAGAAGCGCCGCAACCACCGAGCTGTCCACACCGCCCGAAAGAGCCAGAAGAACCTTCTCGGATCCGACCTGCTCACGAATCAGTCGAATTTGCTCCTCTACGAAGGATTTCATATTCCAATTTGCGATACAGCGACACTTATCAAATACAAAATGTCGAACGACACCCTCATCAATGATCCGAACATTCATTTCCGGCATATCTTCACATCCGATTGCCAGTTTGGGAATATCGGCCGAAAGAACCGATTCGTCGGGCATTGCGGGGACTCCGTCAATCAAACGGTTCTGTCCGCCCGAAAAGATTAATCCTTTAACATGGGGCATATTCGCGAGATCTTTCGAGGATATATCATGCGGGCAAATCTCGCTATAGACACCCATTAAGCGAATCATTCTCGCAATCACGGAGTTTTCCGTGCCGCCCAAATCCAAAACCAATATCGTATCCTGATTCATCAGCCTTTCCTCCGCCGCAATGCCATAGTTTTTTTTATAGTAGCACAGACTGAAAGCTATGGAATCATTTTTTCGGGTACAGCCGGAAAAATATCGTATAATATAGCCAAGGATTGATAAAGAATGCTCGGAGGCGCCCATGGATATTGTTTTTCAGGTACTGATCGGGATCGGCCTGTCCGCCACCTGTGGATTTCGCGTATTCGTCCCGCTTTTTGTGATGAGCATCGCGGGCGTGAGCGGGTATATGGAATTCAGTGCGGGCTTCGGCTGGATCGGAACATATCCGGCCTTAATCATTTTCGGCGTTGCGACCGTTCTGGAAATCGTCGCCTATTTCGTTCCCTATGTCGACAATATCTTGGATATGGCCAGCATTCCCATCGCTGTTGTCGCCGGAGTCGTCATCGTGGCTTCCGTGGTAACGGATGTCGACCCGATGATTCGATGGACCCTGGCGTTGGTCGCCGGAGGCGGAATCGCTGCGGGAACCAGCATGATAAGCAACGGAATTCACGCATTGTCCACCGCAACAACCGGCGGAGTCGCTAATCCGGCGCTTTCCGCCGCCGAAACCGGCGGCTCGATCGTAATGACCGTGCTGTCTGTCGTAATCCCGGTGGCCGGAGTGCTCCTGATTGCGATAATTGTCTTTCTTATCATTCGGCGATTACTCCGAAGGAAGAGAAAAAAGAATCCGCCGGAGCATAATACGGCGGATCCGAATCATTAGAGTCGTGATTACTCGGGCTTAACCGGAGCGATGTTTCCCTCTTCGTCGTAAAACAGTTCGGCGTATTTAACGCAACGCTGCGCATCGATGCCCGATAGGGAAGCATCATGGTAGAAAAGATACCACTTCCCGTTGAACTCGACGATCGAATGATGCGTTGTCCATCCCTTCACCGGGTCTAAGATTTTTCCTCCGAACACAAACGGACCCGTCGGGCTGTCTCCGATTGCGTACACCAATCGATGCGTGGTACCCGTTGAATACGACAAATAGTACTTGCCTTTGTACTTATGCATCCAAGCGCCTTCAAAAAACCTTCTGTCCTCGTCCCCGGCAACAATCCGATCTCCGTTCTCATCCAGAATCTGAAGTTGTGCGGGTTTCGATTCAAAAGTCAGGAGATCCGGGGTCATCTTCGCGAAAATCGTGCCGATTGCCGGTTCGTTCGCTCCCGGTCCGGCTCCCTCCGGGTTATACTCGGATGTTGCCCATTTTTCAAGCTGTCCGCCCCAAAGTCCTCCGAAATACATGTACGCCGAACCGTCATCGTCGATGAAGACCGCCGGATCGATGCTGAAACTTCCCTCAATGAAATTTTTCTCGGCCGTAAACGGACCTTCCGGCTTCTCGGAGGTAGCGACGCCGATTCGGAAGTGCCCTTCATAATCCTTGGCGGGAAAGAAAAGGTAGTATTTCCCGTCCTTGTAGGCCGCATCCGGAGCCCACATCTGCTTCTCGGCCCACGGCACGTCGTCTACAGAGATTGCGACGCCGTGATCAACGACCTCCGAATCAAAATCCGAAAGCGAAAGAACATGGTAGTCGTTCATCTGATATTGCTCGCCGTCATCATCCGGCGGATGGTATTCATCGCAGTCGTGGGAAGGATAGATATAAAGCCTTCCGTTAAAAACATGCGCAGAAGGATCCGCGGTAAAAATATGCTTCACAAGCGGTTGGTATGGTGCGATTGCAGGTGATCTCTTCGAACCGGCAGAGCTTTCGCAATCGCCGGACTTAAATTCTTTTTCTGTCATTATTTCGTCCTCTTTTCATATTTTATCGCGATTTACGGCATCTCCCAACGATGCTTGCATTCATTATACCATCGATAATCCATCGTTTGAGCAGGATCCTTTTTCAAGGATGTCCGCGATTCGCTCACAAGCGTGACCGTCTCCGTACGGATTGGCGGCACGGCTCATTTTCCCGTACTCGGACGGATCGTTCAACAGCACCCTGCATTGATCGTAAATCACCTTTTCCGACGTGCCGACCAGTTTGAGAGTGCCCGCATCGATTCCCTCCGGGCGCTCGGTCGTATCACGCATCACGAGAACCGGTTTCCCGAGTGACGGCGCTTCCTCCTGAATCCCGCCGCTGTCGGTTAAAATTAAATACGAGCGTGCCATAAAGTTATGAAAATCCAAAACATCCAAAGGCTCAATCAGTCGAATCCGATCACATCCGGAAAGCTCCTCGTCCGCCGCTTTTCGCACGGCGGGGTTCAGGTGAACCGGATAGATCGCCCGAACATCGTGTGTTTCCTCAACGATCCGTCGAATCGCCCGGAACATTTTGTGCATCGGCTCACCGAGGTTTTCCCTTCGATGCGCGGTGATCAGGAGAAGCCGGCTTCCCTTGGCCCATTCCAGCTCCGGATGCTCATAGTTTTCCCGAACCGTTGTCCTCAGAGCGTCAATTGCCGTGTTGCCCGTCACAAAAATACTCCCGTCCTTTTTCCCTTCACGAAGAAGATTCTCCCGCGCCGTTTTTGTCGGTGCAAAATGCAGACTCGTTACGATCCCGACCGCCTGCCGGTTGAATTCCTCCGGGTACGGAGATTGAATATTATACGTTCTCAATCCCGCTTCGACATGACCGACCGGGATTTGCATATAGAAACCGGACAGCGCTGCCGCAAAGCTCGTAGTCGTATCACCGTGAACCAGCATGACATCCGGTTGCTCTTTTTCGAGCACCTCGCGGATTCGATTCAAAATCAGATTCGTGATATCGAAAAGCGTCTGGTTCTCCTTCATGATCGAGAGGTCGTAATCCGGAACGACACCGAACGCATCCAAAACCTGATCCAACATTTTCCGGTGCTGTCCGCTGACACAGACCACCGTTCGGATCCCGGGTCGGTTTTTGAGTTCGTTGACCAATGGACACATCTTGATGGCCTCCGGCCGGGTTCCGAAAATGATCATTACGTTCTTCATTTGACTCCTCTTTCCGTGGCAAGACGACGTCTTTTCCCGAGTTTTATGCGCAAACGAATCGCCGTGCTCATACTCTCCTTCATAGTTCGAAGCACCCTCATTTTACTTTCCCCGAGTTTGATGTCATATCTCAGATCAAAGGGCACCTCGTCAAAACAAGCGCCGATCATCCAGAGCTTATAGAGAACCTCCATCATACAGGCAAAAGAACGTTTCTCAACCAGAGCGTCCCCATATTCCTCAAACCCCTTGCTGACCATTCCGTAAGAATATCCCCTGTACCCGCAGGTGTAATCCCTCACATTTTTTACCCGGAGTACGGCGGTGTAATACACTCTGGCACCCAGGCTCATCAATTGTCTGATTGCGCTGACTCCGCGTGTGCTTGACCCTTTCCGATATCTGGATGCGATCACGACATCGGATCCGCTCTGAATTTTCTCGATCATTTTCCCGCTGTATTTCGGATCATGCGTATTGTCTCCGTCCATCAGAAAACAAATATCCCCTTCTTTCCCTTTCGATACAAAACTCTGAAGCGCTGTAGTCAACGCGCCCCCGAGACCTTTATTCACTTCGTGGGCGATGAGTTCGACATCGTCCGGGAACTCGCGGCAAAGGTTTTCGATCACCTCTTTGGTATTGTCCCTGCTCTTGTCATCGATGCAGTAAATGCCGAGAGAAAACCCCTTGTTTTGAATGGATTCTTTCAAGGACAGCCAACTGCGAACCAGCGGGTCTATGTTTTCGCTTTCATTGTAACAGGGCAGCATCACATAAATTTTACTCATCCTTACATTTCTCCTTTCGGGCATATCGCTCATTCAGCTTCTTCCGAACCCAATATACGACCAAAAAAGGAATCGCCAAACTCGCCCCTTTACTGATTGCGAAACGAAGCCCCCCGGTCGCGGAAACCAGAACAAAATCATAGAAAAGCCATATCACGACATTCTGAAGCAGGATCCCCATCCCGAATGAAACAAAGTAGATTCCGGCGCTGGTCACGTTTCTTTTTACTTTGAAAACAAAAATCGACGTCAGAAAATAATGAACAACCGCCCCGAACAGGATCGCCATGGTATTGATGATCGTAATGTGAAGCGATAATAGATGAAGCAACGTCCATCCGATTACCGATTCGATCAAAGCGGCAATAACGGAGCAGAGCAAATAGATGATAAGGGACTTGTTCTTGATTATGAGGGTCTTAATAAATGTGATCACCCGCACCCCTCCGCTTCTTTTCATCATCATTTTACCGATTCTTCTTCCCGATATCTATATTGTTAACTCATCGACCCAAAGATGTAATCGTATTGACTTACCCTTCGTTGACGCATTTACCGACGATTCAATAGAATGGAACATGGGGAGAAAATGCAGATACGCAGTTCAAAGATCGACAAAATCCATTCATCTGCTTCCCCCGGAGCGTGTAATTTTGAGTTTTACCGGTTATAAATTTACATTCCGGATGAATGCGTCGCACTCGAAGGTCGGAAACGAATCGAGCGTACATTCCCACACCTTTGAAATTGCCTTATTTGCTTCTCCGCTCGGAGAAATTTTTGAAAAGTACGATCGGTTCGAGAATCAGGTCGAACTCTATCTCCGTCGGTTTTCCGGGAATAATATGAACATGATCCCGCCTTTTGATACCGTATCTCCGACCGTAGAAAACATCGGCTACGTTTTTTTTAACGAGTTGACCGATACGTTGAATGAAATCGGGTTTCGTTTGGAGCGATTGGATATTAAAGAGACACCGCTTCGAATCTTCTCGATATCCCGAAATGATTGGAGTGAAAAAGAAAGTATACAATTGAAAAATTCCATCGAAAATATCACCCGGAATCATGCGGAACCCTACGTCATATCAAACGAAACGGAGCCTTCGATCCCGGAAGAACGGAATATTGTGTCCGATCCGGTTTCACCCGCCGTTCCGCCGCCGACCGCATCTTTGCTTCATGCCAAACGTAAATCCGAACTTCTTTACATCGCTCAGGCTGTAATGATTATTCTGGCCGGGGCGATATTTATGCTTCTTGTCAGAGCTTCCGACATCTACCCTTTGGGCATGGATATTCACGGACATCTTTTTAAGGCCGATTTAATGTTTGAAGAAATACAAGACGGCAACGTATATCCGCTGTTCACCCAATATTGGTACAACGGCGTGCAGCCGTTTCGCTACTGGGCACCCCTTCCCTATTATTGCGTTGCTCTCCTTCAGTTTTTTTCCGGCGGCAATATCATGAATGCGTATTTGCTTTTCATATGGCTGTCCTTCTCGGTTGGAGGGATCGGATGGATTTTATTCGGTCGCAAGCTAAACCGCCCTTGGATCGGTCTTTTTTTCGCAATCCTATGGTTTTTCCTTCCGGATAATATGCGCGTCTTTTTCTCCGAGGGAAATCTCCCGCGTATGTTTATCGCCATGTTTCTTCCGTATATTTTCTACGCTCTTTGGCAATTTGTCTGGCACAGAAAAAAGAAAATGATCTTCCCATTGATATTGCTGATGCCGTTCGCCATTTTGGGGCACCTGATGATCGCGGCGATGGTCGGCGTCGCATGTGCCATATTTCTTTTCACTTATGCCGTTATCAACAAGCGCTGGACCGAACCGATTCAGGCCCTTGCCGCCATGTTTTTCACCTTTGCGCTATCGGGGGTCTGGTTAACTCCCGCTTTGATGGGCGGACTGACTTCAATGGACACGGAAGCCACCGCAAAAGTAATGGTATTAACGACGGAACGGCTTTGGGTTTCCCTGAATCCCTTGTTACGACTGGACGGAGGGATCGGAACACTATATCTCGGAATCAGCATCTTTTTGGTCTCGATTCTCGGGTTGTTATTCTCAAATCGAAAAAGCGTGCCCGGATTTGCTTCGTTTCTTCTTTTCGTAATCGGAACCGCTACCGCACTGGCACCCATCATTCTCGCATTGCCGATGAGTCAGTACTTCTGGGTCAGTCGCTTCATTCCGATTACCTATGCGATGTTTATGCTTGCCGTAATGGAATGGAAGACGATTAAGCGAGGCTTACTCCTCGTTCTTTGCATATTCATCGCTCTGGACACGGTTCCCTCGGCAAACCTGAGCCATTATAACAAAGTCATGAATATTCCGGCTACACACGAAGTAATCGAAGAATCCATGGATCGGTATCTTTTTTCCGCCGCCAAAATGAAGACCAAACAGAGAGTCTCGCTTATGGATCTGAGCAGCCTGGGTCCGATGCCATCTTTTGCGTTCGGAACGATTGAGCCGAAAACTCCATATGTTTTCGGATGGGCATGGCAGGGAGCTCAAACAGCGATGAACATCGCATATCTGAATGAGTCCTTTGAAAAATCGAATTTTCTGTATATGTTTGATCGTTCGGTCGAGCTGGGAGCGGATGTAATCCTTGTAGACAAAAAAAATCTCGGTACCGAACCGCGCAGACAGGCATTGATTCAAGCGGGCGAACGGGTCGGATACGAATTGATCGAAGAATCCGATTATTCCCTTCTTTTCTCCTACCCCGTCGACTCCGGCTTCGGAGTGATCACGGAATACAGTTGTCTTGCCATCGGAACAACGGCGGCTTTGGTTCCGGGTATCCTGCCTTATTACCACCCCGGCGATAAATTATATATCGATGAATACACATACGAAGAACTAGTCTCTTATGAAAAAATTTACCTTTCCGGCTTTTTTTACAGAAACAGAGACGACGCCGAAGCGCTGGTTCGAAAGCTTGCCGATTCGGGCGTTCACGTTTTTATCGACATGAGTCGAATTCCCGCGGACCCGCTTACGAACCGCATGACCTTTCTTGATATCGATGCACAGCCGATCACCTTTACGTATTCATACCCGAATCTGGTGACCGGAGATCGTGTAATACGCCCGTTACCTTTTTCGGAGGATTATGACACCTGGAATACGGTTTATTTGAACGGACTTACCCATGTAAGCAGTTATGCCTGGTTTGAGAATTCGCCGCGACTTGATTTTATCGGAACCGGCGAGAGCAGAAATATTCACTTCATCGGCTTTAACATACTGTTTCACGCATATGTGGCGGAGGACGAAAACGTAAAAGAGATTCTAAACCAAATTATGGATCTGAGGGAGGATAATCTGCCGAAACGCCAAATCGTTCCGATTTCCATCGAATACGGAGACCGACAAATCACCGTGCACTCGGAATATGACAATGTCAATACGACACTCGCTTATCAGGATATATTCACAAGTGATCAACCGATCCGTTCGATGAATAATTTCTTGATTGTCGATTCCGGAACGACCGTAATCAAGATGAGCTATCCGCACTTGAAGGAAGGAGTTCTTGTGATGGTTTTCGGCATAATTGCCGAAGGTGTTACGATTTTCTTGATTTTTAGAAAATCAAAGAAAAAACCGCACAAAGAGGAAATAATTTGATATAATAAAACACACAGGGAGCGTTTTGTCAAGGGAACGGATGTGAATATTTATGACAAATAAAATAAAAGTCGTCTTGATCGGCACATTGCTTGCCGTACTCCTGTTTTCCGTCCCGGTATTGGCCGAGGAGGGGGACGAAGTCATCTTGTTAAGCGACGCAAAAGCATCGGATTATGTGGAAATCGTCATTGACGGATATTTCTCGGATTGGTCCGATAAGCCGATGTCTTCGATTTATTACGACAGCGGTACCTCCCACATCGGATCGCTCTACAGAGATGAAAATTATGTTTATCTCTATATTCAAATGTCCTGGCCGAATTATCCTGGTTTTAACGGATACAATTACATATTCACTTTGGACGGAAAAACATATACATTCGATGTCGTTCCGGTCAGCGGAAGTATCGACATCGGATTGAATGCCATGAAGGTCATGCGCGTAAACGGCTATCAGCAAGTCGGGGGAGCAAACGGATATGTCAGCCACTCGGACGATCGGGGCGATCGTATGGAGATGAGAATCCCTCTGGATTATTTCTTTAAACAACCGGATAAACTGGTCACGATCACCTTCCATTCGCCGAATCTGGGAACGCAGGTTCTGACCGCGACCGGCACACCGACGATGCCGATCCTCATTGCCGGTTCGGGACTGGTGCTGGCCGGCACGGCACTGTTCGTGAGAAAAAGGAAACGTACCCAATGATACAAACGATCGTCGTCGGGCTTGTCGCCTGGATTTATGTCGTTTATCTTCTCCGGCGCTCTCAATTGACTTTCTTTAATTTTCTCGTCGGAAGCGTAGGAATGTTCATTCTGATGATGGTTCTTTTTCAACCGGTTCTGACTGTTCCGCTTTCAAAAGCGGTCGCGGCGGTTACCGGTGCAATCGGAGAACTGACCGGAACGTTCTACTCCTATTATCAATACTCCCTGGTCTTTATTCGACACGGATCGGATTCCATCTCACTTTATGTTGATTACGAGTGTTCGGGAATCATCGAAATTTTTGCGTTTACGTCACTTTTATGGTTTTTTCCGTTATATTCCCTTGCGGAGAAATTTGTTGTTAATATTATCGGAATCATTTGGATATTTGCATCGAATATAATTAGAATGACAGCGATTTGTTTATTGGTGTATTTCTTCGGAAACGACGTATTCTTTTTCGCACATGCGATTTTCGGAAGGATCATATTCTATGTGCTCTCGATCATCCTTTTCTTCTATGTTTTTACCAGAGCACAGATCCTGAAGCAAAAGGTGGGGAAATTCAAGTATGGAGATGTTTCTCAATCAACTGCTTGAAAAGGTCGTTTTTTGGATGGCCTGGATTATCATCCCGCTGGTCATGGAAATTATTCCGGCGATCGGCGGCTTCTTCATACTCGTTCGCAAACGATTTTCCGCAAAAAAAGACATTCCCCCCGTTCGCTTTCCCGAAATCACGTTAATCATTCCGATTTACAATTCCGAGAAAACGCTTGATCAATGCCTTCAGTCGGTTCATTTATCCGATTATCCGAAGGATAAGATTCATATTATGCTCGTCGACAATGAAAGTAAGGACCGGAGTTTTACCGTATTCTGCGACTGCCAGAAAAGTTTTCCCGAGCTCTCCATGCAGTGGATGAAGGCCAAACAGGGGAAATCCAAGGCGCTCAACGCCTCTCTTTTCAACAGTGAGGGGAAATATGTGCTTCATATCGATAGTGACGGAGTGTTGGAGCCGACCGCCATTCGAAGGATGGTCGAGCGATTCGAGGGAAATCCGAATATTCACAGCATGACCGGCGTCATCCTGACCGATCCGGAGATGATTGAAAACACGGATCATTTTCCGCTCCGTTTGTTCCGACGATGTGAATTTTTCGAGTATTGTCAGGCGTTTCTGGCCGGAAGAAACTTTGAATCCGAGCTCGACAGCATTTACACACTGTCCGGCGCGTTTTCCGCCTTTCGCAAATCTACGATTCTTAAGACCCAAATGTACAATACCGATACGGTCTGCGAGGATACTCATGTTACCTTTCAAGTGCGAAAACTGATGAAAAAAAGTGTTCATCTGTGCGAAAATGCGTTCTTCTTCACCGAGCCGATTGACGGAATCAACCAACTGTATACGCAAAGGCAGCGTTGGCAGATCGGTGAGATGGAGGTCTCCCACATGTTCCTGTCCCGTTCATTAAGAACGCGAAACTTTTTCTCGGATTTCATGGTTCGAATGCTGACGTTTGACCATACCTTCGCATTTCCCCGGATGATCTGGTATTTCGCGTTGATTTGCCTTGCTTTTCTGAATTATCCGGTATACCTGATTGTCGGCTCTCTGATTATCCTCTATGCTCTGTATATGGTTTCGGGGGCCCTTTATTATTTCAACATCATTTCCTATCTGAGGGAACATCCGAAAATTCGGCGATATTACGCTCGCCGATGGTATATCGTGCCACTCATGCCGGCGTATAATTTTTTCGTTTTTTGGATACGGTTCGCCGGTATCATTAACAGCATCCAGTCCCGGAGCGGTTGGAAAACAAAGACACTGACCGAGGAAAAAGAACACCTTTCCTCTACGATGCAAAAGGATTTTCATTCTCTCGCCCGTGTGCGAAACAAGCTGTATAAGATGATAAACAACGAGTCGGAGATATAATTTCTCTCCGGACACTGCTTTCGGGTGACTCATTACTCACTCGGGAAAGGATAAGAGATGTTTAAGCTCAAGGACAAGGAATTGCTCAAAGTATTCGGGAGCATTGCGGGTGCGACTCTCCTTTTGGTTCTCTCGCTTCTGTTTCTCGAAGCCCAGAACAAGCAGTTTGAACGTTCCTTAATCAACAGCTTTGCAAGAGAAAACGAGTATATCGTCGGACAGGTCATCGATGAGATCGCCCGAAACGCAAAGAGTGAGGAAGACGTCCTCTCAATCGTTCGTTTCGCTCCGTCAACCGGAACTCGATACTGGATGCTTTTCACCGAGAGCCGTGTTCTTTTTGAGAAAAACGAAGATACCACCGCCATAATCAGCGGAAAGAACTTTGATGAACTGGAAAACTTTTATTTGCGCCAGGGAGGATCCGGCGTATCCGGCCTGATCCAACTGCTCCGAAACGGGAGCTCTTTCTCCGCCGTCGCAATGAAGGATGTGTGGGTAGGAAATGAAATCATTAGTGCCGACTATATTGAGATCGACGGTCATCGATATTGCATCGCCTCCGGCGTTCAGCAGAATTATCTTTTTTCCGCTGCCGATATCGGCGAACGCTCCATGATACTCCGGATACTCGTGATCGCATTAGGCTCCGTTCTTATCCTGTCCGTCGCTCTTCTTTCCATCGCGAACCGCAAGAAAACACTCGCTATTCGAAATGCAAAGAACGACCTGATCGAGAAAAATCTATTTATCCAAAGAGAGCTCGGAAGCCAACGGGGTCGACCGGCCGACACCGTCGGCTCCGTTACCGATCCCGGTACCGGATTGTACTCACTTGATTTTCATGAGGCTCTGATGATGAAATTAGCGCGAAAACATGTCGGTCCGATCGGCATGATTGTCGTTCGAATCACCAATTTTCACGAGCTTTCCGCAGAAAAGGATGTCGTTTTCGTGCAAGAACAAATAGCGAGAACGGCTGCAATCGTCGCATCTCATGCTTCGGAGACGGATATCTGCGCGCGCCTTTGCGCAAACGAGTTCGCCATAACCAAGCTTCGTTCCACAGAAAAACTGACCATACAATCCGCGAAGAAGCTATTCGGCACGTTATGTGATACGAACCATGATCTGAAGTACTCCGCCGGATTTGCTTTCCGGGACGGTGAGTCATCGGTCGACGAGGTAACGGAAGCGGCAATCGCTTCCCTGAAACCGTTATAGGGGGATCAAAAACATGAAAATCAGTCGGTATAATTTCAAATTCTATCTGAATGCCAGCCATGCCATTTATTTGAACGGCATACTGGGACAAAGTCATCCGCACACCTGGGAAGTGTCCCTTGACACCATTAAGGTTCGCGACGATTTTATCCAGTTCGATGTGATCGAGAAAGAAGTCGAACGATTTTTTTCATCCTTTCAGGACACCGACATCAACAAAACCCCTCCGTTTGACGTGATTAATCCGACGCTGGAAAATATCTGCGCTTTCTTAAGAGACGAGCTTGGAAAGCTTCTGAGCTCCAACGGATGGCTCCTTACCCGCATCGAGATCAGTGAAACACCTTCGCGCTCATACATCATTGATTTGTCCGACGAGACGGATCCGATCGCGGATGCCGACCGGATCAGCGAAGAAGCACTTACCGAAATCGACAAAAAGGTCGAAGCTTTGTTGGACAAGATCCTGGACTGAGGAGGTGAAATCTCCTTGTTCAGTTTTGTACCGTCCATACGGTCCAAGAAATCAAAAGACCGGCACCCGTTCGGGTTGCCGGTCTTTGTTTCGAGCATGTCATACTCAGATATACTTGATTTCCGCACCGCCAAAATTGACCTCTCCGGTCAAAGTGACCGTCGGACCTTCTCCGGATGAGGATGAGAAGCCATCGGCCGCTCCGAAGAACGCACGCACTTGATTGTTGACATTCCAGGATCTCGGGATATAAATCTCGACGCCCGCGAAGTTAACATCCAAATGGATCGTCGCCCCCTCGGGACTGACCGTACAGCCCTCGAAATAAATCTTAACCGCTCCGAATTTCGCGTGAATATTCGCTCCTCTTAGGTTTTCGGATCGAACATACTTCACGGTCTCGGAAAACGTGGCCTCTACGTTTACATATTCTCCGTTTTCTTCCGTCGCTTCGGAGTCACTGTCAATGTTTACAATAACGGAACGCTTACAGCCTCTTCCCCATGATTCCATACGCGATCGCTTATTGCTCCAAAAAATTACCGACAACCCTATGCCCAACAGTGCAGATCCCAGCAACAGATGCCACAGCATCACATCCGGAATCCCGATAAGATCTCTCCACAAATATACGATGACTGCGGGTGCCATCAATCCGGGAACAAAGTGAAGCTTAATCAGGCACGATATTCCGATTGCGGCAAGAATCAGGCTCGAGACCGCGCGAAAAATGTCCGATGACTCTCCGATCCCCAGTGCGAAAAGCAAGACCAGAATGCCGCCTCCGAGTAAAACCAACCCCCAAAACAAATTTTTTCTATTCATACCTATACCTCTCTTCCATTTTGACCTTCAATACCGGTCCGTATTTTCTTGAAACATACACCTCTTTGTAGGACCCCCGAAAGGTTACGAGTCCGACTCTTGTCAGGCCTTTCTGGATTGAAAAGATGTGCATCACATTTGCGATCGTTGACCGCGAGATTCGGACAAACGATCCGGGAAGCATCAACTCGAGCTCATAAAGTCTCTGCTTCGTCTCGTACGAGTCCGTTGCCGTGTGCGCGATGACCTTGTCTCCCTCCGTCTCGAAAAACAGAATTTCTGCAAAACTCAAATAGTATTGCTCTTCACCCTTGAAGAACCCGGGAGCAAGAAATCCTCGTGCTGCGTCCATTTCGCGATCGAAAGGCCGTTGGCAATCGTTCCGGCTTGCATCCGAAGCGATTCGCCCGGAAAGCGATTCGATTTCTTCCGCAAGTTTCCTGATTTTCGGTGTTGACTTTCTGCATCGGACGATAATCTCTTCCGATTGCGTTTCGGTCGTCTCCTCAATACGGACCCGCATGCCGAACCCTCCTTTCATACGCGTCTTCATTATACAAATCCGCGTGTCGAAAAAAACCCCACGACTCCCGAGAGGGCGATTTTCGGGGGGTGAGTGGTCAGGAAAAGAGGGTGAGAAGATATCCGTACCCTTCCGCCTCCATTTTTTCGACAGGTACAAACCGCAATGCGGCGCTGTTGATACAGTATCGAAGCCCGCCCTTGTCCCGGGGACCATCCGTAAAAACGTGACCGAGATGCGCGTCGCCGACACGGCTTCTCGTTTCAGTTCGGACCATAAAGTGAGATCGATCCTCTTTTTCGAGTACGGTATTCGGATCAATCGGCCGGCTGAAACTCGGCCACCCGCATCCCGCGTCAAACTTATCGCGCGAGGAAAAAAGCGGCTCTCCGGTGGTTATGTCAACATAGATACCTTCCTCAAAATGGTGGCTGTATTCCCCCGAAAAAGGTCTCTCGGTCGCATTTTGCATCGTAACCGAAAACGATTCTTGCGCAAGGCGTTTCCTGAGCTCGGAAACGGCGGGACGGGAATATAGAGACGGATCAACGATCGCTTTTTCGGCCCGATCCATTTTTACCGGCCCGATATGACAATACCCTCCGGGGTGCTTGTTCAGATAATCCTGATGATATTCTTCCGCGGGATAATAGGAGGAGAGCGCCGCGATTTCGATGGCGCTTATCTTACCGAGCTTTGCGTTCAGTGCTCCGGCTTCCGCGTTAATGATTTCAAGATCTTTCTCATCGGTATAATAGATTCCCGAACGGTATTGATCGCCGACATCGTTCCCCTGTCGTTTGACGGAGGTGGGGTCAATCGCGTCAAAAAAGAGTCGCAAAAGAAACCCGAGCGAAACCTTATCGGGATCGTAGGTCACACGAACCGTTTCGGCATGTCCGGTATTTCCGGCACATACCTGCTCGTAACTCGGATTGCGCACCGCTCCGTTCGCGTAACCGACCTCGGTTTCGATCACGCCGCGAATCAACGACATGTATTTTTGAAGTCCCCAGAAGCAACCCCCGGCCAGGTAAATCGTTTTCATTTCCGTGTCCCCTTTCCGTTTCGATGCTTTCATTTTATCACCCGAACCGCCCGATCGATCACTTTTTCGATTTCGGAGAACGGTTCGAAACGATACCGATTCGAATCGGTTTGTGGTACTCTGAGTTTATCAAACCACAAAGGAGAGCCGCATTTGTTCGTTCGAAAGCATATTCTCCCGGTTCTTTTCATCCTGTCCTTGCTTGTTTCGGGCTGTTCTCTTAATACCGAAGCCCTCGGTGAATGGATGGAT
This sequence comes from Clostridiaceae bacterium, assembly GCA_012729635.1. Classification (GTDB taxonomy): domain Bacteria; phylum Bacillota; class Clostridia; order Saccharofermentanales; family Saccharofermentanaceae; genus JAAYCT01. The sequence continues at coordinate 69,393 of JAAYCT010000039.1, read as the reverse complement.
GCACTGTCCGCAACAATAGAGGTCACCGAAGATTCGACGGCCGAGGAATCGGAATCTGTAATCACGGAAGCCGTTACCGTCGTGTATGTTATCGACGGTGACACAATTTGGGTCGAGAATGACCGGGGAGAAAGACTTAAGATACGCATCATCGGGGTAGACGCTCCGGAAACCGAGAAGCAAGACCGGGAAGGCGAACCTTTTGCACAAGAGGCTTTTGAATTTGCGTCGCAAACCCTTTCCGACCGGATCGTGTATCTGGAACGCGATGTGTCCGATACCGATCAGTACGGGCGTTTGTTGCGATATGTCTGGCTTGAAAATCCATCGGAAGACGATGCGGAAGCATTTAATCAAAGCAACTTCAGCGCGCTTCTCGTGCGCGGCGGATATGCCCGGGTCGTTGCATATGGGGAAGACACAAGGTATGAATCGCGGCTTCGGGACCTTGAACGTCTTGCCCGACAAGATCACATCGGGATTTGGGAATACTCGTGAACCGGATGTGCCGATCCTTTTTTCTCCGAATTTTTGACATGATCACCCACCCGGCCGCTTTTCGATATATTTCATTCACAATCCTGCTATATAATGTTGGTAATGTTTCCGCTTCGTAAGATGTGGGGTATCCGATATGGAAAAGGATTCAGACAATAATTATCTTCGCGACCGCGTTCGATTGTTCTTCAAATCGATCGTTATTCGCCCCAAGCATATGAACGACTTCATTGCCGTCGTTCCGGCACTTAAAATCACAATTATTTATCTGATTATCAGCGTTTTTTGGATCGTCGTCTCGGATAACATCTTGGAGATGTTGCTTCCGGATCACAGCAAAATGCTCATGGTCAGCATTATTAAAGGCATCGTTTTTGTTACGACCACCTCGCTTTTTATCTTCTATCGAATCTCGAAGGAGCTAAAATATGCGGCAGGTCTCAAGACCGGGCAAGAGGAACTGAACGCAGAATTATCACACACGAACATACTTTTTTCGGCAGTCCTCGAAGGATCTCCGGATATCATGGTGTATTCGCTTGACAGAAATTACAGATACACCGCCTTTAACAATCGCCATAAATATTCCATGCTCCGGGAACGAGGCAGGGAAATCACACTGGGGACCGACGATCTGGAGCTCATACGCGACGATGAAAAGCGTGCCCAAAGAAAAGCAGAATTCGACCGGACCTTATCCGGTGTATACTTTTCCGTCGTTGAGGAGTTCGCCGGTACCGAGGAGTCCCGTTCCTACTGGCAGCGCTATTATTCACCGATCCTGGATGACGATCGAAACGTAATCGGACTGACCTGTTTCGTAATCAACATCACGCCGCTCAAAAAGGCGCAGGATATGAATCTTTATATCAGTTATCACGACATCCTGACCGATCTTTATAACCGAAGATACATTGAGGAGTACATCAAAAATTCCGACCACCCCGAGAATTTGCCCATATCGGTCGTCATCGGAGACGTTAACGGTCTGAAACTCGTAAACGACGCTTTCGGACACCAAACCGGCGATTTGCTTTTACGTAAGGGAGCGGAAGTGATTACCAAGCTGGTCGAGGGGCGCGGAATTGTATCCCGATGGGGAAGCGATGAATTCATGATTCTTCTTCCCGGTGTAAACGAAAAGGAAGCCGAGGTCCTGGTTTCGAGAATGAAACTGACACTCTCCCAAACCCAGGTGCATTCGATCACCGTCGATATTTCATTTGGTGTCGCAACAAAGACCCTCGCGGAAGAATCCATTCTTTCGGTCATCAAAGCCGCGGAGGATCATATGCATAAGAGCAAAATTGCCGAAAGCAAGAGTATGCGCAACACAATAATCAAGACCATCATGAACACACTGCACGAAAAAAATCCACGGGAAGAAGCACATTCCAAGAGAGTCGGAGAGCTATGTAAAAAAATCGGCCGGCAACTGAATTTGCCGGAAGTCGAAGTAAATCTTTTAAACCTGGCCGGATTCCTGCACGATATCGGAAAAATAGCCATCGATGATCGTCTTCTGAGAAATGATACGAAATTCAGCGACGAGGATATGGATATCATTCGAACCCATCCGGAAATCGGTTGCCGAATCTTACGGTCTTCTTATGATGTAGCCGAAATCGCGGAAGCGGTTCTGTACCATCACGAACGATGGGATGGATCGGGATACCCCAAAGGCCTTAAGGGTTCGGAGATCCCCCGTTATGCAGCAGTTATCGCGGTCGCCGACAGTTTCGACGCGATGACCGGAAAACTCAGTTATAAAACCCCGGTTTCCGGAGAACAGGCCGCCGAGGAGATCCGATCCGGTTCGGGCACTTTATATGACCCGGTAGTAGTCGACGCATTCCTGAAAGTGGTTTTGAGTTACGAATGGGACTTAGAGCCATGGGACATCTGAAGAAAGGCGACAAAAATTGTTGGATAAGAAGTATGACGAGAATTTGAATCGTGTCCTAACTTATTTTAAAGCGGGATATTTTCTGTTATCCGTCCTAATCATCGTTCGTGGTGTTATTGAGCGATTCTTCTCCTCGCTCAACGAAACGATTATTCTCATCATTTCGATTGCCGCCGCCGTACTGGCGGTGGCCGCGAGTTACTTATACGGTCGATTGAATCTGGGGCTCGGAACGCGTGAAAAGGATCACGGAAGAGATGTCCTCTTAATCTGGGAGTCCCTGTTCCTTTTGATTGTTGCCTTGGCCCTCATCTGGTTTACCGGAAAGAACGAAAGTTATTTTCTCATCACTTCTCTGCTCTTTTTGGTTCCGGTTACCATCCAAATCGGCATGTTTCACGCCTATTTGATTATCACGGCTCTTTCGGTTTATATTTTTGCTCTTGACTTCATTTTGTCTTACGCCACTGTCACCCGTTTCCTCGACAAACACTTGGTATCCATCGCTGTTCTTTTCCTGACGATTTGGATTCTGGATCGATTTGTCAAGACCGATCGTGAACGAATTCTCGCTTTGGAGGAAAAAGCAAATCTGGACGGATTAACCGGCTTGTTTAATCACCGGTATTTTCATAACGCTCTCAATGCGGAAATCAAGTCGTGTGTATTTCTGAAACAGCCCCTGACCTTGTTATTTCTCGACATTGACGCATTTAAGGAATTCAACGACCGGTACGGCCATCTGAACGGGGATAAGCTTCTATCGATCGTTGCAAAGCTTATGATCGAACACAAACCGGAAGGAGCCATTCTCGCCCGATACGGCGGTGACGAATTCGCGGTGATTCTGCCGAATCGATCTAAGGAAGAAGCACGTAAATACGGTGAGAGCGTTCGAAAAGCCTTTCAGAATCTTGACCTGCGCGAAGAAATGATTCTTTCCGGATCTCCGGATGAGGAAAACCTTCCGGAAGTGAACTCTTTAACGCTTTCCGTCGGAATTGCACAATGGACGTCCCGAACGGGAAACGCACTGACCCTGATTAAAAACGCCGACGACGCGCTTTATCGAGCAAAATTGTTTCGAAAGAATCGTGTCGAGATTTATGATTCCATCCTTGATACGATCGAGGTGGACATTGAAAAGGACGACTACGACTTGCTCAATTCCTTACAGGCCCTGATAAACATCATCAATGCCCGTGACCGATACACCTCGGGTCATGTCGAACGGGTCGTGATGTACTCCAAGGCTCTGGCACGACAAATGAAACTTGACGATGATGATCGGAAAGCCTTGTCACTGGCCGCCTATATGCACGACATCGGAAAAGTGAATCTTTCCGAAAAGGTTCTGAATAAAGCCACCCCACTCGATGAGAAGGAATGGAAGGACGTGCGGGATCACTCCGTCGTCGGCGCTCATATTCTCCGGGAGGTCGCCATTCTCGCGAACATCGCTCCGCTGGTTCTGCACCATCATGAGCGGTATGACGGGAAGGGCTATCCCGAGCATCTGAAGGGAAAAGAAATACCGTTTCTTTCGCGCGTTCTAACAGTCGTCGACAGTTTCGACGCAATGACTTTTGATCGCCCGTATAAGGCGGGGATGACCTGGCCGCAAGCGATCGAGGAGCTTCGCGCCAACAAAGGCACACAATTTGACCCCGACATTGTCGACGAATTTATCCGCGTAATCGAAGAATCGATACGAAAGAATCCCGACGGAAAAAGGATGTAATCCCTTTCGTTACCGAGTATTCAAAAAGAGGGCCTTTCGACCCTCTTTTCGTTTGCTTCGATTTTGAAGTCGGTCTTCATCCGAAAATGATCGTCCCGATACGGTATACCAAAAAGGCAATAATCCATGCGAATCCCGTTTGGTAAAGAACCGCTACAGCCGCCAATGATCGGCTGTTCAGCTCCCTTCGAATCGTCGCGATCGTCGCAACGCAAGGGGTGTAAAGGAGTGTAAAGACAAGAAAGGCGTATGCGGCAATCGGAGTAAACAATTCGCTTAATGCTTGCGGAAGATTCGCAGACCCGGCTCCGGTTAAGACCGCAAAAGTACTGACAACGGCTTCTTTGGCCATGAAACCGGTCAAAAGCGCAGTCACTGCCTTCCAGTTGCCGAATCCGATCGGTGCAAAAACCGGAGCAATCCATTGCCCGATTCCGGCCAAAAGGCTTTCGGAATCGTCCGTAACCAGGTTGAGCGTTGTATCAAATGACCGAAGCATCCATATGACAAGCGAAGCAATGAAAATCAATGTAAACGCTTTCGTAAGAAAATCGCGGGTTTTGTCCCACAGGAGCATGAAAACCGATTTCATCCCCGGGAATCGATAATTCGGAAGTTCCATCACAAAGGGAACCGGCTTCCCCCGAAAGAATAGATTTTTGAGAAGAAGACCGGTCAGAACCGCCAGAACCATTCCGAGCACATAAAGAGAAATCATTACAAGAGCGGCCTGCTTCGGGAAAAACGCGAGCGTAAATATGCCGTAGATCGGAAGTTTCGCCGTACAACTCATAAAGGGAACCAGAAAAATCGTCATTTTCCGGTCGCGCTCGCTCGAAAGAGTACGCGTCGCCATAATGGCGGGAACAGAGCATCCGAAACCGATCAGCATCGGAACAAAGCTTCTTCCGGAAAGACCGATCTTGCGCAGCATTTTATCCATAACAAAAGCAACCCTGGACATATACCCGCTGTCTTCCAGCATCGAAAGAAAGAAGAACAACAGAATAATTGTCGGAATAAATGTAAGAACGCTTCCGATCCCCGCAAACACCCCGTCCACAACCAACGAAACGACCGCCGGGTTTACCGATGCGTTTTGCATTAAAACACGAACCGTCTCGCCGATCCGATCAATTCCCTCACCGAACAGATCGCTTAAAAAGCTTCCGATAACACCAAAGGTCAGCCAGAAAATCAGGCCCATGATTCCGAGAAAAACCGGTATCGCCAGGTATTTGTGCGTCAGAATTCGATCCATTTTCAGCGTTCTTTCGCGACTTCGATCCACCATGGGACGAATGACGGACCGATTGACGACATTCTCGATGTACGTATATCGCATATCCGCAACGGCTGCCTTTCGATCCGTCCCGAGCTCATCCTCCATTTCCTTCACCGCATGATCAATCATATCCCGTTCGTTTGCGTTGAGCATCAGCTCGTCACGCAATGATAAATCTCCCTCAACGAGCTTGGTCGCCAGAAATTTGGAGGGAACCCCGATTCTTTCGGCATGATCTTCGATCAGATGCGCAATGGAGTGGATGGTTCGGTGCACCCCGCCCGAGCAGTAGTCGGTTTTTTGAGGAAATATACGGTCATGAAAGGTTCTATGGGCAACATCAATGAGCTCCGCAACGCCCTCGTTCTTACTTGCGGAAATCGGGACGACCGGCACTCCGAGGCAACACTCAAGATCCTCGATTTTGATCGTTCCGCCGCTCGATCGAACCTCATCCATCATATTTAAAGCGATAACCATCGGCACATTCAGTTCGATTAACTGCATGCTCAAATATAGATTCCGTTCGATATTACTCGCATCAACGATATTGATTATTCCGTCCGGTTTCTCGTGAATGATAAAATCTCTCGCCACCTTTTCCTCTCCGGAATAGGGTGCAAGAGAATAAATCCCCGGAAGATCCACCACGTTCATGCCCTTGCTGTATCGTACGGATCCCTCTTTTCTCTCGACCGTAACGCCCGGGAAGTTTCCGACATGTTGATTGGATCCGGTCAGTTGATTGAAAAGTGTCGTTTTACCGGAGTTTTGATTTCCTACCAGTGCAATATTCATGACTCGGACCGTCCTTTCCGTCCGAATCCGCGCATCGCTCTTCCGTTTCTTTTTCTTGTACGACACCTTTCCGGAGGAAGCCCGTCACGCATGATTTCTATGTTTGCCGCGTCCTCCTTGCGCAGGGTAAGCTCATAACACCGTAATGATATTTCAATCGGGTCGCCCATCGGAGCGGTCTTTCGAATCATAACGCGGGTTCTGGGCGTCAAACCCATGTCCAACAGACGATCCCGCAATGCGCCTTGACCGTGTACCGCTACGATTATTCCTGAACCGCCGACTTCTAAATCCTTCAGAGTCATTTCACAACCCTCTTTCTTTTCCGTGGAAAGGCATTAACCTGATCAAATGTTAGACTCGTCTAACCTTCACATTAATCATAGCCTCCTCTCCTGATAAAATCAATAGTCGAACACAACAATCTTACACAAAATCAGTAACCGTTTCTCTCGATTTATTATGAAAACGATACGAATCGCTTCCGTATCCTGACCTCAGAGATAAATTACCCCTTTGCCACTCTCCTTTCGCCTCTTCTCTTTACGCACGGATGCGCTCCATGTAAAATAAAAACAGATACTATCCAATCGAATCGGGGTGAGATCATGAACCAGTGGTGGAGAGACCGGGTTGCCTATCAGATCTATCCCAGAAGTTTTCTGGACTCCGACGGAAACGGCATCGGAGATCTTCGCGGAATCATCCATAAACTTCCGTATTTGAAGGAACTCGGCATCGGTATCCTGTGGCTCTCGCCGGTGTATTGCTCACCGAACGATGATAACGGTTATGATATCAGCGATTACAGAGATATTCATCCTGATTTCGGCACAATGGCCGAGATGGACAAACTGCTCGATCTGGCTAAAAAACTGGATATTCGGGTCGTGATGGATCTGGTCATCAACCACACTTCGGACGAGCACGAATGGTTTAAAAAAAGCCGAGACCCGGAGAGTCCTTATCGGGATTACTATATCTGGCGGCCGGGCAGAAACGGCAGGAAACCCAATAATTGGACGAGTTTTTTTGCCGAGGATTGTTGGGAATACGATGAGCATAGCGGCGAGTATTATTTGCATCTTTTTTCGAAAAAACAGCCGGATCTGAATTTCAGAAATCCGAAGGTCCTGGAGGAAATCAAGGACATTATGCGGTTTTGGCTTCATAAAGGCGTGTCCGGCTTTCGCTGCGACGTCATCAATGTTATTTTCAAGGAATCTCTCGAAGACGGGCGGAAACGAATGATTCTTACAGGCCGGGAACATTATCTCACCCGGGAAGGAACGCATGAAATCCTGCGTGAATTACGTCGTGACGTTCTTTCCCGTTTCGATTGCTTTACCGTCGGCGAAACCGTCATGGTAACGCCGAAAACCGCCTTTGATCTTTCGGACCCTTCCCGCAAGGAACTCGATATGCTTTTCTCATTCGAACACATGGATACCGACGCCGTGATTGTGAAATGGTTCCGGACACGTTTCCGGCCGAAAAAATTCTGCAACGTGCTTTGCAAATGGCAAACCGCGCTCGACTGGAATGCGAATTATTTCGAGAACCACGACCAGCCGCGATGCGTATCCCGATTCGGCGACGACCGGGATTACCGCTCGGAGTCCGCCAAGATGCTCTGCGTTCTTCTTCTTTCTCTTCGCGGAACTCCGTTCATCTATCAGGGACAGGAGATCGGGATGACTAATTTCGACTTCACGTCCATGGAACAGATTCGGGATGTCGAGTCCTTTAATGTCTATCGTCTGGCGACGCGCCTTCACTTTCCGAAGGCATTCCGCTGGCACATGATTCAACAAAGCGGCCGGGACAATGCACGAACCCCGATGCAATGGTCGCCCGGAAGAAACGCAGGATTTTCGAGCGGTACGCCCTGGATCGGGATCAATAGAAATTATACGGACATCAACGTCGAAACGCAGGAAAAAAATCCTTCTTCCGTTCTCGCCTTTTATCAAAAAATGATCCGCCTTCGAAATAAAACCAAGCTGTTAAAAAGCGGAGGGTTCCGATGCGTTAAAATCCGACGAAAACTTTTTGTTTTTGAGCGATTCAACGAATCGGGATCGATTACGGTAATCATCAGCTTCTCGAAAAAAGCCGTCCGTTTTCGAGCGTCGGGGAAACCGATCCTTTCGACCTGTGACCGTTCCGAATACGACGGGATTCTTCGTCCGTACGAAGCAATTCTGCTGCAAGGGAGGGTCGGGGGATGATTCACAACCGGGAAAACGTTTTCTATCTTTCCACCGACCACACATCGTATATCTTTCGAATCACCGCTTTCGGGCATACGGAGCATGTCTATTACGGACCGTTCTTAGATAATCCGTCCCTTGAAAGCCTTTCTTTTAAAAATACTGCGGCGGTCGGCGGAACGGTCGTATACGACGCATCGGATCCGATGTACTGTCCGGATATTCTGCCGCTTGAATGGTCTGGAATCGGGAAGGGCGATTTTCGCCAAAGTCCCTGTGAAATAAAAATGCCGGACGGGACGTTTGTCACCGACTTTGTTTACAAATCCCACGAAATAATCGACGGTCCCGCGCCGTCCGAAATCCTGCCGACCGCAATCGCAAAGACCGGGGAAGCAAAAACGCTTTCCCTCCATCTTACGGACAAGCTGTTTGACGTTGAACTGACTCTTCTTTATACCGTCTTCGAAAAAGCGGATGTAATCACGCGCCGCGCGATCATAAAAAACCGTGACGGCCGCCCGGTCGTTATTCGAAAAATGATGAGCATGATGCTTGATTTGCCGGCCTTTTGTTCGTATCGAACAACCTTTCACGGCGCATGGATTAAGGAAACTCATAAGCAAACCGAGTCGATCGGTAACGGTGTCTATGTTCTCCAGAATACAACCGGTGCCTCGGGCAATCGGAGTAATCCGGGGTTTCTCATTTCCGAAAAAAACGCCTCGGAGTCGTTCGGCCGGGTGTACGGATTTAACCTCATTTACAGCGGAAATCATTACTCGTCGATCGATCGGTCCCATCAGGGCTCGGTCCGAGTAATGACCGGAATCAATCCGCACTGCTTTGAGTGGCCTTTGGAGCGGGAAGGTGTTTTCGAGACACCGGAAGCGGTGATGACGTATAGCGAAAACGGCTTTAACGGCGCCGGCGGAAATTTTCATGATTTTATTAACCGGCATATCATCCGCGGAGAGTGGAAGGATAAGGAACGGCCGATTCTTTATAATACATGGGAATCATTTTTCTTCGACTTTAACAAAAGATCCCTGCTCGGTGCAGCCAAACGCGCTAAAAAACTCGGAGCCGAGCTCTTTGTCCTCGACGACGGATGGTTCATCGGCCGGAAGGATGATACCGCCGGTCTGGGCGATTACGACCCGGATCTCGGAAAACTCCGCGGCGGGCTCCGTACGTTGGCCGAACGTGTGCGGCGTATGGGCATGAAATTCGGAATCTGGGTAGAGCCGGAAATGGTCAATCCCGACAGCAATCTTTTCCGCGAGCATCCCGAATTCGCGGTGCGTATCCCCGGTCGCAAAGAATCCTACGGCAGAAACCAGCTGGTTTTGAACCTGACCGATCCGGCTGTCCGCGATTATATCTCCGAAAAGGTCTCGGGGCTTCTCGATTCGGCGGATATTTCTTATGTGAAGTGGGATATGAACCGACACATTACGGATATGTACAGCTCCTTTCTTCCCGGGCAGGGTATGTTTTTTCATTCCTATATTCTCGGGTTATACGATATTCTGAGGCGCGTTTTCGGGCCGAGACCGCAAATCCTTCTGGAGTCTTGCAGCAGCGGCGGAAATCGGTTTGATCTGGGAATGCTCTGTTTTTCGCCGCAGATCTGGGCGTCGGACAATACCGATCCGATCGAGAGACTTTCGATTCAGACCGGTCTTTCTTACCTCTACCCGTTGTCAACCATCGGCGCACACGTCTCCGCGTCGCCGCACCAGCAAACACTTCGGGATACCCCTTTATCGACACGATTCAACGTCTCCTGCTTCGGGGCTCTCGGCTACGAACTCGATCCGAAGCACCTGACGACGGCAGATCAAAAGGAAATCCGAAATCAGATTCTTTTCTATAAAGAGCACCGCCGGATGTTTCAGTACGGCCGCTTTCTCCGACACGATGCATACAAGGACAACAAAGTGTTTTGGCAAGTGGTATCTTCCGATCAAAGCAATTCTATCGCGGGGCTTTTCAATCTCTCAAGTCACGCTTCCGAAATTCCGGATATTTTGCCGCTCGGCGGACTATCACCCGAGCGGGAATACGGGATAGAAACGGTCCCAAGGAAGCTTTCCGTTCGAAGGTTCGGCGGGTTGATCAACCATATCCTGCCGATCCGGATCAATCCGAACGGTATTCTTTTTCGCCTTATTGAGCGATTCTACACTCTTACGGATTGCGTTGAGTCCTATTCGGGAACGGGAAAAGCATTGATGGCGGGTGTCCGCCTGAACCCACCTTTTATCGGAACCTACTATAATGAGAACACCCGTCTTACGGGCGATTATGACTCAAGCCTATACCTTGTCCGCTCTCGCAACTGATTTTTGTTAGCAAAACAAAGGAGAACAATGCCATGGACAAACTGACCACGCGGAACCGGTTCTTTTACAGTGTCGGCACGATCGGAAGAGATATGCAGTATACGATCGTTGCGATGTTCCTCAATGTATATCTTACGGAGGTACTCAACCTTCCGGATGAAACACTCTGGTGGACGACGGGGATCACGCTCGCCGTCCGAGTGTACGATGCGGTTAACGATCCTCTGATGGGTCTTTTTGTCGACAATACGAAATCACGGTTCGGAAAGTTCAAGCCCTGGATCGTAATCGGCGGATTGCTGTCCGCCTTGTTCACCGTTTTATTTTTCACGGACATCGGGCTTCGGGGCACTGCTTACATCATCTCCTTCACGGTGATTTACCTGCTCTGGGAGGTTTCCTTTTCCGGTAATGATATCGGATACTGGTCCATGCTTCCGACGCTTTCCATTGAACAGAAGACGCGCGAAAAAATCGGATCAACGGCCCGGATTTGCGCCAATATCGGCCTGTTTATCACCGTCGTTGCCATTTTGCCGGTCACCTCGATCATCGGGAACATGACCGGAGAGGATCTTTCCAAATCCGTTCCGAACGAGGAAGGGTATGCCGTTTTTTTTGTAGACCACACCTTCCCCGAAGAAGATGCAATGCGTGATTCTTTTTCGATGGTGATCATCGGTGAAGAGGCGCAATACGAAGGTCCGATCTATATCGACAATATTCGTTTGATGGTTTCCGACACCCGCGGCACCTCTTCGGTTGAGGACCGTACGCTGGCCGTTTGGAACTTTGAGGATACCGGGGATACCTCCTTTGCGGATCGCGATATTTTCGGTGATGTACCCGCTTTGCCCACGGAATCCGCCCCGGGACTGGACGGAAACGCACTCAAGGTCGATCTGCGTTTTCTGCCGGGCGGTACGAAGGAAAAGACAATCGGAACGACCCTTTCGGAGCCGATTGATTTTTCAAAGGGAGTCTCAGTGAAGTATGAGCTCTATCTCCCGTCCGCCGACCTCGGCGATCGATCCGGAAAAGTTCAAACCGTTTCTGTTTTCGAGTCGATTGCCGACGGAAATCGTGTCGAACAAAAAAGCATGATGGGCGGACGAAAAACCGGTTTCTTTATCGTCGCCGTTGCCATCGTCATTATTGCAATCGTTACGCAGAGTTTCACGGTTTTCGGCGTAAAAGAACGACGCGAGGTATTCAAACAGGAAACGAAAACATCACTGCGCGAGTTGGCGCGGGCCATCGTTAAGAACGACCAGCTTCTGTTTACGCTGATCTCCCTGGCGCTGTTCATGATCGGATACACGACGACAACCAGCTTCGGTACCTATTTTTTCATCTATGCGTATCGCGACGAGGGAATGTACAGCGTTTTTGCCGCGATTCTCGGTGTTTCGCAGCTGGTCGCACTTTCCGTCTTCCCTGCTTTCAGTAAGCGTTTTTCGAGAAAACAACTCTATTTGTTCGGCACCATATTGGTTATTATCGGCTATATCGTTTTCTTCTTCGCGCCGATGAATATGTTCTTTATCGGGGCGGCCGGAATTCCTCTATTTGTCGGACAGGCCTTCATCCAATTGTTGATGCTGATGTTCCTCGCGGATACAATCGAGTACGGACAATGGAAGCTCGGCAAACGCAACGAGAGCATTACCTTCTCCGTCCAGCCGTTTATCAATAAAATCGGCGGCGCGGTCGGAAACGCAATCGTCGGCGCAACCGTCATCCTGTCCGGTATCAGCGCCGCCAACGGCGACCCGGATAAAGTTACGGAATCCGGACTCTTTATGATGAAATCGGCCATGCTCATTATCCCGCTTATTTTGATTGTCATCGGGTTTATCGTCTATAAGCTTTACTTCAAAATCGATAAGGAATTCTATGATAAAATCATTACGGATCTCAAGGAGCGCGGAGATATCGCGGAGGAAGCATAGTCTCTTTTCGTAAAAACGACGTTTCTTATGATTTGATGTATAATAACGAAGTTCGCTTTGACGGACCATTTCTTCCGAAGGAGACGCCTCCGGGCGGTTTGGATATCACGATGAAAATTCACGAATATCAAAGTCACATACAACGCAGAAAGGCCGTTCAAAGACAACGATGGATTATCATCCTGTTATCGACGGCATTGTGCGTCATCATCACCGTATTGGCCTTTCTCCTGCTCGGTCAATCGTCCGATCCGGATCCGTCTTCAAGCAACACTTCCATCTCCTCCGATCTTTCCTCCGGTTCGGTTCCGTCCGATTCCGGATCCTCTTCGTCCGCCTCCGAGTCCGCCGCTTCTTCGTCGACCGTTTCCGAAGAAGAGAGAGCGGAGCTTCTCTCCAATCTGTCCAAAGACATTTCGGACTATTTATCCGGGAAGCCGGGCCGGTACTCCGTCATGTACATCAACATGAATAACGGAGAGACCGTCGCCTATGAGGCCGAAACCCCGATGGTCGCGGCCAGCTCCGTCAAGATCGCCTATAACACCTGCCTATACAAAAAATTTTCCGAGAACGCTTTTTCGATGGAAGAAGAAATGGCTTATAACTCGGCGGCTTACCCAACCGGCGACTACGAGGCGGGAACCGGAACCATTCAAAATTCGGCAAACGGAACCCTGTATACGATTCGGGAGGTCAGCCGTCTTTCGATTTGCATCAGCGACAACTGCGCCACCAACATGGTGCTTCGCAAGCTTGGAGGCATCGACAAGGTCAACGACGAATTTATGTCTCCGATCAGCAGTGTGGTCAATTATCGCAAACAGGTTTCCTACACGGACTATTCCGGTGCTCAGCAAAACGGCCGCCATCGGACCAGCGCTCAGGACCTTGCGAAATACACGGCCGAGTTGTATCGACTCTATTCGGAAAACAAGGATGTATACGAGGGACTGATCGAGGATTTGTGCAACACGGAATACGATTGGGGGATACCGGCGGGACTTCCCTCCGGGACGCGCGTCGCGCACAAGATCGGATTCAATACCGCGTATGCGACACATAATGATGTGGGCATCGTTTTCGGACCGGAGGACTATGTGCTTTGCGTAATGACCGAATCGGGAAACGCCGAGACCGCGAAAGCCGATATCGCCGAGATCTCGCGGATGGTCGGGGTATATCTGAACGATGTGTATGGGGTGGACTGACTACTCGTCAAAAGCACTTCGAATCTTGGGCCGTATATGCAGCCAGATTCCGCCGACCAGTCCGATTGATCCGAAAATATACCCAATCACAAAAGGAGCGCCTGAAGGCTTGAGGCGGATGGTTTCGGGATCATCTTCCCGGTACTCGATTTTGACCAAATCATCATTCTTCCATTTTTTCGGAGCCCGTTCAAACGGAGCCGAGTACCCCTTCCCTTCGACCACATAGATGACCGTCACCTCCCGGTTCCTGCCCCCTTCATTTTGAATACGGGCGGTCGCGTGAACCGTCCCATATTTTGCGTTGTTCACGTAAAAAAGAATCGTTAATCCGATCAGAGCCAAAAGCAAAACAGAAAACACGGTGATGGTCATCATCGCGAAGGAAAATCGGATGCGTGGTTTCCTCGTTTTCTTCAAATGCTTTCCCCCCTCCATATCCACTCGATCAGACTCTCACACCACGCTATCATATGCTCCGCAGGCTCGTCAATATCGGCGAGTTCGAAGGGAATTCCGAGGTCACTCCATTTATGTGTCCCGAGTTTATGAAAAGGCAGAAGCTCGATTTTTTGAACGCAGGAATACTCCCTAACGCGTTGTATCCCGGCAACAAGAATCGGGTTCAACATCAAGAAAGCTTCCCGGCCCGAGATCTCCCGGTTATTCTCATCCCGGACCCGGATCGTCTTGCCGGGTACAAGAACATGTCGAATCCAAACCGGCTTTTCGAGTTTTTCGCAAAAATCCAGGAGTGCCCACGTCCGTGTTGTGTCAACGCCACAAATAGAGCGTGCCGTTTCCCTGTCGAAGGCCTTGATATCGACCAACATCAGGTCTGCGGCCCGAATGGCCCGTTCCGATTCCTTCAACGGCATTCCGCCGGATGTGTCGATCGCTCCGTGGATATGGTTTGCGCGGCATTTCTCGAGCAGAGCGGTCACGAATTCCGGCTGGGCCAAAGGTTCTCCGCCGGAAATCGTCACTCCGCCGGAAAGATATTTTCGATAACGAAGAATGTCGGAAAACTGCTCTGCAACGCTGATCTCGTAACCGGACCCGAATTCGCGGGTATCGGGATTATGACAGTATGCGCACGAAAAGGGGCAGCCTTGCAAAAACAACACATAACGAAGGCCCGGTCCGTCGAGCGCACCGAGCGTCTCAACAGAGTGAATCATTCCGAAGATCTCATCCGCCGACAATTCTTTTTTCGCGGAAAGCACAGATTCGGAAGTTTTCGGATTCTTTGGAAAAAAATCAGAATTTTGCATGAACGGTCCGCCTCACGACTTCCATCTGCTGTTCATGAGTCAACCGAACGAATCGGACCGCGTAACCGGACACCCGAATCGTCAACTGTGGGTATTTTTCCGGATTTTCCATCGCGTCTAAAAGAATTTTTCGCTGAATGACATTAACGTTGATATGTTGTCCTCCGTCCGAAAAATAACCGTCCAGAAGCCCATACAAGTTCACCTCTCGCTCTTCTTCCGTCTTGCCGAGCGTGTTCGGCAAAATCGAAAATGTGTAAGAAATCCCATCCTCGCTGTAATCGTAAGGAAGCTGGGCGACCGAGCGCATGGATGCGACCGCTCCCTTGGCATCCCGCCCATGCATCGGATTTGCGCCCGGCGCAAATGCTTCGCCTTCCTTCCGTCCGTCCGGTGTCGATCCGGTCTTTTTGCCGTATACGACGTTGGATGTAATCGTCAGAATCGAGAGCGTCGGTTTTGCGTTTCGGTAGGTCTTGTGTTTGGAAAGCTCGTTCATGAATTTCTTCAGAACATCCGTTGCGATTTTATCGACCCTAGGGTCATCGTTGCCGAATGCCGGATAACCGCCGTGTATGTCAAAGTCGACCGCCAGTCCGTTCGCGTTACGAATCGGGCGAACCTCCGCGAATTTGATCGCGCTCAGGCTGTCCGCAACAACGGAAAGTCCGGCAAGACCGCATGCCATCGTGCGTTTGACCTCTTCATCATGCAGAGCCATCTCCAGCTTTTCATAGCAATATTTGTCGTGCATGTAATGAATTACATTGAGCGTGTTGATGTAAAGCTTACACATCCACTTCATCATTTCGTCAAAGCGGCTCATAACCTCGTCATAATCCAGGACCTTCGACTTCAGCGGTTCGCGAACCGGGCCGACCTGCTCGCCGCTGTTTTCATCGCGTCCGCCGTTAATCGCATACAGAAGAAGTTTGGCGAGATTGGCCCGCGCTCCGAAAAACTGCATCTGCTTGCCGACACGCATCGCCGAGACACAGCAGGCGATCGCGTAGTCGTCCCCGAATTTTTCGCGCATCAAATCATCATTCTCGTACTGGATCGATGAAGTTCGTATTGATATTTCCGCACAATAGCGCTTGAAATTCTCCGGAAGATTCGGGCTCCACAACACGGTCATATTCGGCTCCGGGGCCGGTCCCAGATTGGTCAGTGTATGAAGGAAGCGGTACGACATTTTCGTGACCATATGTCTTCCGTCCAGACCGATTCCGGCGATCGACTCGGTAACCCATGTCGGATCGCCCGAAAAAAGCTCGTCGTAGGCGGGTGTACGCAGAAATCGAACCAAACGAAGCTTCATGATGAATTGGTCAACGATTTCCTGGACCTCCTCCTCTGTCAACTTCCCCTCATCCAGATCCTTCTGGGCATAGATGTCCAGGAATGTTGAAACACGACCGAGTGACATCGCGGCACCGTTTTGCTCTTTCACTGCGCCCAAATAGGCAAAATACAACCACTGAACCGCCTCGGTAAAATTACGTGCGGCGCGTGAGATATCAAATCCGTAGCTCTGGGCCATTTTTGTCAGTTCATAAAGACCCCGTACCTGATCGGACATTTCCTCCCGGTTTTGGATCGTATCGGTGTCCATTACATCGGGAATAAAAGAGTCCTTGGCTTTTCTCTTTTGCGCAATCAGAAAGGCGGTTCCGTAAAGCGGAACTCTTCGATAATCTCCGATAATTCTCCCCCGGCCGTAAGCGTCCGGAAGTCCCGTGATCAGTCCCGCGTGACGGACTCGTTGCATCTCCGGAGTATATGCGTCAAAGACCCCGTCATTATGCGTTTTTCGATATTTGAAAATGTGATCGATCATCGGATCCATCTCGTGTCCGTACGCGGCAAGCGAGGTGCGCACCAAACGAATTCCACCGAACGGCATGATCGCTCTTTTCAGAGGCTGGTCCGTCTGAAGACCGACGATTCTTTCCAGTTTCGGGTCGATATAACCCGGCGCATGCGATGTGATGGTCGAAACCGTATGAGAGTCTACGTCCAGAACACCTCCCGCCTTGCGCTCCTGCTCGAGAAGAGTCAGCACCCGATTCCAAAGCGTTCGCGTTGCCTCGGAAGGCGGCGCCAGAAATGAGGCGTCGTTGTCATACGGCACATAATTCCGGGATATGAAGTCCCGAACATGAATTTCTTCGCACCATTTCCCCGGTACAAACATTCGCCTCGTCCTTTCCGGTATTCTCTCTATTTGTATTGTATACAACTTTGGCTGTTATACAAATAGCATACTTGATTATTTTCGTCGATTCATCCTTTTTCCCAAAAATAGAATGACAAATATTACCCTTATTTTAGAACGCAGTTCGTTCATAATATACATACAACCCCGATCTTTCTTTCCTCCGCGCCGCCCGAAAAGCCGAAAATACCGGCAAACGAAGCGCTTTCGCCGATTTTCTGAAGGATTCGACAATCATGGGCTACCTTGTGAAAAATAACTGTAAACGGGATTCATCGAAACACCTTCCTGCCCGCTTGCCCGGGAAATGATTGAAGAGGCGCGGCGGCGCTCCGATTCTCTTTATTATCGTTTTGTGTTATAATCACTGTGGTTTTTTATGCGGACACAAAGAGGCTTGACCTCAGGTTGATTCATAGAAGAACGCTCGGGAGAAACGGCGCCGTGTACACGCGCGAGAGATATTACGAATGAAATTTATCGGCTTACCAAAGGAATATAGAAGCCCCGGAGAAGGGATTCGAACCGTCATCGGCATCGGTTTGCTTCTGGCACTCGCCTTTGTCTCGATTCTCGGGGCAGACGCGATGTTTTCGAATTCGAAAAACGACCGATCGGAAACGTCTTATGAATCCTCCACTGTTTCGCCGGATTCGTCCGGGTCCGAGCCTTCCGATCCCGTATCCACCGATCCGATTTCGGCGTCTGCGACCGAAACAGACTCCGATCTTTCCGACCCCTCCGCTTCCGAGCCGGACGATACGACGGCGGCAACCGATCCGTCGTTTACGGAGACCGAGGAGTCCGCCGTTTATTACGCGACCGGAGAAATCAATGTCCGGTCCGGCCCGGGAACGGATTACGAAATCATCGAAACGCTCGAATGGGGCAACAAAATTAACGTTGTCGCGTCGACCGACAACGGCTGGAAGAAAATCGGCAACAACCGTTATGTCATCTCCGAGTTCATCACGAAAAAGATTCCGGAAAAACCCTTCTCCGGCAAGTATTACGCGAAGGGTGAACTCAACGTCCGGAGCGGTCCCGGAACCGATTATGAGATCGTCAGGGAACTCTCTAAGGGAAGTGCGATCGAGGTGGTCGCAATCACCGCCAACGACTGGTATCGTACCGTTAAAGATACATATGTTCTCGCTTCTTTGTGCTCGGACGATCGCCCGGCAACGCCCACGCCTACACGGATACCGACCAAAATTCCGACACCTGCACCGACAAAAATACCCGTCCCGAGCGGAGTTCCGGAGATGGCCGCCGCGGTTGGACTTTCTGTCGATGATTTCGAATTGATGGCCGGAATCGTCGAATCCGAGCGTCCCAGCGGCACCGGTATGAAAACCGGCCAAATTTGGGTCGCGCAAGTAATTTGGAACCGGGTGAATAATAAAAGCTGGCCGAACACTGTTTTTCAGGTTATTACACAGAAAGACCAGTTTTCAACGGACGTATATAACAGCGAAACCGGTGAATATACTTCTAAATTACTACCACAACAATCCTCCAGAGAGGCTGTTGTTGAGGCATTCCAGAATCCACCGATTCCAACGAACGTGATCTTTTTTAATCAAGCCGGGTGCCCGGATACGGAAAGGTGGAAGAAGATTTGGGTTTATTACGGCGACTGCGGGGGAAACTCATTCTTCTTAAATATTCGAGTCTGATGAGATCGTGCTGATCATATAAACTGAAATTTCTTGGTTCCTGAACATCCACGCGGCTCACAAAGCCCAATGGTACAATATGTACCCGCCCTGAAAGGATAACTACATGACAGAAAACTCCACATCACAAAACCGCTCTCCGAAGAAAGGCCGCGCGGCCGCCGGGGAGCCGAATAACCGCGTCAAGCTGATCCTCAAACCCACGGTTCCCACGGAAACCATAAAGAAAAAGAAAAAACGGAACCCGTCACCCCGGTCTTCCAATAAGAAGCCGGCTCTTCGCGTCATACCGCTCGGCGGGCTCGGAGAAATCGGAAAAAACATGACGGTTTTTGAATTCGGAAACGATATCATCATCGTCGACTGCGGCATCGCTTTTCCCGAGGAATCCATGCCCGGAATTGATGCGGTCATCCAGGACTTCACCTATGTTATCGCCCGAAAAGATAAGATTCGCGGCATCTTTCTGACACACGGACATGAAGATCATATCGGTGCCCTCCCCTATCTGATGAAGGAAATGAAATGCCCGATTTACGGAGGTCGCCTGACCATTGAGCTTTTACGACGGAAGCTCGCCGAAAACTCCGCTCTGAAAGGCATTGAACTTCATGAATGCAATGCCCGCGACGAGGTGCGCGCCGGTCACTCCTTTATCGTCGAATTTATCCGGGTCAACCACAGCATCGCCGATGCGTTTGCCGTTGCGATCCGGACACCGATCGGCAATGTCATCCACACCGGAGATTTTAAAATTGACTATACGCCGATCAACGGCGAGCCGATTGATCTTCAACGACTCGCCGAATACGGACATCGAAAAGTTCTCCTGTTATTGGCGGACAGTACCAACGTAGAAAAGCCCGGTGTTTCGCCTTCCGAAATGCATGTCGGCGAATCCTTCCAGAAGTTGTTCCGAAGCACGCCCGGCCGGATCATCATCGCAACCTTTTCCAGCCATGTTCACCGGATGCAGCAGATATTCACCGCCGCTGAAGCCAATAATCGAAAAGTCGCGCTGATCGGAAGAAGTATGTTGAATGTTTTCTCGGCGGCCAACTCGCTCGGTTATATTCAAATGAAGCCCGAAACGCTGATCGATATCAATGACATCGACAACTACCGGAACAACCAGCTCGTTATCCTGACGACCGGAAGCCAGGCCGAGCCGATGTCCGCGCTATCCCGAATGGCTTTTGCTTCGCACCGTTCGGTCGACATTCATCCCGGTGATACGGTCATTTTATCCGCAAATTTAATTCCCGGAAATGAAAAACCGATCTACCGGTTAATCAACGAGCTTTTCCGGCTCGGAGCGCATGTTATTTACGAGTCACTCGCTGAGGTCCACGTTTCCGGTCATGCCTACCGAAACGAGCTGATGCTGATGCATCAGTTGATCAAACCGAAATATTTCATCCCGGCTCACGGCGAATACCGGATGCAATATCGTCACGCGGAGCTCGCCAAAACACTCGGACAACCCTGGGAAAACATCTTCATCATGAACAACGGGGATGTTCTCGAAATCAGCGAAGATTCCGCCCGAATTCGCGAAACCGTTTCGGCCGCGCCGGTCCTGATTGACGGATCGGGTGTGGGAGAGCTTGATAACCGGGTGCTTCGCGACCGGATGATGCTCGCCGAGGACGGCGTTATGACCCTTTTCCTCGTCGAAGACAAAGCCTCGTGTAAACTGGTGAGTCCGCCGATCATTCAGGTAATGGGATTTCTTTATGAAAGCGAAACCGAAGCCGTAATCAGCGAGTGCTCGAAAAAAATCATCGCATATATTGAAAAGAACTGCACGCCCGGGAAGGATCTTTCCGGGGTCGTTTACTCGAGGCAAATGCGCGAATACATCCGCAATCTCCTTTATGAGCGCACCAAACGCCGCCCGATGATCATGATTTCTATGGCCAAAATTTGATTGTACGATCTACCCGCACGATGATAATGATTAAGCCGCCCTTTCGGTGCGGCTTTTCTTTCGGATTCGGATTAATGCCCGCGCCGCACTTCGATCACATCGCTTATTGCCTTGAGTCTTCCGACCACACGGTCGTATTGGCTCTGGCTTCGAACTTCGATGGTCATCCGGATATTGGCGGTTACATCCTTCATTGCGTTTAATGTGGCAGAGATAATCGAGACTTTCTCTTCGGCGATTGCGTTCGATATATCCGCGAGCAAATGATTTCGGTCATGTGCAAGTATGGAGATCTCAATCTGGTAGCCGCCGGTCTCACCGCGCTCGTCCCAATACACGTCGATTAAGCGGGATGCTTTCTCCGCGTCTCTTCCGCTCTCTCCGGCGTTTTTGAGAATGTTTTTGATGTTCGGGCAATCGGTCCTGTGTACCCCGACACCGTTTCCTCGCGTCACGAAGCCGATAATCGGATCGCCCGGCATGGGACTGCAGCACCGCGAGAGATGAACCAGGCAATTGTCGATGCCCTTCACGCGAACGCCCGTTTCGTCGTTTTTACGCTTTCTGTTTTTCGAGGCGCTTTTGGCGGCGGAAATTTCTCCGTCCTCCGCGATATTGGCTTGAAGCGGCGAGTATACGACCTGGCCGCCCGAGGTCACCCGGTAGCCCAGAGCAAACCGCTCCTCTTCCGGAAGCGCTTTAATGTGCTCATCTTTGAGCTTGCCGATGATTTTCGAGGCGGGGATACCCCCGTATCCGACCGCGGCGTACATATCCTCAACGACGCTGAAAGAAAACTTTCGGAGCGCAATTTCCAAAAACTCCGGTCGCAGCAACTGATCGGAGGTAAATCCGGACTTTTTGATGTCTCTTTCTATTATTTCTTTTCCGTGCGCGATGTTTTCCTCGCGCATTTCTTTTTTAAACCATTGATTGATTTTCGATCGCGCGGAAGCGCTCTTAACCATCTTCAGCCAGTCTCTTGACGGGCCGTGAACCTTTTCGGAAGCAAGAATCTCAACGATATCTCCGTTCTGCAGCTCGTAGGAAAGCGGAACGATCCTTCCGTTGACCTTGGCTCCGTACATCCGGTTGCCGACTCCGCTGTGAATGTTATACGCAAAATCGATCGGGGTCGATTGCTTGGGCAGGTTGATCACGTCACCCTTTGGCGTAAACACAAAAACCTCGTCCGCAATCAGTCCGGTTTTCAGGGAATCCAGATACTCGGCCGCATCCTTGGAATCACCCTGCCAGTCCAGAAGTTGACGCAACCAAGCAAGCTTTGTGTCCAACGCCTCCTGACCGCTTTTACCGGTGGGGATACCCTGCTTGTACCGCCAATGCGCGGCAATTCCGTATTCCGCCGTTCGATGCATCGAAAGGGTACGAATCTGGACCTCGAAAGGGATCCCCTTGCGACCGATGAGCGTCGTGTGAAGGGACTGGTACATATTGGGCTTGGGCATCGCGATATAATCTTTAAATCGACCGGGCATCGGATAATACATCTCGTGCACAAGTCCTAAAACCGCGTAGCAATCCGACACCGAACCGACAATAATCCGACAGGCAAACAAATCATAAATCTGATCCAGATTCTTCCCCTGGACCTTCATCTTGTTGTAGATGCTGTAAAAATGCTTCGGCCGGCCCTCGACCTCCGCCTTGATTCCCATTTCGGCAATCTTCGTCTGAAGCTCCGAAACCACCTCCTGAAGGAACTGTTCCCGCTCGGATCGTCTTTGAGAGATCGCTCCGACCAGCTCGTAATATGCATCCCGGTCGATATAGCGCAGGCACAAATCTTCGAGCTCCCACTTTATTTTGTAGATGCCGAGACGGTGCGCCAGCGGTGCGTAAATATCACGGGTCTCCAATGCCTTTTCCAACTGTTTCTCGGGGGTAAGATGTTTCATTGTGCGCATGTTGTGGAGTCGGTCGGCCAATTTGATCAGGACCACGCGGATATCCTTGGCCATTGCCAAAAACATCTTCCGCATATTTTCGGCCTGAACCTCCTCCTTGGAGGAGTAGGAAATCTTGCTCAGCTTCGTGACTCCGTCGACCAGTTGCACGACCTCGGATCCGAACAATTCCTCCACCAGAGCAAGGCTGACGGCCGTGTCTTCAACGGTGTCATGAAGCATGGAGGCAATCAGCGTTTCGGTATCCACCTCGAGCTCCGTAAGAATTTCGGTCGTCGCGAGCGGATGAATGATATACGGCTCGCCCGTTCGTCTCAACTGGGATCCGTGCGCCTTATAGGCAAAGACAAACGCTCTTCGGATTTGCTCCGATTCATCGTTCTCGATATAGCTTTTGTAACGCGAAATGATTTCCTCCAGCGCGTCCAGAATCGCCGGCTCGATGGATTCGGGCATAGCAAAGTCACGAAGACTTTTTTCGAAAACCTCCGATTCGCGCTCCGCAGTATCCCCGCCCTTATCGGCGCTCCCTTTTTTGTCCTTGTCTGGAGTCATTTCGTCCGATCCTCCGGGCCAAACATCCGTTGATATATTTCTGTGTTTTCAAGTTTAACTTTCCCTTCGACAAATAACAAGGTGAAGGATATACGAATATTTTTCCGGTAGAAGACGCGAAGAAGACCGGCCTGCTCGAAAATATCCAGTATCCGCATCAGGGAAAAAGCGTTCAGACCGGTTCCCGATTCCGCGTTGATCCAGGCGGCCAGAAGATGGGTGTCACATTCGCAAACATTACTTTCGAATCGCTTTTTGAGGAACCGGTACACATCCCCGATCACCTCTTTTTTCGGATATAGATCGTCCGCGGGAAGTCCGGCGACCATTGCTATTTTATCGAGCGGAAGCTTGTTTGAAAAAAGCTTCTCGAGAACGTCCGGTTCGTCCTCCGCCAGACTTCCGACTCTTGAAAACCTCATATCGACTACCTGTACGGAAACCGTCTCCCGATCCGCCCAATTGGATATCCGAAGATAAAAAGCAACGTCGACGATCCTTCCGCACGGAAACAAAGCGGCTTTTTCGCCAAATCCGAAAGCAATTCCGTCAACGGGTGTATCCGAATCGCGCTCAAACGAAATACGCAAGTGTCGATCTTGGCCGCAAAGCGTCGTTTTCACGATTCGGGCACCGCGCACAACAAACAGCGGCTCGCGATTCCCCTCCCCGAACGGTTGAAGCGACTGAATTTCACGGCATGCCGAAAGCGTCGCCTCGCGAAAAGAAAGCTCGGCATCCATCCGAATCGCCGAATCGCCGTTTTCCGGCCGCTTCTTTCTCGCAAATTCACGAATTTTATCTCGAAACCCCTCATATTCCGACTCTTTTGCCGTAATTCCGGCGGCCTTCGGATGTCCTCCGTATTGCATCAAAAAATCACTTGCATAACGAATCGCCTCCAAAATATTATAATCCGCCGATGCTCTCGCGGAGGCCTTAAGGATTCCCTCCTGTCCCGACTGATCGGTAAAGACGATCGCCGAACGCCGATATCTTTGAACCAATCGGGAAGCAAGAATGCCGACAATACCGGGGTGCCATCCGGGTCCGAAGACGACCAACGGGCTATCATACGTCCATTCGTCGTTGCGGATCATTTCATCAACTTTAGCGATCGCCTCGACAAGCATCGAAGCTTCCATTTCCTGTCTTCGTATATTGTCTTCATTCAGATCGCGCGCAATCGCCCGAGCCGCTTCAAGATCCGTTTCGATGAGAAGTTCCACGGCGCGCGAAGCGTCGCCCATCCTACCTGCGGCGTTGATTTTCGGAACGATCTGATAACTCAGCGCGACCGAGGTAAGCACCTCTTCCTTTCCGTTTGCGATCTCTGTCAGAGCATGTATCCCCGGCCTCGGATTTTCGGAAAGCATCGCTAATCCGATTTTAACGATCGACCGGTTCTCGTCCGACAACGGGACTACATCGGCAATGGTTCCGATTGCCGCCAAATCAAGGTATCGCATCCATTCATCCGGAGAAAGATCAATCGTCCATTTTAAACTCTTTTTCTCTTCTTCTATAGATCGGCACAAAGCTTGTACCAGCTTCAATGCGATGCCCGCACCGCAAAGATCGAGGAACGGATACTCGCTGTCCGTCCTTTTTGCGCTGACAACCGCCTTCGCATCCGGAATCACGTCCTTGACTTCATGGTGATCCGTAACGATTGCGGCGATTCCGTTCTCGGAAAGCCGTTCAATCTCTTCTACGTTTGAGATTCCGCAGTCGACCGTGACAATCAGATTCGGAGATCGATTGAAAATATCGTTAAAAAGCGATTCGGAAATACCGTATCCTTCGGATACACGATCGGGGATGATGTAATCAACCCGAGCGCCGATACTTTTTAGAAATAAAATAAGAATAGCCGTCGCGGTAATCCCGTCGGCATCATAATCGCCATAGATGAGTATTTTCTTTTTTTCGAGAACAGCCCGAATGATTTCGAAACAAGCAATCTGCATATCCGGCAAAAGAAAAGGGTCGCAAAATCCGTCGGGACGATTCGAAAGAAAGGCATTCCGTTTCTCCTTTTCTGTCGCGCCGCGTGCGTATAAAATCCGCTCGGCAATCGACCGACACTCCTCGGGTATCCGTACTTCCGGCGGTCCGATCCATTGATTTTCGATCAGGCGCAATTCGTCTTCCTCTTTTCGTTTGTTTGAAAAAAAGACCCGACACAAACGCATCGGGTCTCCCTTGGAAACGATTCTCTTTACTTAGCGCTTGCGCTTCCTTGCCGCTTCGGATTTCTTCTTCCTCTTCACGGACGGCTTCTCGTAGTGTTCTCTTTTACGAACCTCCGCAAGAACCCCGGACCTCGCGCATGAACGCTTAAAACGACGCAACGCACTGTCAAGGGACTCGTTTTCCTTGATTCTGATTTCGGACACTTTATCATCCCTCCCCTCGTGCGATTAATCGTCGACCCTTTCCGGACACCTGCCCGGTAGGGTAACGTTGGTATTATACCTTTATCCTCCCGGTGCGTCAACTGAAAATCAACGCAAGATGCACTTTTGCAGATTGCACATGAAGTGTCGCACTTATTAAGCAACCCGGGGGTTTCCTCTTTTACATCCATGATTTTCGAGACATATGATCTATTCCCGTTCAGAAACCAGTGTCTGCACTCTGTTCTGAATCAATGCAGTTACATCTTCCACAGATTTCAGGTCTTCGAAGTAAGCCGTTACCTCTTCTTGTATGATTTTATATATTTCCTCATCAAGGTAATAAAGTGTATCTGCACTGTTGACGGCAGCTAAACATGCATCGGCACGTTCCTGCGTCATTCCATATAGTTCCTCATAGGGGTCGGGATATAATTCCGAGTCTCCTGAAGGAAACTCTTCAACAATTTCGGGCGGATTCAAAGCGATTTCCATAAGCGCCTGCAAGGATTCTGTGCGAACAGGAAATCCATATCCCGTACCCAGCTTTTCTGCGTACTCAGAACCGGAAGAATTCATCGTTTGGTAATCTTCCGACAATAGATATTTGACAAAGGACCATGCACCACCCGGACTATCACATGATGAAGAAATCGCAACTTGTTCTATAGGATATATGTATGGACCATTCTTTGCCGGAGAAGGATACCCGATAATGTCGGGAGCAGTCCCATAATACCTGGGGAAAATGGAAGCAAATTTCGATGCGTCCGATATAAAGCCATGTGTATTGCATACAAGCAGGTTTTTTTCTAACAGTTCTTCTGTATTGACATATACTCTCAGTTCTTCTGACACCGGCTCTTTTTCTCCGTACGTTTTCGCCCACTTCAGGATCTTGAAGAATTCATCTGTATTGAAATTGACTTCTTTCGTGTTGTCGTCAATAAATAAATTCATTGATCCTGCGAGCACATGTCTCAGCAGTTCAAGTTGCGTAGTGTTTACGATCATATACATCCCGGAAGGGAGCGCAGATGCGATTTGATCAAACTCTACTGTCGACCAACTCGAGATACCCTTTGTCACGGAAGGCTCTCCTTCTATTCCATATACCCAAAAATGAGCGGGAATTTTGCACAATTTTCCGTCAACCGTACATGCATCAATAACATTGGGCAGGAAGTCATTTATGTCAAACTCCGGATCCATTTCCATCAAGGGACACATGTCCATTAGAAGATTGTTTGCCTCGTATGCGGCCAGTGAACGTGTCCCGACATCATAAATTATGTCCGGGCCTTTCCCGCTGAACGCGTCCAGATACATCTGTTGCCTGCATGCCTCTTGGCTCAAATGAATCTGCTCCAGTGGTTGCGACCAATCTATGCTCTGGAAATAATCCTTTATTTCAATTCGATACTGTTCATTCGACTGATTAAACTTGGTAATGGTTGATAACAACGCAGTATTGTCAGAAAGATAAAAACCACCCAGAAAGATTGTTTGTTTCCCTATGTTCGGATTGTTGTCCTGCCTTGTCAGCATGACGACCTTGCCCGTGTCATATCCTGCGTCCCCGGCTGTTCCCCGAATACATACAACATCGTCTGACAGAATGCATATCGGCGATACGGATGAATATATCGATCGGTCAATATTGAGATCCGACCAATTTACAAGCGCGATTTTTTTCTTCCCATCCAGATCAATGAGATATAAACTCTGTGCATCTACTGCGTATAACTTCCCGGAGTTGCTTGCGGTGAAGCATGCGCCTGTAATTTGGGACACGTCTATGGATGAAGTCAGATTCCCCGTATTCATGTCAACATTATACAGAATATCCTCTTGAGTTCCGTCTGTAAACATCCGGCTTTCGACATACACATCACCACCGGATTCCAGTATTTTTCCCGTTAGTTGATCCCCGGATATCGTATAGAGATATTTCATATCTGTACTATACATGTAAAATACATTCCCTTCGGAACAGATTCCGCTGAGAACTGTCTCACCGCTTTGAAGAACGAACAATCCTGTAGGAGAAAAACTTGTATCCGAAAAGGTCAAGTCAACCGCATCCCGAAGCATGTTTCCGGATGTGTCGAAGGAGTAGAATCCATTGGTCAAGCTATTACTTTTGTTGTCAAAAACGGTGATATAAGCGGTTATCCCATCCTTTTTACCGGAAACATATGACACAAACACATTGTCCGTTTCAAGTACTGATTCAAAACAAAAACTTCCGATTTCTACGCCCGTCCGATCAAAAAAACACATATGTGTCTGATAATGGATGCCATCTTTTGCTATGCTCCGGACCAGAACGGCAAGCAAATCCCCGCATGCGGTCATCGAAATGGCATTCGGCTCTTGCTCTTCGGAAAAAGATAAATAACTGAGTTCCGCAGGTTCAAAATATGTTTTCTCTTCAGGATATGTCTCTGATGAAAAGTCTTCTGCCATTAGGATTTCTTTTTCATCGGAAGATTTCTTTGTGTTACACGCCGAAAGCGGAAATATCGTTATGCACAACAAAAGACAGACGCATCTGCTCAAAATAGATTTGTGTCTTTTTTTCTCTGATACAAGCAACATTTAAGGGCCTCCCGAAATTTCATTTTTATGAAAAACCCAACCGTGCGATCAAATGTAAGATAGCACGGTTGATACTGTTCGTATAGTTCTTAGAGTAGAGATGTCTAAATATCTGTAGGTCGGATCGGCACATAATTACTATTTGTAAGCTGTTGAAATGTTTTTGTCCCGCTTGTCCAAGAAGAGTTATTTTTTACTACCAAATCTCCGTCAATTTGTTCGATATAGGTTACTGATTTTGTTGAAAGATTTACTCCGGTGATTAAAATCGCATGCCCACGCATTCTTCCTTGCGCTTTATCGTAATAACGATAGAAACATGCATCTTCCGGAACGAGCGTACAGTACAAATCGTATGCATTTGGATCAGAGGCAAACTGATCTACCATTCCGGTTGTATATGTATAACCGGTACTGTACGTCCCTCTCTTTGCCATACGGTTTTGAGTTGATTTTACCGCTGCAAGCATCTGTACTGTATACACGGTAGATACATTAATCGATGACCCGCCTGCAGCCCACGATATCGCCACTGCTGAGGTACAATCATTGCCTACATCACCGGAAGGCTGACGAAAGGAGTAGAAATTTCCTCCATAAACATATTGCATGGTTGGACTTGATATAAAATCAGCTTTTGTTGTATCCGCATTTTGCGTATAGGGAATACCTCGAATTACTCCGCCTACTGCGTATTGCGTACCATATATAATAATGCTTCCATTCGGATACCAGGAGAAATACCGCATGGAACTCATCTTACTTTTTTGTGCCCTACGTGATGTTTCCTACGTTTTTCCTTGGTCATATAACATTGCATGTGAGATCGTTTCTCGGAATATCTTACATTTTTTGGTATTGGTACATTGTATTTCACCACAGATATCGAACTTCTTTCGCGAGACTTTTCGGGCGGAATAATCGCCAAGACCCCATAAAATCGGCTATAATAACGCTTGAAAAGCAATCGGATCCCGCGGCCACGTCGCAGATACCGAACTATTACGGAGGAACCCATGAAAGCAGTCATTCAGCGCGTAACACAAGCCTCCGTCCGCATCGACGGTCAAACGGTCGGATCGGTCGACCGGGGGTATCTCGTGCTCCTCGGCGTCGCGGCCGAAGACACACGCGAGATGGCGGACAAGATGGTTCGAAAACTCGTCGGCCTGCGAATCTTCGAGGACGAGTGCGGCAAGATCAACCGATCGATCACGGACGTCGGCGGATCTCTTCTCATCGTCTCCCAATTTACACTCTGCGCGGACACGTCGCACGGCAACCGCCCGGGCTTTTCGAACGCGGCGGACCCGGAAACCGCAAACGCGCTTTACGGGTATTTTTCGAAAAAGTGCCGCGAGGCCGGCATGCGCGTCGAAAACGGCGTCTTCGGCGCCCATATGGACGTAGAGCTTTGTAACGACGGGCCGTTCACGATTATCTTGGAGCAGAATTGAATGTATCGACCGCATCGTAAATCAAAAACGCAAACCTGAAGAAGTGTTTTTGGCATCCGGAAAGAATTCACACATGAAAATGCAACATGACGGTATCGATCGGGGCAACGCATTCGACTGGGGATTAACCTCCGGTGATTACGCGCGCTTCCGGGATGTTTATCCTCCCTTATTCTACGAAAAGATCACAGAACGCGGGCTGTGCACGAGCGGCCAGAAGGTTCTCGATGTCGGGACCGGTACGGGGGTTCTTCCGAGAAACATGTATCAATACGGAGCCGAATGGACCGGAACGGATCGGGAGAAGACCCAAATCGCGGAAGCACGCCGTCTCGCCGAAAAAGCAGGCATGAACATCAAGTTCCTGGTTTCACCGGCCGAATCGATTGATTTCCCGGCGGGAAGTTTTGACGTTATTACCGCATGCCAGTGTTTCTGGTACTTCAATCACAAGATTACGTCGCCCCGATTTGCCGGGATGCTTAAAAACAACGGTCGTCTTCTCATACTATTCATGGCATGGCTTCCGTTCGAAGACGCGATCGCGAACGCGAGCGAGGAGCTGACTCTTCGATTTAATCCGGACTGGAGCGGAGCGCGGGAAACCCGCCATCCGATTTGGATCCCGGATGCCGTTTTCGAGCACTTTGATATGATCTCCCACGAGGAGTACGATATCATGATTCCGTTTACGCGGGAAACATGGCACGGTCGTTTACGTGCTTCCCGCGGCGTCGGTGCTTCCCTTCGCGAAAAAGATCTCGCGCTCTGGGACGCGGAGCATCGGGCGCTCCTTGAGCGCATCGCGCCGGAGCGCTTCGATATCCTTCATTACGGAGCGATCGCGGAGTTAAGAGTGAAATAAGACCACAATGCCCTCCTGAGAAATCTCGACTCCGAAGGATATATGGGGCATTCTGTATTCGTCCGTTTTATAAATTAAATCCATCGAAAAATCCGATAAGTATTAACTCAGCACTCGAGCCATTCGTCTACCCGCCAAACATCACACTGTAACAGGCAAAAACCTCGTCCTGGGGCCGATCATCCAGTAATGTGGCATTGGTCACTGAATTGTACGATGCCCGTACGCGTGCGATTCTTCCGTCCGCAAGCGTCAGGTACAGAAAACCCTTTCCCTCAGAATCGAGAACGGTTTTTTTCGGATATGCGACCATTCCGGATGGAATGACGGAAGGCACAAATCCGTATTTTCCCTCAATCTCTGCCTGAACCGGGCCGAGGGTGTACGTATAGTCTTTCCAGCCCACAAGATAATACTCGGTATCTGACGCATATGAGTATGAAAAATCATCGTTAATGGTAACCTGCCTTTGGGTCATCCAAATGTCTCCGATAAACCGTCCGATACCATATCGGTAGAAATGACCGTCCTCAAAGGTAAAGCTCCCGGGAATCTCCGTAATCGAAAACCCGGATACCGGATCATACTTAATAAATGAAGTGACGGTGCAAGAGCCCCAATTTCCGTCTTTGCTCAAATCTATACTGCGCATGATGACCGGATCTCCCGAAGAATCTTCAAAGAGCATAATCGTTGAATAGGCCAAGATCTCCAACGGATATGGAGGATAAACCTCCTCATGCCCTTCCATTCGGTACGGATCTTCTTCCCAAAGAGAGTAATTATAGGCATTAATTTCACATATCGCCGTAGCGCCGTCCGAGCCGCTTCGGAAAACCGCCTGATAAGACGTGTTCATAGATATTTCGTCTCTTTTGCTGTCCCCGTCCCAATCGACACGTATGACAATACGATCATCGGAAGAAGGCCCCGGAGCCAGTTCCCACGGCGAGAGTTCCCGCGCGTTTTTTTTCGTTTGGGCAAAATACTCAAACATCGGAGTCCCGTCGATCATAGCTGTTCCATATCTGTTGTGCGTTATATCGAGAAAGATCTCCTTCAGGTCATAGGTAGCGTATCGAGTCCGACTGGTAGAACCATCGTAATCATCAAAAGAAATCATCACTTGACCCGCAGCCAGGCGAATCGTCTCTCCATCGGCGGTGCGGGCATTGATACTCCGTTGCAAAACAACCGGCTCCCCTTCATACAAACTCTCAATCGGCCTCGGTGTCGGAGTCGGGGAAGGTGTGGGCGACGGCTTTGGAGTCGGAGAAGGAGTCACCGACGCTCTCGGAGTCGGTGAAGCCTTCGGCGTCGGCGACGGCACAGAAGTTGTGTCCGCAGTCGCGGTCTTCTCCGTTCCGGACGTTTCACCGGCAATAACTGGTAGAGTCGATTCGATCGGGCGTCTTACTGATTTCAACGCACATGAGGAAAAAACGATCATAACGATTAACAAATTCAGTATAAATAGATATCGCGCTTTTCTCCTCATTTCCTATCTCCTAAAATCATTTATCATAGTTGCCGAATGAACACTTCTTCCCGTTACCGAATGCTTCATTTTCCGTTTTCTCTTAGCCTTTGGTCCAACGGACTAAGGAATATACTCTGCCCGATAACACAATATGGCCTCCGTCTGAGGACCTCCGTCAATGATTCCGATATTGGTTTCTTCATCAAACGAAGCCCGGATTCTGGCAATTTTTCCGTCATAGAGCCGCACATAAAGGAATCCCTCACCGTTGGCGTCCAATTCCAGTCGAATGGGTTTAATAGCAGTTCCTGCGTCGATCGTCGAAGAATAGAACCCGCCGGATCCTTGAATTTGCGCTTTGATGGGCCGAAGCGTATGAACATTTCCTACACATCCGCTCAAATAATCAATGGAGTCCGATATTCTGCCCGTTGAGAAGTCGTCGTTTAATGCCACCTTTTCTCTGGTCATCCAGATATCACCGAGAAATCGACTGATTCGATATTGATAGAAATCTTTTCCGTCATAATCATAAAGGGCTTTCACTTTGTGATCCGAAAGACCAAACACAGGATCAAAGTGAACAAATACCATATACGGGGCAAGCTGACCCGGAGACAAACGGTAATAATCTTTTCCCAACATGATGACATAACGATTTGATTCGTCTTGATACAAAAGCACGGAATAATCATGGGGCATATAAAATTCTTTCCAACAAACCGTCAGATATTCCGTATACTCTGTTTCTTGATTGCTACCGTAGTAGTCTTTGATTTCATGATCGTGATCCCAGTCGTGATCAAAAACAATCGAGGCAACATCCCCATTCGTTCCGTTCCGAAAAAAAACCCGCACGGCAATTCCGTCAATCGGCTCGACAAATACCTCGTCCTTCACCCCATCTCCGTCCCAATCCACCCGGTAAATGACGCGATCATCTTCGGATACTTCCCTTAGCATAACCCACGCCTCACCGTTAATCTCCGTCTTACCCCCGAAAAGGTACGCATCGGGTTCGACCAGAAGCAGATCGGCCGGGATACCGGACAGGAGCAATGTACCGGGCTCATTAAACGCACGATCAAAAAACAGTTCTTCTTCATTATACGAAAAGAAGCGAGTCGATGCGTCGATGCAATACTCTTCCCGCGTGTACACAAAGACCACCTGCCCGGCCCGAAGCGGCACCATCCCGCCGTCGACATCTTTCACCGCGATGTCCTGACTCAGCATACGTTCATATTTATTCCATGTACTCCATTGTGTAAGCGGGTCTTCACCCTCATCAGTTTCTGCGGCCGCAACATCAAACCGTGCCAGATCCAGAACCGAATCTTCCGGTAGATGCTTCGTCTCATCGCTCACCGACCTCAGGAAAAATGATATACAAAGGACAATCAGTGCGGTCAAAGAGATCCGAAGTATTTTGCGAAGAGATCTTGAAAAACGCATATCCCGTCCTCCGATTCAAATCAATCCTCTGTGTCCGCTTTTCGCCGGGTACCAACATCCCGGCCGAAAGGCCGGTTTATCCCTACATCGCCGTCAACCGCCGACGATATAGTGAAAAAGATCGCGGTCGTCTCTTCCGTCGAGAAGCGCGATTCGCTCTCCATATTCATACTTATAATTGCACTCTGCCTTGATCCGCGCCTTCCTTCCGTCCGCGAGGCGAACGTAAAGATAGCCCTTACCATCGGAATCCAGGACTTCTTTTTCGGGGATAATGACCATTCCCTCAGGCAAGACGGAGGGGGTGTATCCGGAAGGCCCTTCGATCTCTATGTTCACATCTTCACGCGAGTAGGTGTAAGAGCCCCAGCTGTTCAGGTAATACACCGTATCTGAGAGGGTATCCAAAGTCCAGTCATCATTGAGTCGGACCGCTCTTTTCGTCGTCCAGATCCCATAGAAAAAACCGCTTCTTCCGGAGACATACAAAACTTCGTCTTCACAGCCGAAGGCATCGTACATCCCCCGAACCGAAAACATCGAATCCGGATTGTAGTATATCGCTGCAGCACCCTCCGGTTCTGAGTCATCATACACTGTGGAGATGTTTTCGCAAATAAGAAGCACATAGTCCCCGTTTGGTTTCTGAGCCAGAATCAGTTTTTCCGGGATAATATAACCGATGTAAGGTGAGTTATCCCAAAACATCTCCGCATAGAGACAATCCGCTTCTCTATAAGAACTTCCGTCCGTGCCGCTTCGGATCGTTAAAGTGAAAGGGTCGTTGTACCGGACCCCGTCGTACTCCAAAAATAACTCGTCGCTCGAACCGTCCCGATCCCAGTCAATACGCATCAGATATCGCTGTTGACTCATGAGATCTATTTGCTCCCACGGCTTCACTTCGACAACACGCTTTAGATTAGTGCGCAAGTTTGCTTCTGTTCCGAACAGATCATATTCCGGAAACCCGGAAAAGCAGGTCATTCCATAACGATTTTCGGACATATCGAAAAACAATTCCCGGGAAGCCTTTACATTCTCACTCGGATATTCATCTGTTATTTCTTCTGCGATCGGCAGAAAAAAGCGGCTCGTTTCGTCGGTCGTTTCATTCTCGGGGGTGTAGATCCATATCACTTGACCGACTTTGAGTTCGACCGGCTGTCCGTAGAAGTCCTTCGCGTTAACATCCGCCAAAAGAAAGGCTTTTTCGGCATTCTGATCTGCGAAGGAAATCTCCGCCTCAGCCGGATCAATCGTCGGGGTCGGCGTTAGAGTCGGCTTGGGTGTCGCAGTGGGTTTGCGCGTCGGCGTCGCAGTCGGTTTCGTCGTCGGTGTCAAAGTCGGTGCTAAAGTCGGTACCGAAGTCGGCACATTTTCAATTTCCTCCGTCGTTTCAGAGGGTTTTCGAATCGACTTTACGTTCAGGGCACACGCGGAGAAAATCATCGACAGAAACAGAAGAAGCGCCGCCGTCGCGATCATATTTTTTCTGTTCATTTGTCGATTCCTCCCTGCTTTTTTTTCGAATCCGATAATCCGTTTTAATTGTTTACCGGGTGTAATCACTCATCCGCAAACCATGAAGTAAAACACTTCATCATAAGATTTTTCGCCAAAATATTCGGTTCCTTCAGAGGTTTCCATATGTAACCTGGCACGGCGCCCGTCCATGAGACTAAAATAGAAGAACCCTTCACCGGATGAATTCACTTCCATTCGATCCGGGATGATGAACGTCCCCGCCGGTAAGCTTTCCGGAACATACCGGGTATCCTTCTTCATTTGAACTTCCGTGTCCATTAGCAAATAGGTTATCGGATCCCAGTAGTTTAGAAAGTAATGCGTACCCGAAAGATATTCCAAGGAAAGATCATTGTTGAGTTGAACCGCGGTTTTCGTTTTCGTGTGCCACGCAAAAAAACGTCCATCATCGCCTTGATACAGTACTCCGTCCTGATACTCGAAAAGTCCGCTAATGTCCTTCTTCGCGAAAACCTGTTCTGTACCATACGACACCGCCCAAGATTGCATGGACATCGCCCAGGGCATAAATGAGTGTAAATCTGCACAAATAATCACCACATAAGCACCGTTTGGTTTTTGCGTCAGTAGCAAAGTCTCGGCAGAAACAGCATAATCATCAAATTCCTGTTCGAGATCCGGCATAATTCGGACACGGATCGAACTTCCGTCCTTACCGCTTTTATAATAACAAATCACTTCCGCAGAATATCTCTCATCTATTATTTCAAAAGCTACCTCGTCTTCGTATCCGTCCCGATCCCAGTCGACCCGCATCACATAGCGCTCCGTCTCCGAAATCCGCTTGACTTGCGTTCCGGGCTCAATCTCGACCACTTTTCGCTTATCCAGTTCGACCGTCTCCCGGGTTCCGAATAGCTCGTGCTCCGGTATGCCCGAAAAACAAATCGCGCCGATTCGATTCCGGGAGATTTCGAAAAAGACTTCATCGTCGGGGCTGTCCGTACTACTTGCAGAGTAATAATCGGTCAAAAAGAATCGACTGCTCTCATCAATGATTCCCTCTTCTTTGCTGAAAATGCAAATCAGGCTTCCGGCCTTCAGAAGTTTAATCTTCCCTTCGGCATCTTCGGCAGACACATCCCTTAAAAGATATCCTTCCTGCAAAGAGTAACCCTCCAAGGGATCCGGCTCCGGTTCCGGAGTCGGAGTCGCCGTCGGCTTGGGTGTCGCGGTGGGCTTTGGCGTCGGAGTGGGCTTGCGTGTCGGCGTTACGGTCGGATTTACACTCGTTTCCGTTGTCGTTATATCTGTAACCTCCGTCTCTGTTCCGGACGGCTTTTGAACAAATTCCACAGTACAGGCGGATGCAACCAGCAATAGCGCGAGTATAAAAACGATAACAATCCGCTCGATAATTCTCCGCATTCTATTTCCTCCGGGAGTTCAGGTTGACATACTATTATTATAGTTCATAATAATCGAGGCGCAAGACTTTTTTACAAACCTTAACAATATCAAAAAAAATCGCCGGAGCGGCGGTTTTTGATCTGTGATTACCATAAATCGATTCATGTCGCCTCGAACCGGCGATCAACCTCATCCGAACGGATTCGGTCCGTTCGGATCGTATTCGGGGAGGCCTTCGAGCGGATCTCCCTCCGGAATGTGTGTGTCTTTAACTTCGTGATCCGCCGTCCCGTTCAATATGGAAACAACGGTATCGGGATCGAGCGCTTTTCTGTTAACGGCATATTCCAAGCCGCCGCCCTGTTCCGCTCTTTTACGTGCGATAATCTCCTGCGTTTTCCAGTAATCCTGATCGTCCGGTTCGATATCGGACGGTTGCGAACAAAAATCGTTATTAAGAGGGTCATTCAGATACGTACGCCAATTCACTTCGGTAATGCCCTTGTGCTCAAGAACGGCCTTTCGGACAAGATAGATCACGAGCAAAGGACCCGCCGCATAGGCGATCAGTACTCCGGCCAATGTCTTCAATAGCGGCAATCACTTTGCCTGATAAATCAGAAAAAGTAACCGGGGGGGGCATTTATAAGAAATCGACATGCTTACGCGGTTCTCCTCAGATGATTTTCTCGCTCAATGTTGCGCCGCCGATCAGGTGAAAATGAACGTGCATGACGGTCTGGCCTCCCTTTTCGCGACAGTTGTTGATCAGCCGGAACCCGTCCTGTGTACCGGTCAATTCGGCGACTTTCGCCGCCGCTCGAAAAACGGATCCCAAGACCTTCTCGGCATCCCCGGAAGCCGTCAGATCCAATGCGTCTTCATAGTGTTTCTTCGGAACGATCAG
The DNA here is from genome assembly GCA_012729635.1 of Clostridiaceae bacterium. GTDB lineage: Bacteria > Bacillota > Clostridia > Saccharofermentanales > Saccharofermentanaceae > JAAYCT01. The sequence goes on along the minus strand of JAAYCT010000039.1, from coordinate 31,795 downwards.
GACATGAACCGGCGCCGCCGGGTGGATGTCGTTAAAACAAATCACGTCATCGTTCTCGAAAACGATCGTCGCAGGGATTTCTTTTTGAGCGATCTTACAAAAAATGCACATTTTCGACTCCTTTCGACAAACTATTTCTCATTAAGTTGAATCACAACCGTATCCCGCGCCGCCTTGAGCGCGTCCGGCAGTAATTCTACATTTCGTCCGCCGGCCTGAGCCATATCCGGGCGTCCTCCGCCCCCTCCGCCCGCCGCCTTGGCGGTCGCGCGGATGATTTCACCGGCATGAACGCCCATCTTGACGGCACTTTCGGAGGCCATGGCGGAAAAGAACAGTTTATCGCCGGTTCTGGCGGCCAGAACGACGACTCCGCAAGGCAAGCGATCCCGAATGCGATCCGAGGTTTCTCTTAATTCATCGGGACTCTCCGCGGATACCTCCGCAATGACAACTGAAACGCCGTTCAGGATCTCGGCTTTCTCCGCGAGCTCCCCGGCCGCGTCGCACGCGTTCTGTGCCCGGATTTGTTCCATTTGCTTTTCGAGCGACTTGACTTCGTCGATTGATCCTTTAATTTTTCGGACCACCTGATCCTTACCGACCTTATAGATGTCACAACACTCGCGAAGAACGCGTGCGTCTTCAATCGCGAGAAGATACGCCGCTTTTCCCGTGACCGCTTCGATTCTGCGGACGCCCGAAGCGATGCCCGCCTCGGAAAGGATCCGAAGTTGAGCGGCCTGCGCGGTATTGGTAAGGTGCGTACCTCCGCACAATTCCATAGAGTAGGCCGCCTTCTCGTCTCCGACGGTAATGACGCGGACCTTGTCCGTGTATTTTTCTCCGAAAAGCGCCATCGCGCCGAGCGATCGGGCCTCGGTCTGGCTCATGACGCGGGTGGTGACCGGCATCGCCTCCAAAATCGCCTCATTAATCATCTTCTCGACCCGGTCAATCTCTTCCCCGGTCATCGCCTTAAAATGAGTGAAGTCAAAGCGCAGACGATCGGCGGATACCATCGAACCGGATTGTTCGACATGATCACCGAGAACCGTGCGCAAGGCCTTCTGTAAAAGGTGCGTCGACGTATGATTTCTCGCGGTCGAGAGCCTTCGCTCCCGGTCGACCCGAAGTTCCAGTTTCTGTCCGACGGATACGGTTCCGGACACCACCCGAGCCGTATGCATGAACTTTCCGAGATCATCCTTGTCGACAGACAGAATCTCCATTCTTCCGCTTCCGGACTCCGCTTCTCCCGTATCGGTCATCTGACCGCCCGACGTAGCGTAAAACGGCGTGGAATCAAACACGGCAAGAACGCGGTCTCCCTCAAACGCCTCCGGTACGATCCGAAGCGCTCCCTCTTCGTCTTCCTTGAGAAGATAGCGAAGATCTCCGTCGGAGATCATGTGTTCGTAGCCGGTAAATTCGGTTGCCCGGGTATCTTTGATGTATTCTTCCGGCAGTACTTTTCCGCCCCAAGCGGTGTCGGTCTTTGCCTTCGTCGCCGCCCGCGCGGTCTCTTTTTGCCGCTTCATGCACTCCTGAAATCCGTTCTCGTCGACAGCGAGATCCGCGTCGGTCGCGATCTCCCGTGTCAGGTCCAGAGGGAACCCGTAGGTATCGTGAAGACGGAATACCTGCTCCCCGCTCAGTGCGGAAGCTCCGTTCGCTTTTGCCTCGTCGATCATTTCCTTCAGGATCGTCGACCCTTGTTCGATCGTTCTTCCGAACGCCTCTTCTTCATTACGGATCACCGCAAGAATGTAGGTCCGCTTCTCGAGAAGCGCCGGGTATGCCTCCTTATTCTGCCCGATCACCGCTTCGGCGATATCGCAAAGGAAGAGATCCTTAATCCCGAGCATGCGCCCGAACCTCGACGCTCTGCGCATCAGACGACGCAAAACATAGCCCCGGCCTTCATTGGAAGGGAGGACTCCGTCCGAGATCATCATCGTTGATGAGCGCGCATGATCGGTGATCACGCGGATCGCGATGTCCGATTTATAGTCGGTGCCGTACCGGAGCCCGGCCTTCGCACAGACGGTATCGAGTATGCTTCGAACCGTGTCCACCTCAAAAAGGTTATCGACGCCCTGCATGACGCAGGCCCAGCGCTCAAGGCCGCCCCCGGTGTCAATGTTTTTCTTGGCAAGCGGAGTATAGGTCCCGTCTTCCTCTTTATTGAACTGGGTAAATACGAGATTCCAAAGCTCAACAAATCGGTCGCAGGAGCATCCGGGCTTGCAGTCCGGAGATCCGCAACCCTTCTCCGCACCGCGATCGAAATAAATTTCCGAACAGGGACCGCACGGTCCTATGCCGTGCTCCCAGAAATTATCCTCCTTGCCGAGGCGGGTGATCCGGTCTTCCGGTATCCCGACGTCGTCGCGCCAGATGGTAAAGGCCTCTTCGTCCTCCTCAAATACCGACGGATAAAGCTTCTCCGGAGGCATTTCCATCACCCCGGTCAGGAGTTCCCATGCCCACGGAATCGCTTCCTTCTTGAAATAATCGCCGAACGAAAAGTTCCCGAGCATCTCAAAATATGTCCCGTGCCGGGATGTCTTCCCGACATGATCAATATCCGGTGTGCGAATACATTTTTGACAGGTGGTAACCCGGAGAGACGGCGGCGTCTGTGTCCCCGTAAAATAAGGTTTCATCGGAGTCATTCCGGCATTAATCAAAAGAACGGACGGATCATTGAGCGGTACAAGCGGAAACGAGGGAAGACGAAGATGTCCCTTCTCCTCAAAAAACGATAAATACTTCTCGCGGATTTCATTTAGACCCAACGGTTTCATATCCTGCTCCGATCCTTTGTACGATTCGCGAAAAGCTTGCGGGATCGCCCGCATTAATGCTTTTAGCTAATAGTAGATTGTACATGAATCGTCGTCGTTGAGCAACAAAAGTCGGTCCATACGCCTACTGCTCCGTTTGCCGCATAGCTGCAAGCGCCGATCGGAGAAATGTAACGTATTCCTGTGCAATCCGTTCGGGCATGATGATTTGAGCGCGATCTCCGAACTGGAAGATCCATGAAAAGAACACCGGACTGATCGATGCCTCGACGTGTGCGATAAAGTGCTCCTCCCCGTCTCTTGCAATCGGTGTCTTCATGCCGAAACGGTCCAGTACCGGGTTAATCAGTTCGTTCGCGAACCGCAGATCCAGTCCGACACGCTCACCGTCGTACATACCGAATTTCGTCTCGATAAAGTCCGCCAAACGGAATCCCTTGGGCTGGGGAGCAACCGGGATACAGGTCATTTCGACCGACTTGATTCGATCCACCCGAAAAATACTGATTTGCTCGCGACGTTCATAATAACCGACCAAATAATAATTATCATCGTTCCACACAAGTGCGTACGGACTGACTTCATACTCCGAACCGCCCCGGCGCGGGCGGGTTCCCTTGCTTAGATCAAAATCGATGTATTTGAAGCGGATTCTGCGCCCTTCGTGAACAGCTTCCTGTATCGTTGCCGTCGTATACCGAACATGCTCGTTCTGTGTCTTTACTCTGCCGGAAAAATGGACCTGCCTTTTAATGATATTCGCGCTTCGCGTGCTGGCCAGCGTCTCGATTTTCCGAAGCAAGTTCTCGGTCATAGACTCGGAGATAAAATTGGCCGACTGAACCGCATCGGCCAGAAGCCTCAATTCGGCGATATCAAAGGTGCGGTTCATCAGGCAATACTCCACCGGTTTTCGTGCGTTTTTTTCAATCTCGATCCCGCACTCACGCAGCATCGCAATGTCACGATAAATCGATTTTCGTTCTGCGGTGACTCCGTTCGCCTCCAAATAAGAAAGGATTTCCGCCATCGTCACCCCGCGCTCATCGTCGGCACGTTTATATAAAAGCTTAAGGATATGCATTGTTTTGGTTCTTGAACGCTCGTTTCCCGCCATAACGGCCTCCCGTAACCTCGCGTGTTTTTTCACTTATATTTATCATAACACAAGTATCTGTACCTTATGTAGTACAGACAAAGTCCTTTCGGAAAAATACTCCGTCTCCCTCCAACTCGTCAAGGACATTTGTCCTTGACGAGTTGGATTTATCCATCCATAATTCAATGGAAAATCGTTTCGTCCGATGATCCGCAATGATCTACCGAGGGCTCGAAGGATTATGGTGTCTTCTTTACTTTTGCTTATCATTTACCTCGCATATATCAGCTTAGGGCTTCCCGACGGTCTGATGGGTGTTGCGTGGCCGGATATACGGACTCAATTCATGCTTCCCATGACTGCTGCCGGTTTTCTGAGCATTCTCGGAACAGCCGGCGCGACCGTCTCTTCCTTTTCGAGCGGTCATATTCTCAAACGAATCGGCACCGGTAAAATGGTCTTGTTCAGCTGTATGCTCACCGGTATCGCCATTTTCGGGTTTTCCGTCGCCTGGGTTTTTCCGGTCATGATCCTATTTAGTATCCCGCACGGCATCGGTGCCGGCGGCGTCGATTCCGCACTCAATCATTTTGTGTCCAAGCATCTGACCTCCCGACACATGAACTGGCTTCACGCTTTCTGGGGAATCGGAGCTTCGATCGGACCGATCATCATGACCTATTCGATTTTATGGACGAACCGATGGAGCAACGGCTTTCTGATTGTAGCCGTCATTCAACTGGGTCTGGCCGTCCTGTTTTATTTTACGCTCCCGGAGTGGAACAAAGTCGAAGGCAAGCGGTCGAAGACCGATGAACAATCGATTGAACCGCAGACTCCGATGACCTCCGAAATAAATGATTCTATAGAACCCGAAGAAAAAAAACCAAAGCCTTCGTTTTTCGCGCGATTTATTACCGGTTTTCTTTTGATATTCAGACAACACGGTCTTTTTGCGTCTATGCTAACCTTTTTCTTTTACGTCGGAGCCGAGGCGACAGTCGGCTTTTGGAGCGCGACTTATCTTCGCGATTTCCGGGGCGTTTCCACAGAAAGTGCAGGCCTGTGGGTCGCAATTTTTTACGGTTCTATCACCGCCGGCCGGATCTTGTTCGGATCCTTTGTCGAGAAAATCGGAACCAGCTTTGCAATTAAGTCGGGTATCGTCATTAGCCTTCTGGGTTTGGTTCTGCTGGTCTTTCCGATTTCGACGACCGTTCTGTGCCCGATCGGATTGGCGTTGATCGGGTTGGGCTTCGCTCCGATGTTTCCGTGCGTCATGCAGGATACTCCCTTGCGATTCGGTTCTTTGTCCGCAACCGCGATCGGATATCAGCTCGGCATGGCCAATATCGGGTATACCGTACTACCCCTGCTGGTCGCCGCAGTTTCCGAGCGAATTTCTCTGTCCCTGATTCCGCTGGGCGCGTTGTTATATCTGGTCGGTTTCATCGTCTTTTTTCTTTTGATTGACAGAGTGCGCATCGCTTCGCGGGACTGATTAATTTTTTGAATCATTTCTCTTACATCGAAAAATTCTGACCTTTCGGACATGCAGAAGCCATGATTTCTGTGGTACAATAACCGTTGAATTCTATTGATATTATGAGGTTTTTTCATGGCTTTTTATCCGGATCCGATCCTTCCCGTCGCTGTCCCGGAAATCCTTCTTCCCGCACCCGGAACCGATCTTTTTCGTTGGTCGGTCATTGCGTGTGATCAGTATACTTCGGAGCCGGAATATTGGAATGATACGGAAAGAATCGTCGGCGACGCACCTTCGACGCTTCGGATGGTCCTTCCGGAGGTTTTTCTCGAAACCCTGTCCGACAGCAGGCTCGATGAGAAAATTGCCGGAGTTAACGCTTCAATCGATCATTACCTGTCCGAGAAACGTCTGCAACCCTTGCCTCCGGGATTTATCCTCGTCGACCGTAAGACCGCGTACGCGCCCTCCCGAAAAGGTCTGATGCTCGCACTTGACCTGGAGCGCTATGATTTTACACCCGGTACCCGGGAGCCGATTCGGGCAACCGAGGGAACCGTTCTTTCCAGAATCCCGCCGCGCCTTCGAATCCGCAGAGATGCGAGCATTGAAATCCCGCACGTCATGGTATTGATTGATGACCCCGGGCGAACAGTGATAGAACCCGCCTTGGATGCATTATCGGAAAATGTTCCGGTTTATGATACTCCTCTGATGCAGGACGGGGGTCACGTTACGGGTTTTTTCTGTCCGGAAACATCAAAAGTTGCCGTTTCAATCATCACGGCGCTTCGCAATCTGCTGGAGCGTTCCGAGGACGGTTTTCTTTTTGCCGTCGGTGACGGAAACCATTCTTTAGCAACGGCAAAAACACATTGGGAAATGATCCGCTCGGATATCCCCGGGAATGAAAGATCCTGTCATCCGGCACGCTTTGCGCTCGTTGAGGTGGTTAACATCCACGACAAAGGCCTCGATTTCGAACCGATTCACCGGGTCGCTTTCGGCCTTTCCATAGATGCGTTCGTCGCGTACGCTCGTGATTACTATCGGGACAGCGGGTTGACGCTCGGTCCCGTACCGCGAGGACAACAACCGGACCTCTCCGACACATCCCGGACATTCCTTGTAACCAACGGCGAGGATTCCTACGTTGCGACCCTCACAGATCCTCCGCATCCCCTCGCGGCCGGATCCCTGCAGGCTTTCCTGGACAAGATTACCGAAGAAATCTCCGGTGTACGAGTCGATTATATCCATGGAGAGTCCTCCGTGTATAAGCTTTCCGGATCGGAGGCAACCGGATTTATCCTGCCGGCCGTTTCCAAAAAATCATTTTTCGCTTCTTTATCAAAATCAATCGTTTTCCCGCGAAAAACCTTTTCGATGGGTCATGCTCAGGAAAAAAGATACTATATGGAAGCCAAGATGATTCGTAATCGCGTAAAGGAGGACCGATAATGCCCAACCGCCCGTCCATATGTATTGTCGGAGCCGGCCTGACCGGTCTGGTATGCGCCAGAAAGCTCGCACAGCGCGGATTTCGCGTTCAGGTGGTCGAGCAGCATTCAACACCGGGCGGAATGCTTTCCTCGGTCCGTATCGGTCACGAGTATATTGAATTACTGCCGCATCATATCCGAAAAAACGACCGCAATGTCCTCGCTCTTCTGAAGGAACTCGGTCTTCACGAGGATATCTCCTGGCATGATTCCTACTGGTACGGAAGAGCCGGAAGAAAAAAACTCGGGTATCCCGAAAAAGGTTTTCATTCGTTGATCAGCGCTCTTTCTCAGGAGATTACCGACCAGGGCGGAATCATTTACTACGGATATACCGTTATGGACATTGATGTGTCCGAGGATGAGAAACGACAGTATCGTGTCTCCTGCGTTCTTTCGGACTGTACGACGATCGTGCTGGACTCCGATGTCGTCCTTTTTACCGGATCCTGTCGTAATCTTGCGCATATCACCCACAATCTGGATCTGCCGACCGATTTTCGCGACCCGCTGATGGATATCACGTACAAAGCGAATATGAGTCTCCTTCTGGTGATGAAAAGCCCGTTCACCGGGTGCTTTTCCCGGCCGTTCGGAGACGATTATCCGTTTCAGCGTATTATCCAGCACACCAATTTGGTGGGTGAGCGAAGATACGGGGGGCATATCCTTTATCTATCCGGTTCATTCCATACTTCGCATCCGATGTGGACGCAATCCGATGCCGATGTTTTCAAAGCTTTTTTCAAGTCTTTACAGAAGCTGAGCCCCTCGCTGGTTCGAAGCGATATCAAAACATGGCGATTGACGCGTACCCGGTATGCTTTACCCACATCCGTTCCGGAACTTCCGCTTACTTCTCCGCTTCCGGGTCTGTTTTTGAGCAGTCTTGCGATGGTCGGAGACAACGTCGTATCTTCGGAATACCGAATGGATCCGACCATCGCACTGGCCGGCGAAACCGTCAAGATGATTGAAGAATCCATTTCCGGAAGGTCTCTTCCGGGCACCGGAACGGTGATTGAACGGATCTACTGATCGCTGTGAAACAAACGGGATTTAACGCCGCGGCGATATTGCTCTGTAAACACAACATGCGCATCACAAGGAGGAAATATGGCCGCCAAAAAAACCAAGGCGAGGGTTCGCGTCGAAACAATGCCGATTGTTCTCGCAATGCTTTTGCCCATTTATGTTTTCCTGTTTTCCTTTCTATTCCTTTCAAAAAACGGGGCCGATGATGCCCTCTCATTTTTTCTTTGGTGGCTGACGCTTTTTATCTTTGGGCTGGCGGCTTTCCCGATCGCTTCGTGGCTTTTTTCCGGCTTTCGCTCCAAGGGATACGGCTTTTCGAAGGCACTCGGAATCCTTCTTGCCTCTTTCTTTCTGTGGACCTTTTGCTATCTTCGCATCATTCCGTTTTCCCGGTTATTTGTAATTCTGAGCTTGTTTTTTACGGCGGCGATATCATGGTCGATTCCTCGCCTCCGAAAAGAGGCCCTGGATAATCTTTCAAAACCGGATAATGTATATGAAATGATCGGAAGTGAAGTTTTATTTGCATCTTTTCTGCTGATTCTGTGCTTTGTCAAAGGAATATTTCCCGAAATCAACGGTGAAGAAAAATTCATGGATTTCGCTTTTCTGAACTCTCTTTTGAGGACAGAGACTTTACCCGCACCGGACCCCTGGCTTGCGGGCGAAAGCATCAATTATTATTATTACGGGCAATACATCTATGCGTTTCTTACCAAACTGAACCGGATCGTTCCGGGCACCGCGTATGTTCTTTCGATGTGTACGAGTATCGCTCTTCCCTTCTCAATGGCCTTTTCCATCGGCACCATGAGTTATGAGGGTGCGATCAAAAACGGACTGAAATCCCCTTCGTTTCTTCGCTATCCCGTCGGCCTGCTGTCCGGACTCGCCGTTGTCGTTATGGGAAACGCCCATTCCTTCTTTTATGATGAGAAAAGCATCGGGAATCGAATCCTCCCGTTTTTCGAGAAACTGGGTGCAAAAATCGGTTCGACCGATCATTTCTTCTATCCGAACTCAACCCGCTATATCGGACACAATCCCGACGTTAAAATAATCAGCGATGCCGGTGAGGTAATTCGACACGGAGACTATACGATTCACGAGTTCCCTTTTTATTCCTATCTGATCGGAGACCTGCATGCCCATGTCGTTTCGATGATGATCGTTCTTTTGATCATCGCGGTTTTGTTCGTCTTGGTCCATCGCAACCGGGCCGCGGATCGGGGCGGATCCCGGTTACTGTTTTCCGGTGACGGCTCGCGGAAGGATGCTTGGAAAGATGCAATCACGTATGAGTTTAAACGCCTTTTGGTCCCGGAAATCATTCTGACCTCCGTTCTTCTTTGCCTTTGTACGATGTGCAATTACTGGGATTTTCTGATCTATTTTGTTTTTTCATCGATGGCGCTGTTCATCTACCACTCGCTCTCCTCAAAATTCTCATTTGCGGGAAGCATCGCATTCATGATGCAGATCAGCCTGATTTTGGGTTTTTACCTTCGTTTTTCATCCCAAGCGACAGTACACGCCGCCGTTCAGGTTCCGGTTTTTATTGTATGTGCGCTCGGTGCCATCCTTCTGCCTTCGACATTGACCCGGACGGGCATGGGCATGTCGTTTCTTTTTACCTCGGCGCACATTCTCTCTCTTCCCTTCCAGTCACAATTCGAAATGATTTCCAACGCAATCGGTCTGGTTAAAATCCGAACCGCTCCGTATCAGTTTTTTATTGTCTGGTTCGTACATCTTCTGTTTGCCCTATTACTGATTATCGCGGTCATCTGTGACGGATCGCCTCTTGCTCCCAAGCGAGCCAAACGAAAACCGGAATACATTTCTTTACGGGATTCCGCTCTTTTCCGAGATCCGGTTTCCCGATTTCTGGGGACGCGCAACCGCTCCGATATCTTTATGTGCGGTGTCGCCGTCGTCGGTATTCTGATGCTTCTTGCCCCTGAAATTATCTTTGTTCGGGATATCTATCACGGGGATTACGATCGCACCAACACGATGTTCAAATTTACCTTCGCCGCGTTTATTCTGCTTTCTCTGGTTCTCGGTTACGCCCTTTTCCGAATCATGATGCACACGAAAAAGAACGGGAGTCGTTCCGGTGCTTTTATCTTTCTTTCGTTGATCCTTGCTCTTCTTCTTTTTGTTCCCGGTCACTACCCGAGCGTCTCCGTTCGGCAAAGAACCGGCGAGATCAGCATGGATCGTTATCAAGGACTCAACGGAACACACGCTCTTCGATTCCGAATGAGTCCTCATCTCCCCGACGGGCAGAACAGTATGCTCTCCTATGCACGAGCCATAGATTATCTGAATGAGAATGTCGTCGGCTCACATGTCATCTGTGAGGCGTACGGATGGAGTTATACGGACTCCTGCGTCGTGTCCGCCTACACGGGACTTCCGACGATTTTCGGCTGGTATACGCACGAATGGCTCTGGCGTTTTCAAGGAATTTGGGACGAGGAAGCCGAAGAACTCGTTCAGAACCCCCAAAAGCGCAGTCTTTGGGAGGATATCATCTGGCCGCGCCATTTGGCGGTTGATACGATCTATACCTCCGAAGATGAACACCTGGTTCGTTCCTATATCAATCAATATCAGGTCCGGTTCATCATTGTGGGAAATCAGGAGCGAGGCCGATACGAATCAATAAATGATCCGATGATTCTTAAAATGGGCGATATCGTTTTTTCGACCGACGACCTGTACATCGTCCGGGTTTCCTCCGGGTCGCAGAATTAATCTCCAACGCAGTATCGGTCACACGAAAAAATGCCGGCGTTTTGCGCCGGCATTCGTTCTCTTCCTTATGCTGATCATCAGGTAAAATCCAATTGAGTGAAACGCAGTACTCCGGGAATGCTCGTGAAGGAGTCGACCATTTCTTCCGGCACGGGTTGATCAATCGCGATAAACGACTGTGCTTTTCCGGAGCCCGGTTTTCTTCCCCAGTGCATGCTCGCAATGTTGATGTCATGCTCTCCGAGCAGAGTTGCGACCTTTCCGATGATTCCGGGGACATCCTCGTTTTGCATCGCGATAACCATCGGAGCCAGCTCGAAGTTCATCTGGTACCCGAAGAAAGTCACCAGGACCTCCGTCCCGACTCCGAACACCGTACCGTTGAGGCTCAATTCACGATCGTCCTCCGTCAGAAATTTCAAATTGACTAAATTATTGTATCTTTTAATGTGCGTCGTTTTGCTCTCAACCACTTCGATACCGCGATCCTCGACCGCCTTCCGGACATTGACAAAGCTGACTCGTTCGGACGATAGCGAGGAAAGAAAACCTTTCAGAACCGAAAGAGTGAGTACCCCGGTCTCCTGATCGGCCAGTTCGCCGCGATAACAGATCTCGATTCTCTTGACCGGTGTTTTTTCCGCCTGAAAATAGATACGCCCGAGCTTCTCGCAAAGGGATGCGTACGGCTTGAGTATCGACATGTTTCCGGAGCAGCTCGGCATATTGATTGCGGCGACCAACTCCCCCTCCAATGCTTTCGCGACCAACTCCGTGACAGCGGTTCCGACATTATGATTGGCCTCGTGCGAAGATGCGCCCAGATGGGGCGTGTAAACAAAGTTCGGTAATTCAAGAAGCGGATGCGAATACTTCTGTACCCCCGGCTCCTTGTCATAAGAAGGTTCCTTGTCAAAAACATCGATCGCAGCAGAAGCGACCTGTCCCGACTTCAGTGCCTCGTACAATGCCGTTTCGTTGACCAATCCTCCACGGGCGGCGTTTACTATGCGGACGCCCTTCTTGCACTTTGCCAATTCGGGCGCGTCAATCATGTTATATGTTTCCTTGGTCTTGGGTGTATGAAATGAAATCAAATCGGAAGCGACGAGTAATTCTTCCAGCGTCGGGCATTTTTTTGCGCCGACCCGTTCGAATTTCTCCGTCGAAATATAAGGGTCATACGCAATGACCTCCATGCCGATTCCCTTGAGTTTTCTGGCTACGATCGATCCGATACGACCCAGTCCGATAATCCCGACCGTCTTTCCTTCCAGTTCGTTTCCGATCATACGCCCGCGACGAAAATCATCTCTTCTCGATGCCTCGTTTGCGTAGCAGATGTTCCTGAAAATCGCAAACGCAAGACCGACCGCCAATTCCCCGGCCGCCATAATGTTTGCTTCAGGCGTATTAACCGCAATAATCCCCTTTTCGGTGCAAGTGGCGACATCAATATTGTCGATTCCGTTACCGGCACGACCCACCACCTTCATGTTTTTTGCTCTGGATAGCAAGTCTTTGTTGACCTTCGTGACGCTTCGCACGATCAGAGCATCATAGGGCTCGACAATATCCTCAATCTCCGCCTGAGACAGCCCCAGGCGCTCATCAACCTGCAATCCCCTGTCCAACAGGTATTGAACTGAATCCGCTGCGATTTTTTCCGTAATTAATATTTTCATTTTTTCCTCCTGTTTTCTTCTCCCGGTTCAGTCACCGTTCTTGAGCTCGGTGATTACCTCGTCTAAGTTCTTGAGCATGTTCTTCATTTCTTCTACGGTCATGTCCGCCATGTGCGCAATCCGGAATGTTATGTCCTTTAATGCGCCGTATCCGTTTGAAAGTTGGAAGCCTCTTTGTCCCATGGCCGCATTGATTTTAGAAAAATCCATGCCGAAAGTATTTTTCAAACACGTTACCGTAACGGAAAGATACGTAGGATTTGAAAACAACGCGCAGTTCTTCTTTCCCCACTCCCAAACAAGGGATGATAGGGCGAGATGTCTTTCGTATCTCGCCGCAAGGCCCTCCTTCAATATGCGATCCAGCTGATAGTCCAGAGCAAACATATGCGGAATGGAAGGAGTCGAAGGGTATTGATACGGCTTCTCCTTCACGAATTTGTACAGCTCGACATAGTCAAAATACAGACCCCGGTTCGGTATCCGCTCCGCTTTTTTTATCGCGCGGTCCGACACGGATGCAACAGACATTCCCGGAGGAAGCCCCAGACATTTCTGGGTGGACGTTATACAAACATCAATGCCCAGTTCGTCGACGGGTATGTCGTCCCCGCCCATTGAACTGACCGCATCCACACAAAGGATTACGTCCGGATAATCCGATAAAACCTCGTGAATTTCACGCATCGGATTTCTTATTCCGGTAGATGTTTCGTTTTGCGTTATCGTGATCATGTCGTATTTCCCGGTTGCGAGTGCTTGCCGAACCATTTCCGGTGTCGTCGGCTCGCCCGGATCCGAACGAAAGAGATCGGCCGGCACCGAATTCGCCGTACACATTTTGTACCAACGGTCACCGAAGGCTCCGACGGAAAAAACGGCAGCTCTTTCCTGTGTGAAACATCGCACGGCTCCCTCCATCAGACCGCTTCCGGATGAAGAGGAAAGAAGAATCGTGTTATTCGTCCGCATGACCCGCTTCAGTTTTTCGGAGATTCTTTCCTGCAGTGCGGAAATATCTTTGGTTCGATGTCCGATCATCGGAGTCGTCATTTTATCAAGAACTTCCGGCAAGACATCCACGGGGCCGGGTATGAAGAGTCTTTTGTGCATTTGTTCACCTCCAGGGTTTTCCGGAATTATCCATATGATTGTATACGGAAAGCGGTCATTTTTCCAGTCTTCGCGATTAGATCGATAAAAAAAAGGGTCCCCGTATTGTTCCGAACGCGAGGTTCGGTTGCCCGAAGGCACAACGGAGACCCCCCAGATGATCGTTTCAATCAGTCGGAGGATGTCAGCATGGAGGAGGGCGGCAACATAATCCGGTCCCCCGGTTGCGGCGTATAATCCGATTCTAATTCGTTATACGAAATAATGGTCTGAATCCGCGGGTCGGTTTCCTTCTTAATGTCGATATCATAAACCGTATAGAACAGGTCCCACCAAGTCCTGTATCCGGTCGTCGCCGAGAATTCAAAGTATCCGATCGGTTCCTTCCCCGGGATTGTCGGCTGTGTTGGGTCTGTTTCCGACGTGGAAGTGGTTGTCGTTTCGGGTTGTTGGCTCGAAGATGGCTGAGATGACTGAACCGGATCCGTTTCCTGCGGATCTCCTCCGGAGCATTGGTTTATCGCTACAGCAATTAATACGATAATCAGAATCACGCAAACGATTCCGAGAATCACCATCCACAGCGAATTTCTCTTGAAAACACGGTCCGTATCCCCGTAATCAAATCCGCGATCCTGATCAAACGGATCACCGGAACGAGGCCTTGGCTGTCCCGGTCTCGGCGGCGGCTTCGGCGGTCCTCCCGGTCTCGGTCCGCTCCCTCTCGGAGATGAATAACCGGATCCCGAATGAGGGGCGGCAGGCGGCATCCCGTAAGAGAAATCCATGCCGTCTCCGCTCGATGACTTCGGAGGATAGTCGCGACGAACATCACTGTCCTCTTCGGGCATATCAAAAGAACCCATGGAATACGAGTTTTTCGGCTCGTAACCTGTTCCGGAGAAATCCTCATCGAAATACGTCGGAGGTTGATAGCTCGGAGCGTCGTATATCGGCATTTCGGGAATGTCTCCCCCTGTCGTCCCGATCGGTTGCACCGGCTGTTCGGAATCAAACGGAATATAATATCCGTCATTTCGTGCGGCAACGCCGTCCGTCCCGTAACCGTCGTCCGCCGAAGGAATCTGGTCTTCGGAAAAATCGGTATAGACGTAATCTTCCTCCGTGTATTCCTCTTCTTCTTGGGGACCTTCGACTGCTTCATCGTCTCCAAACATCAAAGGGGTCCCCTCGTCGTTATCATCATCCGGAATGTACTGAGGAGTGTCTTTGCCGTCGAAATCAAAATTCCCCATTTCGTTCTCCGTTTCTTCGCCCGTATCATCAACGGTCGATTTGCTTTCCGTTGCAGGCGATTCATCCTCACCCGCGACGGCGGAGATGAAATCCCACGACTCTTCCTCTGCTGTTTGCTTTTTCGATTCGGTTTTATCCGTGACTTCTTTTATCTCAACCTGATCACCGACATCTTTCTCGTCCTTCGGATCCGATACCCAAACGGTCTCGGCCGAGGTTTCCGAAGAAGCGATTTCTTCCTTCTGTGCCGTCTTTACTTTCTCTTCCGTCTTCATCTCCGCGGCATCTTCAGCGGCCGGCTTTTCGTCCACGGACTTTTCGCTCTGTTCTCCCGGGGCTTCGGTCTTATCTGCCGGTTTAACCAATCCGTCTTCATCCTTTTCCGGCTCGGTCTTTTTCGGCGCTTCCCCGAACGGCTTCATCTCCTCATCGTTGATGTGAATGGAGTCCTCGGGGCCGGCAGGAGCCACCGGCTTTTCGGCCAGAGGTTCAGCCAGAGGATTCGAAGGTTCATTCCCGAAAAACAACGGCTCCGGGACATCGGGCTCCGTATCCGTTGCGGAAACGAGAACCGCATCGGGTTCGGGTGTAACCGGTACCTCATCGTCGGGAATATATGCTTCCTGCTCTTGAGCCTTTGGATTCTTCTTGCGGCCGAAGCCGAAGAACCCACCCTTTTCGGGAGCGGTAACATTTTCCACAAATGCAATCAGAAATTGCATCGGGACATTCGGCATCTTCGCAGATGCCTCGGTAATCACATTTCCGGCAGCCTCACACTGATCCTCGGCATCATACAGAATGCGGAGAAGTTCGTGCTGACCGAGAGCATCATATAATTCGCGGTTACAAGCGATAATACAGTCGTCCACCCGAAGCTGTGCGATATTGGAACACAATGCGGTGGCGGTCTTGGTCGCGCAATAATTATAGAAATGATCAACCTTCTGACATGAGGTATTGACCGGGTCGATTTTGATATCCGCGGCGGTCATCGGAAAAAGAGTATCGTCCCGATACAAAAACGTCAGGCCTTTACCGAGAGTGATTGCGAAAGCCTCGGAGTCCTTGACGATAAAGCCCGCGAAAAACGGAGAACGTGCGTTCTCCGCCTGAATCTTGAGTCTGCCGGTAACGGATACGGCCGTATTTACCATTTCTCCGATCTGGTCATCCAATGTCTTGCGCCCGCCCTTGACATCATTGAGCAATTTGCGGAGCGCCGGCTCGTACGGAGGTAAGGCATTGGAATCTGTACCCGGAATCGTTGCATGGGAGAAAACGGAGAAGAAAAAACCGCGATCCTCTTTATCCGTAGTAATATCCGCCGAACGGGTCTCCCGTTTGCTCGTGAGTCGACCGTCCATATAAAAAGCGTCCGTTAATTCATTGGATGGGAAATATCGTGCGGTTACCGTCGTGGCCAGACGAGTCATTTTTGCCATGATAAAAGCCTCCAGATACGATTCACTCTCTCAAAATATGTACAAAAGAAATGACAGCATCAATTTTTGAACCGAGTATATTATATCATATCGTCATTTGCGCGAATCGTCCATGCGTAAAAAAACTGATGAAATGTAAACATTATTTACATTTAGGTCCGTTTCTCGCTCAAGGATTCCGAACAACAAAAGCAATTCGATTCAAGATTCTTTCCGCTTCTTTACCACGCGTTCATCATCTGCTTTTTTCGGGGTCAACACCTGCTATAATTATAATGTCGGTGAATCAAAGAAGAATGGAGATTCGATGAAAGCGACCCTCTTGTTGTTTCGTTGGGAATTGCGAAGAGTTGTCACCAACTGGAGACAGGCGATGTCCGTATTTCTTGTTCCGTCGCTTGTCCTGCTCATCGCCGTCTATGCTTTCCCCTTTATTCTCAATTATCTGTCTTCCGGAACCGTCGGTCGCGGGTCCATCTATTTGGTGGATCCGGATGAGACGTTTGTCGAGCATGTCCGCAGCCGAGCCGTAATGTCCGGTGTTCGTTACGAGTCAATCGACGGAGCCGAATTCCTGGAAATGGTTCGCGTCGGAACTGCCGCGCAAGAAACCTCGAGCGGATCTGTTTTCGCCGTCTTTTCGGCGTTCCCTTTTGAAGGAGACAACGGGCAACCGAGCTTTTCGGAAGCCGTCCGTAAGTATTACTTTCGTCTGTCCGAAGGAGATCGACCCCCGGGAAGCACAGCCTTTATCTTTGTTTATTACGATGAAGGCAATACGCTTTCACAGACCAATTCGATGATCATCGAAGAAGAGGTTACCGGTCGTTTCGCCGGGCTTCTGCTTTCCGAATTCGGCAGGGGGTACTCATCGCTCGGGGGCGGCAGTGCTTTTGACAGGAATCGACTCAACCCGTATAAAACGCTGATGGACCATCGGAGTAACGCAAATCCCGCAGCCGGTCGTGTCCTCCCGGGCGTATTGATCCTGCTCACCTACTACTGCGTTTACTCGCTGTCGGCAGACACGCTCGCTGCGGATCGACAGAGAGGTTTTTTGGCCAAACTGGCCTTGACTCCCGTAGGATCGCACTCTCTTGTATTGGGAAAAGCCGGTGCGGTCATTGTGGTCGCTTCCGTTTCATCCATCATTACGTTGATTGTGTTCATATTGTCTTCGTGGGTGAATTTCTCGGATGCTCCCAATTCTCTTTTACCGTTCGGATTGATGATTTTTCCGGGGGAGCTTTTGGTCATGCTTACAGCCATTGTCACGGCGGCGATGATGATGACCGCGTTTTGTTTTTCCGTCTCCATGACCCTTTCTGAAAATCAGGACGTCATGCTGAACCTCCAGTTGCCCCTGGTTTTATTTCTCGGAGAATTCTTCGCGCATCTGTTTCGGGGCACGGAAGCACTTTGGGGAGAATATCTGATCCCCGCTCACGGAAGCTTGGTTCTCATTCGGGATGTGTTATACGGAACTTTGGACTACACGAAATTTCTTGTTGTCATTCTGATTAATCTTTCGCTGGCCATCGCCATGTTCTCGTATTCCGTAATGCGTTTCTCGCCTACGGAAGCTGCTATTTCGGAAATCAGGAGGATCCAATGATTGAGGTGAATCACGTAAGCAAACAATACCGAAGAGACATTAATGTCGTCGACGATGTGTCCTTTACCGTCGAGAAAAACCGAATCTTCGGACTCCTCGGTCCGAACGGAGCCGGAAAAACCACTCTGATGCAAATGATTTCCACCTTGCTTCGACCGTCGGCGGGAAGCATTTCCGTTTGCGGAATGGACTCCGTGCGCGATGCGCGCGCGATCCACGGTAAAATCGGTTTTCTGACCTCGGAGGTTCGCCTGGATCCGTTTTCGACTCCGGACAAGCTCTTTGATTTTTTCGGTAAGCTCTATCAGCTCGAACCGTCGCGGGTGTCCATGCGTAAGGAGGAAAGCTTTGACCGCTTCGGTATCGGTCCGTTTGCAGACAAGAAAATCGCGGAGCTTTCAACCGGGATGAAGCAAAAAATTTCCATTGCCATCAGCCTGATTCATGATCCTCCGGTCATCATCTTTGATGAACCCACCAACGGGCTGGATATCCTCACCGCTTTCCAAGTAACCGAATACCTGACCGAATTGGGAAAAAACGGTCATGCAGTCCTCTTGTCCACCCATATTTTTTCGGTAGCCGAGGCATTGTGCGATGAGATCGCGGTGATGATCGACGGAAAAATCGTTGCCGAAGGAGACATCGCCGGAATCATCTCGGGAACCGGAGAGCGCAGCTTCGAAAAGTCATTTCTCAGCCTCTATAAGAAGCACCACCGGGAGTAAGACATGAACGGAATCGTTTGGACCATCGCAAAGAAAAACCTTTCGAAAAGCTCGCACCTGAAGTCAAAGGTGTCGATGCTTACGGTCTTTGCCGGCTTTTTTTTCGTCCTGTCGGCGATCCTTTTCCTTTCGAGCTTCATGGGCGATTTTCAACCGGATCCAACCGCTCCGCCTTTTATTTCTTCCGTTTCGGGATGCGTAGTTGCCAACGCTCCCGAGTCTTTTCGCGATTTTCTTTCCGATTCCCATGGTGAGGACACACCATCATTTTCGTTCGTTCAAACCGACTCCTATTATGACTTTGTCGGAATAAACCGCCTGCTTCGAGAACACTCGGCATACATGGCTCTGGTTTTCCCGGACGAATTTGATGATCGCCTCTTTTTAAGCGATCCCGAAATGCGGCCTCAAATTCTTTCCTATTACAGGACCGAGACCTTTGATTTCAAAGAGGCGCACGATCCGATGTCGGAGCAAATTCTTGACGATTACGAAGCCTATCTTACGGAGCGTTACGGTTATATCTCTTCTTCCGGACTCCCATTCCATTTTGGGCAAAACGGGAGTATGCTCTCCAGTCTGTCTTCCATGGCAGGCGGTGCGAAAGCATATGTCGCGAAGATGATCCTTCCGCTCATCTTGTTTGTGGCCGCACTCTTCATTTCCATGGAATCCGGGGTCGCGGCAATCGCGGGCGAAAAAGAAAACGGGACATTCTCCGCCCTGCTTCTAACCCCGGTTTCAAAGACTCAAATCGTGATGGGGAACATACTCGGTATTTTCATCAAAACAGCAATGCCCTGTCTCGGCATTGTGCTCCTTTCCGTCATCGGATTGGGGCAAATCGGACATCCTTTCGTCCTTCTCTCCTCGACGCTTCTGATTTCGTCTTTGATCCTTTTTCTGTCCGCCCTGATTGTCGTCGTATCGATTTTAAATAAAACGGTACTGGCGGCACAGACGACATTTCTTCCCGTTTTCCTGATTATGCTTGTCGTCTGCGTCATCTCCATGAATGAAATATCCGGAACCGAATCAATGAACTTCATGCTTCCGTTTCTCGGACACTTTCTCGGTTTGGGTGCGGCTTTTATGGGTGAATACTCCGCAGCGTACCTTTTGATTATTTCGACGGAATGCCTGATTATGACTGCGGTTTTATTCTTTGTATCGGTTCGTCTTTTGCACACGGAGCGCTTCACAACCACTTTGGACGCGACCACCGACTATAAAGAGCTCCGGGAGCGCGCTCGCCTCTCGGATCCGGATAAAAACTATATTGCCTATCCGAAAGCACTTATTTTCGGGTATCACGCGACGCGTTTGAAGAGCTCGATGCGATTGATCTCCTATCATTTTTCATTCCCTTTTTTACTTCTCGCCATCATCCAGCCACTGGCTCTTCTGATACCGGCCGGCCTTTTCCTGCGCAGCGAGGAATCCGTCGTATTCATAGAAAAGGTAGCCGCGATGACAAAGCGATTGGAAATCGCTTCCGTCGTTCAGACCTCCTTCGATTTGTTCGGACTGTTAATGCAGGAAAAAGCCTTCATTCTCGGAATGACCGCCGGATATTTTCTTATTGTTCTGATCTATATTTTCGTGGTAAAGGGAATCGAAAAGAATTCGCTTTCGACAATCGGACTCCCGCTCCGGGGTGCCGGTGGACTCCGAAAGGCCGTGTTGTCGTATTTGCGCGGATTTCTGATCGGTATGGTCATGATCTCCGGAGTTTACGCCATTTTGCTCTTTGCCGGTCAAATCAAAATGGAGGGCTTTGCGCTTTCATCGTCCTCGTTGCCGCTGTTTTTCTCTTATATTCTGATGTGGATCCCGCAGGGAGCATCCGAAGAAATCATGATGCGCGGATACATGATGCCCCGACTTGCGGTTCGTTTCGGCAAAGCGGGCGGAATCGGTCTGACATCCCTTCTTTTCGGGCTTCTTCATGCGGGAAATATCGGTTTCACACCACTTGCATTGATCAATCTGATCTTAATCGCAGCATTCTTCGCATTGCTCAGCTGGCACACGGGGGAGATTTTCACCGTCTGTGCCGCGCACAGCGCTTGGAATTTCGCGCAAGGGAATGTATTCGGACTGAGTGTCAGCGGAGGAGCGGCGCCGGCGGCAATTCTTTCTTCCCGATATTCCGACGATGCAATCTCTTTGATTACGGGGGGGAATTTCGGACCCGAGGGAGGACTGGCCGTCACAGTGATTGCCGTGGCGGCAATCATTTGGATTTTGCTCCTTGGAAAGCACTCCGGAAAGCCCCGGAAAACGTAGGATTAAATCAGGCGTTGTCTGCCGCTCTTTTTTCGAGTTCTTGCTTTTCTAAAACGACATAGTCGATTTTTCCGACCAATGTTTTGGGAAGATCCTTTCTGAATTCGATTTCGACCGGACACGCGTACGCGATCAGCTTGTTACCGCACGTATCCATAATCCGATCCCTCAGTCCATCCAATCCCGAGCTCAGCGCTTCCGGGTCCGGGACGACAAACGCTTTCACGGCATGAATTCTGTAGTCATCCGGGATCGCGATTGCACATGCCGATGCCACGCCCGGAATACTTTCGATCACCGATTCGATTTGCGACGGAAACACGGGAACCCCGGAAACCTTAATAATTCGCTTCAATCGTTGCGTAAAATAGAAGTATCCTTCTTTGTCCATATACCCGAAATCTCCGGTATGCACCCAGGGAATATCATCCTCGTGAACATGAATTGCCTCATTCGTTTCGGCTTCATCATCCAGATAACCCAACATAACCGTCGGTCCGCTCACGCAAATCTCACCCTGTCCTCCGGGAGAAAGCTCCTGATGCGTTCCGACGTGAACCACCTTCATTCCCAACCCGGGAAGCGGAAGACCGATGGATCCCTCCCGGCTCTGAAATTCGGGATTAACGCAACAGACCGTTACGGTTTCCGTAAGTCCGTACCCTTCCCGAAGCGAAATCTGTGCGCCGCGCTCCCGAATAAAGGATTCAAAGCGTTTCTTCAGGTCCGCAGATAGATTGTCACCCCCGCAAAAGCATGCTTTAAGAAACGGAAGACGAGATTTTTTCAGGATTTTACTTTTCATCATACCCTCAAAAAGCGTCGGGACCGCCGCGATGAACGAGGGTTTTTCGCGCAGAATTACCTTCGCGAGCGAGTCGGGCGTAAACATCGGAATTAATATCGTCGCTATCCCGTTGCAAATCATTGTATGCATACACATACAGAGCCCGAAACCGTGAAAAAGCGGAAGGATCGCCGCCATGGACAGCCCGTCCGGCAGTTTTCCGGTAACAAACGGATCCTCGATATTCACGATTTGCGGGCCGGTCACCGCAAGATAATTCATATTGTGCGAAGAAAGTACGATGGTCTTCGGATTCCCCGTCGTTCCTCCGCTGTGAAGATAAACAGCCGGATCATGCGGGCCCATTCCCGCCGGATTCACGGCATCCTCATTCTTTGTTTCGGTTTCTTTCGGGGCATCAAAAAACGACAACCACGAAACATAACGTTCTCCCTGCGGGGTCGGGGGGATTTTGTGACCCTTCGATATCCAAAAACCAGCCTTCTTTATCGGAGATAAGTAGTCGCCGATTTGACATACGATGATTTTCTCCACGCCGATCTTGTCCATCACATCCAGAGAGCGAAACATAAAAGCGTTCAGAATGAATATATATCGACTCCGTGTGGACGTCATGAATTCGGCCAATTCATCCGGCGGGGTTTTGGGGTGAACCATATTGACGACAATCCCGAGCTGATTCGCCGCATAAAAGGCGATGACGGCGTGAGGAATATTCGGAAGACATATGGTTAAAACATCACCTTTTCTCATCCCCAGATGAAGCAGTCGATCCGCAACCGTTCGGACCCGGTCCATCAGTTGCGTAAACGAGATGACCGTTCCTTCGAAAACGAGTGCGGTGCGGTTCGGAAAAACCTTTGCGGTTCGAACCAGCATCTCAATCATTGTTCGCTCGGGACACTGAATCGTCTCTTTCATTAAGGGATCATAATGTTTCAGCCAAGGTTTACGCATGGTTTTATCCTCTTTCGTGCCGGGTGAAAGCGGTCAATTATCTTTATTGTATTTCAAGATGACAGAAAAGGAAACGTCAAAATCATTCTCGTTCTTTTGTCGATATCCGTTTATTCCGATTCGTGTGGTCGTGATATACTGATGAATGTCCGGATTCCTTTGGAGCCGATGAATATTTGTTTTTCGATCGGAGGCAGAAGTTGGCCAAAAGTAAAACCTTATTTGTCTGCGGTTCCTGCGGCTATGAGGCGCAAGGCTGGATGGGACGCTGCCCTTCCTGCAAAGAGTGGAATACTCTGGTAGAGGAAAAGATCCATCCGACGGGAGATAAGGCCGGAAAACCGTCCGCTCACTTGAACTGGTCGGGAGATTCGGGTGTCCGATCACTTTCGGAGGTTTCTTCTGATCATCAGATTCGTTTTTCCTCCGGAATCGGCGAATTCGATCGTGTTCTCGGCGGAGGCTTTGTCAGCGGCGCGCTGGTTCTGGTCGGCGGAGAACCCGGAATCGGAAAATCGACGCTTCTGCTTCAGATATGCGATCGCGTTCACCGCGACGGCAAAATACTTTATGTGTCCGGAGAAGAGTCTCAAACGCAAATTCGCATGCGGGCCGAGCGTCTCGACATCCGTACCCCTTCCATATTGTTAAGTTCGCTCACTTCATTCGAGGATATTTCCTTGATTATCCGGGAACATGAGCCCTCCCTATGTGTAATTGACTCCATTCAGACCTTGTATTCCGAGGAACTGAGCTCCGCTCCCGGAAGTGTAAGCCAGGCCAGAGAGGTCACGGCAGGACTCCTCCGGATCGCGAAAAGCATGATGATACCCATTGTGATCGTCGGCCATGTGACCAAGGACGGAGCATTGGCGGGACCCAAGGTATTGGAACACATGGTGGATACGGTCATCTACTTTGAGGGGGAAGAATCCGGTGCGTATCGAATGATTCGAGCCGTAAAGAATCGCTTCGGAGCGACCGGCGAGCTCGCATTTTTTGAAATGACCGATAAGGGACTGACAGAGATTGACGACGCTTCTTCACTGCTTTTATCCGGTCGCCCGATAAACGCACCCGGCTCGGTCATTACCGCAACGATTGAAGGAAGCCGCTCGGTCTTCGTGGAAATTCAGGCGCTTCTGTCTCCGACATCGTTCTCCGTACCTCAGCGAATGGCTCAGGGCTTGGATCGCGTTCGACTCGGGATGCTGTTGGCAATCTTGGAGAAGAAATTTTCCCTGGGGCTAATGAATACGGATGCATATGTCAATGTCGTCGGCGGGCTCAGAATCGATGAACGCTCTTCCGATCTTGCCGTTTTGACCGCCGTTTACTCTGCATTCCGGGACATACCGATCCGCTCGGATACACTCGTTTTCGGGGAGGTCGGACTGACCGGAGAAATACGTCCGGTCAATTTTTTAGAAAAAAGGATTATCGAATCAAGATCACTCGGCTTTCAATACTGCGTTCTTCCGAGCGCAAATAAACAGATAATTGAGAAGATATCAAAAAAAATCTCATCAAATACTCGTGATAAATCCGCGGAAAATGCTATAATTGCCTTACCGGAGTTTATTTTCGTGGATTCTTTATCCGAAGCGATCGACGTTCTATTTTCTTCGGATCGATAAAGGCAAAGAGAGGTACCCTATGAGAATTTCAGCTTTTCGATCGGGAAAAGACGAAATCAATCGTCTTTTTGTGATTATTCCCGCCGCCGGGAACGGGACCCGTATGAGCAACTCGGAAAACAAACTGTTTATGGACCTCGTAGGTTCACCCGTAATTGAAAGGACCTTAGGAGCCTTTCATACATTTCTTAATCGAATGAATAAAAAGACAAATTTTTCGATGCAAACCGTCGTTGTTACTTCGGAAGAGAATATCTTTAAAATCCGACGTATTTGCGAGAAAAACAATTTCTCTTTTGTTAAGGATATCGTTCCGGGCGGCGAATCGCGACAGGATTCGGTGTGGAACGGCATTGTCGCCTTATCCTCTCTGCCTTTTCCGCCCGGCGAGGAAGATGTTGTTTTTATCCATGACGGAGCACGGTGCCTCATTGATCAGGGAACTCTTGATCGTTGCTTTAAGGCTTCGACCATGTATGAAGTCTGCGCCGCGTCCGTACCGGTAAAGAGTACAATCAAGCAGACGGACAAATCGGATTCCGGTTCCGTGCTTTCTACTCCGGACCGCGAAACCTTACAGGAAATCCAAACCCCGCAGGTTTTCCGTTACAGCATTTTGGTGGAAGCGTATTCCTCGGCGATGCGAAGGGGAAGAATTGCGACGGACGACACGTCATTGGCAGAGGCCATCGGTGCGAACGTTCGTCTGGTGGAAGGATCCTATTCCAACATCAAGATTACGACACCGGAAGATTTCGCAATCGCGGAATCCTTCCTGAAGTCCTCCGAAGAAAGCTCGAGCCCGCCCGATAATCAATCCGTCAACTCTCCCTTTGAGCCTGTCGAACCGTAATCGAACAGGTCACCATAATCCCTTCGCCTCTGCCGAACGCCGTCAGTTCTTCTCCCGAAGTTGCGGTTAATCCGACAGAGGTAACGGGCACACAAAGCAACTTGGAAACACCGAGCCGAATATCGTCAATGTGCGATTCGAGCCTCGGTGTTTTACATTCCACAGATATGGAAGCATGGATGATTTGTCGCTCTCCGAGATTTGTTATTGCCGCCTTCAGGTATTCCGCACTGTCCTTTGTCCCTTCGGAAAGGCACATTTGATCCGCCCTTTTCCCGAGAATATTCACGCCCGTAATCCCGGATACCGCGTTGGTCAAAGCATGGAGTATCACGTCTCCGTCGCTGTTCGCGTCAATCCGGGGAGAATCCGGGATCCATACTCCTCCGAGTTTTTGTCCGCGAATGATATCCGTCGATCCATCTTCCCGTTTCGATGAATGTATGAATCGATGGCTGTCCTGACCGATTGCGTTTATATATTCGTAACCCATATTTCAAATCCCCTTCCGGCTTTTCTTTCCAAAAAACACTCGTATACCGACTCCGAACATTACCTCATCCCATCCTCGATCCAGCGGCTTAACTCTTCCGGTGACCAGCTCCCTCTGCTCATGCTTCCGAAACGGTCGTGCAACGATCCGCTTTTCAAAATCACGAACTCCGGAACCCCTTCTACGGAATAGTGGCGTACAATATTCGCTTCCTTTGTAACGTTGACCGAAATCACGATCAACTCGTCATGATAATCCTCAGCAATTTGTTCGACCTGTGCCGTCGTTCCCGCGTTGTCTCCGAGTCGGGGCGAAAAAAAGAAAACCAGAACGGGCAATGGCGCATGCGTCACATATCCCGTGAAATCCAAAACCTCACGGTAAAGAATGCCGTAACCCTCACCGTCAAAATCTTCATACACCATCGCACTGATTGAAGAATCGTATGAGTAATCACCAAGATACGAACGGTAATCATCGGGGTCGGGTTTTTTTTCGGAGCAGGAAGAAGCAAGAAGCAGTCCCGATACAATCAGGATCACAAGAAAGGCAAATCGTTTATGATCTCTTTGTTTCCGGCCGATCATTCGCTCCATTCCTCTTCCCGGTTCATCCTCTTGTTTTTTTCAAAGGAGCGGCTCGCCCCCGAGGCATCGCTTTGACCGGACGAACGTATTGCTCTCATGATGTGATATCCGCTGTCTTTATAAATCACCTCACACGAACCGAAAAGCTCTTGAAGTTTTTTATACGCGGATGGG
The DNA here is from genome assembly GCA_012729635.1 of Clostridiaceae bacterium. GTDB lineage: Bacteria > Bacillota > Clostridia > Saccharofermentanales > Saccharofermentanaceae > JAAYCT01. Next base: position 5,459 of record JAAYCT010000039.1, on the reverse strand, counting down.
GCCCCCTGTTTTTTTTGCAGAACCGTATACAATCGCCCACCCTCTTTCAGATGAGAATATGAGTCGTCGAAAAAGGAAAAAACCGTTTTTTTCCCGGCTCGCACAGGCGGGTTCGTAAGAATCACATCAAAATCACCTTCAATCGAAGAAAACCCGTCCGACACGATGACCGAGACGAACTCGCAACGGTTGAGCTTCATATTCTCTCGACTGAGCGCGACGGCACGCTCGTTGATATCCGTCATCACGACCTCCATCGCTGGAAATACCCGCTTCATCGCAATGCCGACGACCCCGTAGCCACATCCGAGATCCAGGAGCCGACCGCGTCCGATTCCCCGGGCAAGCAATTCCGTGATTGCGGATTCCAGCATCAGCCTGGTCCCGAAATCGACATGTCGTTTTGAAAAAACCTGTGTATCGGTCATGAAGCGAAAATCGATCCCGCGAATTCGCGTTTCGATTCGACTTTTTTCCGATGGTGTCTCCGGCTTCGCCGAAAAATAGTGCGTCATTTTTTTCCTGTGCCTTCCCGGTACTTCCCGACTCCCGATTTACGTAACAACAGTAGAAGCGGGAATCCGATCAGATAGATCACCACAGCCTGACTGAGTGCAATGTACCCGATGTTCATAAGAATCACTGTTCCGAGAACCGGTCCTGTGGTCAGAAGGAAGGTAAGATATGTTCCGACAATCAGGGCATTCAGAATTACCGGCGGTAAAAGAGCAATCCAGTCCTTCGCGATTCCGGTCACCCTTTTCATCGATACAAAAATCCATCTCGTGGAAACAGCCGCAAGGAGCGTCGCAAGCGATCCGAAAATAATATCGATCGGACCCAGATTATTGGGGTTCAGTAAATTCGACAAAAAACACCCGATGGTCAGTCCCGGAATTGCCGCGGGCATCAATATCGGAAGAACGGTCATACACTCGGCCAAGCGGAACTGGACCGGTCCGAAGGCAATTTGCGCGAACGGCAATGTCAGAATGACATAGATCGCGGCGATCGCGGCGGAAGTTACAATATAAAGTGTTTTTCTGTATCGCTTTTCATGATGACCGGGCATGATAAAGGCTCCTTTTTTATTTACATATTCAATCCGATTCGGACCGTTTCGATTGTTGACGGACTCGAAAAGCATTTTACTTCTCTCACATTCTATACCAGTTCCTCCCGAATATGAAACTGATTTTGCAACATAAGGAAGAATACGGATATACGGATTGATTCCACGTCAATAGGTTCCGAGAACATGATATAATCGAAAGGTGGTTTTCCCACAGATCATTTTACGCCGCTACTCATTCAATAAATTGCGAGAAAGGCGATTAATTATGTCCGATAAAAAGACTCTGTCCCCTCTTAAACGAAAATGGATAAAAAGAATCATCGTTATTTCGATTCTTCTTATCATTTTTGTGGCAGGCTATCTCTCATGGAATTTCTCCCGCAAACTGAAGGCCGAGCAATTACTTCTCAAAGACACAACGACCGTCATTACCGGCGATATCTCCACGACCGTACAAGCCGGCGGAACCATTACGTATGCGGACTCCATTCTACTTGATGCCCCGGCAAACGGAACGGTTGAGGAAATATTCATCGAAAGCGGCGATTTTTTGAAAAAGGGCGATGATATCCTAAGCATCCGAAACGATCGGATCGACGATGAAATTCTCGCTCTTGAAAACGAGATTCAATCTCTGGATATGAGTATCATAAGTGAATCCTCCAGGAAAACATCCTCGGTTTACTCGCCGGTTTCCGGAAAGATCAAGGGAATATTCGTTCAAAAAGGGGATGATCTGTCCGCCGTTTCATCAACACTCGACGGTATCCTGCTGATTTCTGTCGATGACCGCATGGTTGTCCATATCCCCGTTGTCACTTCCGTTTCCGTTAACGACAAAGTCACCGTGCATATCGGTAACAAAACCGCGGAAGGAACGGTCGTCACAATCGGTTCGGAAGAAATCGAGATCACCTTTGATGACCACTCATATGCAATCGGAGAAACCGCAACGGTCTATGTTTCCGGCGGAAACGAGCTCGGGAAAGGCCCCGTCGAGGTGCATACCCCCTACTACGTCATCTCGAAAACAGGGATCGTTTCTTCCGTGCCGGTATCGATCGATCAGAAAGTTTCCATGGGAACAACATTGCTCCGCCTTAAGGAGGCCGTTCATTCTCAGCGTTATCTGGATTTACTGAACACCCGTCAGGACCTGGTTGATAAACTCTCCCGCAAAAGAGCGGAGCCCGAACTTTGGGTATTATCCGCTCCGGAAGACGGTATCATCACGGAAATCCTCGCCGTATCCGGTTCGGAAACCTTGGAAGACCAGATTGTCGCCACGATGTCTATCGCTTCCGATCTGGAACTGATAATTCATGTGGACGAGCTCAACATCCCTGATATTTCAATCGGACTTGCGTGCAAAATTTACTATATGGCTCTGGAAGGAAAAACATATTCCGGAACGGTCGTTCGGATTTCGCAATCCGTTTCGGGAGCGGACGGGTTTTCGAGATATCCGGTCAACGTCAAGCTAAACGAAACCGATGAAATCAAGGCAGGTATGAGTGCACGTGTGGAGATACTGACCGCCGAGCGATCGGGAACCCTGCTGATCCCTTCGGAAGCGATACAGATTATTGACGGGAAAAGATATGTTCTCGTCACGGAATCGGCGGATGAAAAAGGAAAAACCCCGGATCCGGGAAGAGAAGTAGAGATTACCGTAGGGCTGAGCAACGGCTTGATGACCGAGGTACTGTCCGGTCTTAAGGAAGGTGACATCATCATTATCCCTTCGGAGGAAGAGAGTTTCGGCCGTTTCTTCTTCGAATAAGAACCGTTAATTACCAACTATCTGATAAACGAGGATATCTATGATCCGACTTGAAAATGTATGCAAAACCTATCGTTTGGGCGGAGAAGTTGTCCGCGCGGTTGATCATGTTTCACTTCTCATCGAAGAACATGAGTATATCGCCGTGGTTGGGGCGTCCGGAAGCGGCAAGTCCACCCTGATGAATATCATCGGGTGTCTGGACACCGCGGATGAGGGCTCCTATTTTCTCCGGGGAAAAGAAGTATCCGATTATACCGATCGCCAAATGGCAACGCTTCGTAATCGGGAAATCGGATTTGTTTTTCAGCAGTTCAATCTGATCTCCAAACTGACAGCGTACGAAAACGTCGAGCTCCCGTTAATCTACCAGGGAATCGGGTTCTCCAAACGTCGCGAAATGACGATGGCGGCATTGGAGCGCGTCGGTCTGACGGACCGCATGCACCACCGCCCCAATCAATTATCTGGCGGTCAGCAACAACGTGTCGCAATCGCCCGTGCCCTTTCGGGCAAGCCCTCCCTGATTCTCGCGGATGAGCCGACCGGAAACCTTGATTCGAGGACAAGCGAAGAGATCATGCGGCTTTTTGACGAGCTTCATCACTCCGGGAATACAATACTTCTCATCACGCACAACACCGAAATCGCAACGACAACATCCAGAAGCGTGCTTCTGGTCGACGGAAGAATCGTGTCCGATACCGCTTCCGAAAAAATCGGTTCTTCGGTGACCCGGGAGGGCGAAAAATGAAATTAACGCAAGCGATAAAAATGGCTTTTGCGGCAATCGCCGGAAATAAGTTACGCACCTTCCTGACTATGCTTGGAATCATCATCGGTGTGCTTTCCGTCACACTCCTGATCAGTATCGTCCAAGGGGCAACCGGAGCCATGACCGAAGAAATCGAGAATATCGGCGGAAACAAAATCATCGTTAGCATTTACCGTTCCTCCGATGTGTATATATCCGCAAATGATCTGAAATCGCTCGAAAATGAGGAAAGCATCGCGCTGGTCGCTCCCGAGTATACCATCGGGCAAAAAAAAGCGACCGCTCAGGGGAACGCATTTGATGCGGACGTTATATCCGTTACGAATAACAGTATGAAGGTCAGCAATCTGGAAATCCTCTCCGGCAGATTCATTTCCGAGAATGATAATACGTCCCGTCTTTATGTGGCGGTCATCGGAAGCAAGGTTGCTGAGGGACTTTTCGGGCACTCAAATGTTGTCGGATACTCTTTTGACATGTATGGGAGATCCTTTGAAATCATCGGGGTCTTACTCGAAAAGGGCGAGTTTTCAATGGACTCCAAGGACAACACGATTTACATTCCTCTTTCTGTCGGGATGCGGTTGAACGGACAAAATTCCGTTAACGAGTTCGGTGTAAAATCCGATTCGATGCACAGTGCAGAGGAAGCGATGGCTGCAATCAACCGTTTCCTGAGCGCTCGGGTCAAACCGTTTACTTATCCCGACGGTGAAACCGATGCGGGCTTCTTTATCTTTAATATGGGTGATATTTTATCCGCGTTTAATCAAATAGAATCCATTATGTCGATGGTACTTGGAGGAATTGCAAGCATTTCGCTTTTGGTCGGCGGCATCGGAATTATGAATATCATGCTGGTCTCGGTCACTGAGCGGACCCGCGAAATCGGCATACGAAAGGCGATCGGAGCCCAACATACGGATATCATGGTTCAGTTTCTGGTGGAAGCGATGAGCATATCTCTGACCGGAGGACTGATCGGCATGTTGCTCGCTTCTCTTCTGCTCGGCATAATCGGGGATATCATACAGCTCAAACTGAGTTTATCGCTGTCTGTCGCAGCTCTCGCAATCATCTTTTCCATCACCATCGGAATGGTTTTCGGGATTTATCCCGCAAATAAGGCCGCAAAGCTACGTCCGATCGACGCATTACGATACGAGTAGACGCCTTATAAAATCAACATCCACGGGACAAAACTCTTATTCTGTCGGCTTATCCGGATCAATCCACGCAAACCCCGTGAACTTAATTGATGATATCACCTTCCAACCGATCTCCATTTTGAAGCCATTTGATATTCTTCGTCCCCCGGACGCGGTCGGAAACGGGCCCCCGCACCGCAGGTCCGTAGGTTTTTTCGGAAGTAATGGAGCGAAATCTCACCTTTGGTTCGATTTGCGCTCGGGGCACCTCAGGTAGGACTCGAACCTACGGCTCACAGTATCGTCGAATCCCTCGCTGTCGCTTCGCGATTCTCCCACTGTCTCGCGCCCTTTTTCCTCCCTGCCTCGTCCCCCGGACGCGGTCGGAAACGGGCCCCCGCACCGCAGGTCCGTAGGTTCGTTTGCCGAATAAATAAAGAAACAAGCCCGCCCTAAAGGGCAGGCTTGCTTCTTTGGCTCCTCAAGTAGGACTCGAACCTACGGCCCTGCGGTTAACAGCCGCATGCTCTACCAACTGAGCTATTGAGGAATATAATCCGGCAGCGATCTATCTTCCCGGGCTGTTACCGGCCAAGTATTGTCGACACGGGAGAGCTTAACTTCTGTGTTCGGGATGGGAACAGGTGTGGCCTCTCCGTTATAGCCACCGGAACGGTT
>JAAYCT010000038.1 GCA_012729635.1 Clostridiaceae bacterium | reverse complement strand
CGGTCTTTGTATCGTTGAGGCAGGGTTTGTTTGCATTGTCCTCTTTTCTCGCGTCCGATTCGAAACTATTCAATTTTCTAGGTGCATATATGTAAATAGTCTATTGACTAATTACCGCTGGACTTTATTAATCAGTTTGCTACCTTAACCACCGAATGTCTGATGATTCTGTCGGATGTTCGATAACCCTTTTGAAAAACCTGTGCAACACAATGTTCACCGAACTCGGAGTCCTCTGTGTGAAGAACCGCCTCATGGATTTTCGGATCAAAGCATTCCCCGATCGGGCACTCAATTTCTTCGATTCCGAATTTCGCGAAAACCTCTTGGATCTGTCGGTGAATCAAACGAACCCCCTCGGCAACCTTTTGCACGGTTTCCGGAGACTGCTCGTCTGAAAAACACATCGCCCGCTCTACATTATCCACCACAGGCAGCCATTCCTTCGTAATATCCGCCACAGCGTCCTTGTATAAAGCCTCACGCTCTCTTTGTGTGCGCTTACGATAATTATCATACTCCGCCGCAAGACGAACATAACGTTCGTTCAGCTCGGAAAGTTCTTTTTCGATTTCGCTGTCCGGAATCAGCTTCTCGGGGGTTCCCCCCTTTTTTTCGAACGAGATGTCTGAAGATTCCGGCAATTCATTTTTTACCGTGTCTTCCCTCTGCTCAAAATCCGCATTCTTTTCGTTCGCGATAGGCTCTTGTGCATCTGCCTGCGCTTCTTTGTGGGGCCTTTTTGTCATGTTGTCATCCTCCGTTCAATGCTTTGAATTGATCCAGGTGGTTATTGATTACTTGTCTTACAAAACTGATCTGCGAAACCACCTTTGAATACTCCATTCGCCTGGGTCCGATCACCCCGATATTACCGGCAATCTTTTCGCCGACGTTATATGTGGTCGTTACAAAGCTGCAGTCGGACAATCCTTCAATAGATATTTCCTGTCCGATACGAATCATGTACGATCCTTTATCGTCATCCTGAGTCATTTCATTGATATATCCGGATACGATACCGTCTCTTGCCAGTGTGTCAAAAAGACATCTCGCCCTGGAAATATCACTAAATTCCGGAAGAGATAGCATTCGGTTGGTACCATCCATATAAATCTCCAGGTTATCCGCCTGCTTAATCGCTGTATACGCCTCAAACAGAATCTGATTTAACAATGCATCCGGTAACCGGGCATCCTTTGCAGCGGACGTGACGGTCACCAAAGTAATATCCTCCAGGGATTTTCCGCACAGCCCGGTTTCGATTGCCTTTGATATTTGAGCGAGCTGCTCCGGGGTGAGGTAATCCGGAATTCGTACCAGACGATCCTTGACAACTCCGGCCGATAAAACAACAACCACCAAGACTTTTCCCGGTTCGATCATCATCATTTTTAATTGTTTCAGATAGCTTTTACGCAATCTCGGAGACAAAGCAAGCGATACATAACCGGTTTGCTCTGAAAGAGCATTGGACGCCTTTTTCAGTAATCCGGTCAGCTCGTCAAAACTCTCGCTCAATCTTTTCCGAATGATTTCTCCTTCCTCATCCGTAAGCCGGTCTACCTTCATCAGAGAATCAACATATTCCCGATATCCCTTATCCGAAGGGATTCTCCCCGAGGAGGTATGCGGTTGCTCAAGATAACCCAATTGTTCCAGATCCGACATCTCATTACGAACAGTCGCCGAGCTGAGCCGGAAATCATGCCGCTCTATAAGAGCTTTGGAAGCGACCGGCTCGGCCGTTGAGACATAATCATCAACGATGGCCTGGAGAATGAGTTTTTTTCTTTGATCCAATGACATTTCCGCCCGCCTCCTTTCGTTTTTACGTTTTCCTATATGCCCGATCTCGGAATTATTTCACAATTCCGCAGGGGCTTAGCACTCTTCATGCTTGAGTGCTAAAATCAATTTATCACCATAGTCAAAGAATGTCAAATAGAATCCGGAATATTTATTCAACTTGCTTTTTTCACGAATAAGATCCGGGTAAAAATGGAAAATCTCAATTTTCCCCGAGTTATTTTTATATACGGAATTACACAAAACTCCGAAAAACAACATTCGCAAAATCAAGTGCTTTCTCGGTCAGTCGATACCGATCCTCATCGCGCTCAATCAACCCCTTCTTGATGAGCTCAGATAGTTCTTTTGAAAAGATTTCCTCGGGATATACACCCAATCTGGATTCGAAGTCGCCGCGCGATATGCCTTCCGTTTTCCTGAATCCGAGGAGCATAAACTCAGAGGCCTCTTCCTTGGGTCCGATCGATTCCTTATCCTTACGTATCCGGTCCGGATTCGAATCGTCGGACAACATGATATGAATATACTCTTTAAGATCGGTTGTGTTGGCGTACCGAGTCCTTTCAACGTAGGAATGAGCTCCGCACCCGAACCCGTAATATCCTTTGGCATCCCAATATGTCGTATTATGTCGGCTCTGATATCCGGGCAGTGCGAAATTACTGATTTCATAATGGATATATCCTTCGGACAAGAGCATTCTCCGGATAGCATGATACATTTCCCGCTCCTCTTCATCGGTCGGAAGCTGATCCGAATGAGTCGAATATCGACGGTGAAACAAGGTTCCCGTCTCAAGGGAAAGGGAGTAACAGGAAATATGGGGAATACCCATCGAGATCAACTGACCCGCATTACCTCGAACCGTATCGATCGTTTGTCCGGGAAGTCCGATCATCAGGTCACAGGATATATTTGAAAACCCGGCCTCACGAGCTATCAACAAGGACTCTTTCGCTTGATCGGCCGAGTGAATTCTTCCGAGCACACGAAGATCCGCTTCCGAAAAACTCTGAACCCCGATTGAAATTCTGTTGAATCCCGCAGTCTTATATCCCGTTAACGAATTAAAATCGATTGTGCCCGGATTTGCCTCCACGGTAATTTCCGCTCCGGAGTGAACATCGAACGAAAAAAGAATTGCGGTTAAAATACTCTTGAGTTCTTCGGGACTAAAAAGTGTCGGAGTGCCGCCACCGAAATATATCGTTTTCATCTCTCCGACCGGATGCGTGATAGCCGTTCGTTCAATCTCTTTCCTCAGTGCAATGAGATATGAAGGCCGGAGCGCCGACGAGTCATCAAAGGATACAAAATCGCAATACGGGCATTTTCTTAAACAAAACGGAATGTGAATATATGCGGAGGAACACTCGGTCATTTGCTCTGTTGCTCCGATTCTTTCTTTACAATGTACCGAAGATATGAGTAGAATTTCTTGAAGCTCGGTGACACGTTTCGTTCGGGGTCCATATATTCGGATATTCGATTGGCCCATTCATGCTTGTACTGACCGATCGCGGGATACCCGATCCGGATTACCCGATCCGCGGAGGATCCCAAAATCGAATGACAGAGCATTTCCCACGTTCCGCAAACGCTGTCCTGACGATATTCTTCAAAAACAGAAAGATCCGCATTCGGATAAGCGGATGTAAGTGCCACTTGATCACCGATTAACCATGACTCGGTTTCCTCTACACATAACCCGATAACAAAGGGAATCGAAGGGGCAAACTTTTTACATAAATCAATCAACTCAGCCCTGAGCTCACCCGGGGAATGATAGTCAGAATCCATTACGACGACCAGAACCCATTTGCTACCCGCATAAATCCGGTCATATGCCCGAAGCTTGGCGGGCAGAAGATCCAAAAGACCCGTCGCTTCGGCTTTCGGCGGTCCAAAAGGATTTGCCGGCCAATCTCCCCGTCCCCGATGAGGACGAAGTGAAACCGAATAGTCGGTAAGAAGAGGGTCTAATATTTTGTCCATTAAACGGTTCATCATCACCGCGCCGGATCGGTCTTCCGTCAATACTTCAAAACGCATTCGCTCTCCCCGATTCAATCGTCAAAATGCCCCGAATACCACATCGCCCCCATACCGACGCCTTGTTCGTACATTTCCGAAACGACCGGATCCGCTCCGGCACACCGGATGTCCACCGAATCGGGCTCCTCTTCATCGCTTCTTTTAAAAATCCACACTTCGTTCGGAGCCATCGCCTCAAGAATATATGGGTTATGCGTTGAAAATATGATCTGCGAATACGGGTTTCGGATCGAGTAATCACGAAATTCCGCTGACAGTACATCAACCATATCATGATAAAGCTCAAGGTCGGGCGTCTCGATGCAAATCAACGGACGCGGAACGGGATCGTGTAGTAAAAGCAAATAGAGAAACAGACGATTCGGACTCGATCGGAAATCATCCGGCAATTTATCCATCACTCGTCCGACCTTAGGTATCTTTTCGGACAATCGATCCATGAGACGCCTGTACTGTTTCGGGTTTTCTTTTGAAAGATAATCAAGCACATTTTTCATGTTGCTTCCGTCGCTATTCAAATGCTTGTGTGCGCCCGGAGCGACTTTTTGCTTCATACCGTTCTCTGCCTTGCTCACGGAAAAACGGCAGAAAAACCATTTGGTCATTTCATCAAGCAACGCATTCAATACCGGACACTGCAGAATATTTCCATATGTTCTGAGCGCGGAGTGTCGTGAATCGGACAGGCTGGCTTCCATCGCAATGTCCGAGAAATATACACGACCGGTTCCGTTTTCTACGGAAAGAACGGTCTTATAGCTGTCCTTGTGTTCAGGCCTCGTGGTATATCGAACATTTTCGGAGATGAAGGAAGGTTTACCGTTACCATCCGGCCGGAGCGAAAATGAATAGGAAACATAGAATTCATCCGGAAGAGCCGGGTTATGGCCGTTGGACATGAAAAACAGCAGCTCAAAGCTCATCGAATCCGCTCCCTGGGAAATCAGACGGGAAAAACCCGATCTTCCGCGAATAACCGAGGCCTCGACACACCCCTTGGAAACAGCATCGGAAATAAATGACAAGCAGTCAAAAAATGTGCTTTTCCCGGATTGGTTTCTCCCGATTACGGCGTTGAGGCTTGACATCGGGATGATTGCGGGAAGTCCGGCAGACATAGCCGCACCGTTGTTGACGCCTCCGGACAAATAATCCTCGAGAAGGGCTCCCGCCCGATCATCGAGGAAAAGCGAGTAATTTTTGATTCTGATCCCCAACAGCATCGGAATACTCCTTACGCGAGGCTACTTGAGTTCTTTCTTGTTTTTTTGCACTTTCACAAGAATCTCCGTCAATTGATTCTCGATTTCGGTCAGACGTTGTCTTGCATAATCCGTCGACGCGACACGAATTTGCCAGGCCGCCTGATTTGCCTGCTCAATGGTCGTTTGTGCCATTTCGCGTGCACGTAATGTGATTTCGTGTTCGTCAATCATTATGGCGGAGCGCTGCTCGGTTTCCCTAAGTATGCTTTCTGCCTTCTGGCGCGCGCTTGCTACAATTTGCCGATTTTGCTCGACAATCCATCTGGCTTGTCTAACTTCCTCGGGCAAATTCTCTCGAATCTGATTGATCCAGTACAGGACATCCTGACGATCAACGACGCAGTTATCCGAAAACGGTAAGCCTTTGGCTTGAGTAACCGTTTCTTGAAGCTGGTCAAGCAGTTCAAATAAATCAGACTCACCGGAACGATTGGACCTTACATTATCCGGTGCCGCATACTCCTCCATTAAAACTACGCCTTCCTTTCCGAAATCTTCGCTTTAACGAATTCAGCGATTTGCGGACAGACCATTTTCGAAACATCACCGCCGAAAAAAGCCACTTCTTTGATTGTCGATGAACTGATAAAAACCATATCCGCACTCGACGGTAATAAAATCACTTCATAATCCGGGTTGAGCAACTTGTTCGCGGCGGCCATTTCCGCCTCAATCCGAAAATCCGACTCCGCACGCAACCCGCGAACGACAGCCGCTGCATCCACGTTGCGATAAAGGTCTACCAGCAGTCCGACATACGATATCACTTCAACACCCGGAACCCCGGAAAGACTCTGGTTTGCCATTTCGACACGCTCTTGCAAAGAAAAAACCGGAGATTTACCGCGATTATTTAATACGGCGACCACCAACCGGTCACACAAATCGGCCGCTCTTTTTGCGATGTCCCGATGTCCCAACGAGAAAGGATCAAAGCTCCCGGGGAACAGAAAGGTCTTCACTTCGTACGGTACCCCCCGTATCATTGTATCTGTTATAGAATGTTAGCAGAGTCAATCCATACTTACAACGTCTGCTCAATGTCAAGTTGATTACATTTTCTTCGATGCCCGAGTCCGACGAATGTTCTACAATTAACAGTCCGTCCTCCTTCAACAAATCATATCGATGGATTATGGTCACCGCTTTTCGAAAAGCGGCAGCCGCTTCCGCATAAGGCGGGTCCATAAAAATCAGATCAAACCGGTGTTTACTCTCACCGAGCTTTCGAAGCGCCGAGAACACATCCGAGCTCCATACTGATATTGTGTTGCCGGCATGTACTTTTTCGATATTGAGTCGAATGATATCCGTAACCGCCCGGCTTTGCTCGACTAAAACGGCTTCATATGCCCCCCTGCTTACAGCCTCAATTCCGATTTGTCCGCTTCCTGCATATAGATCCAAAAAGCTTGATCCGGGAATTCGGGCATGAATGATTGAAAACAGCGCCTCCTTCACCTTATCGGATGTCGGACGTGTCCGGTCGCCCTTAGGCGCCAGGAGCCTTGTCCCTTTAAACCGTCCGGAAATCACTCTCGGCATGGACTCTCTCCTTTTTACAGCGGTGCTTTATCCATTTCCGCTCCAAATCGACGACAAAACGCGTCGAACAGCTTAACGCTCTGTTCTCCCGGTTGATTCTCATCCTTGACTAATAACTCATCGACATATTCGGAAATTCTGGACAAAAGCCCGGCGTCCCGGTATAAATTCGCGATCCTCAAGGTCGGTAAACCATGCTGACGGGTCCCGAAAAAATCTCCCGGACCGCGAAGCTCCAAATCTTTCTCCGCAAGCAAAAACCCATCCGTGATTTTGCATACTGTCTTAAGCCTTTTTATTACGGACTCGTCCGTTTTATCGGTTTTAAGTATGCAAACCGAGCGATGGGGTCCGCGTCCGATTCTCCCGCGAAGCTGATGCAGAGTTGCCAGTCCGAAACGCTCCGCATTCTCAATCACCATAAGCGATGCGTTCGGATTATCGACTCCGACTTCGATTACTGTCGTTGAAACCAAAAGGTCCGTTAATCCGTCGGAAAACGAGCGCATTACGCGGTCTTTTTCGTCGGTCGGCATCCCTCCGTGTAATAGTGAGACTCGATAGGACGGGAAAACACTCTTGCGAAAAAGATCATATTGCTCCGTAACCGTCGCAATGAATGTCTCGTCCGAATCCTCGGAATCAATTTGAGGACATACATAATACACCTGTCGTCCCGCGTCCATTTGTCTCTTCATGATTCCGTAGATCCGATCATTTTCCGAAGCGGTTGCCAAGTATGTTTCGACCGGTATACGACCGGACGGGACGGACGCAATGACGGAAATGTCAAGATCACCGTAAAGAATCATGGCGAGTGTCCTGGGGATCGGCGTTGCGGACATTACCAGGGTATGAATATCCTTGGATCCGCTTTCCGTCAACGCACCCCTTTGACGAACTCCGAATCGATGTTGCTCATCCGTAATCAGCAATGCCAGAGATCGATATTCATTTTTTTCCGAAAGAACCGCATGCGTTCCGATCAGCACCTGAGATCTTCCGTCGGCCAATCGCTCACGAATGAGCCGCTTTTCTTTGTCCGGGGTACTTCCGAGCATCAGTTCCACTCCGATTCCTACCGTCCGGAACAACGCTTCAAGGTTGGCAAAATGCTGGGAAGCCAAAACGGAGGTCGGAGCCATAAAAACACTCTGATTACCGCACGCCGCACAAAGGCACATCGCATAAGCGGCAACGGCTGTTTTCCCTGATCCGACATCTCCCTGGATCAGTCGATTCATCGGGCGTGCGGATGATAAATCCTCCGAAATCTCTCCGCACACCTTAATCTGGTCCGGTGTGAAGCGAAAAGGAAACAATTCCATAAAGCGTTGCAACCGCTCAGTGGCCCCTTTATCGGGCTTATTCACGACCGCTTTTCCTGAGGATGATTTTTTTCGTTTCATCGCCCGGAGGCCTCCGAGAATCAGGAATAATTCTTCAAACACCAGACGTTTTTTTGCTTCTTCCAGGGCGCGAGGCGAATCCGGAAAATGAATTTTCTCGTAAGCGTAGGGTGCGGAGCAGAGGTGCTCGGATCGTAATATCGACGGTGGTATCGGCTCGGGAAGCTCCATAAGTGCTCTCGGCAAAATCTTCTCGATCATCGAGCGTATTCTGTTTTGAGTTAACCCTCTGGTCATCGGATATATACCGCGGACAAGCGGGATATCTTCGGATCCTCCCTCCCGAAAAAGCGGATTAATCACCTCAAACACTCTTCCGTCGCGCTTGATCTTTCCGCGAAATAAATAGGACTGTCCTTTAATCAGTTTTGATCGATAATAGGGTTGATTGAACCATATTGCCCGAATCATTCCGGATTCGTCTGATAAAACGGTCTGTAAAACCGAGATTCGCCCCTTCCGGTAAAGCGAGGGGGATTGTCTCACGATCGCGGAAAAAGCCGATACCGTCTGATCACAGAGCTCCGATATATATTTCGGATTCGACCAATCCTCATAGTCCTTCGGGAAAAATGAAATCAGATCATATACGCGGTCAATGCCCAGGCGACGAATTAATTCAAGTTGCTTGACGGGTACATTGACACATTTTTCAATCGGGATATTCAGATAATCCTCCCGGTCCGGATCGGGCGTGTTATGATCGATTGGCATATAAACAAACCTCACCGAGAGAGCAGTGATCGCACGCCGGTCTTCTTGCGGCGCAAAGCGCGCGACCGTGTGCAACGAATCTGTGTCCCAGTGTAATCCATTTGTCTTTCGGAATGCAAGCACTCAGATCCCGCTCTATCTGCGCGGGATGATTTGAGCTTGTAAGTCCGAGTCTTTTCGCAACACGGGCGCAATGCGTGTCCACAACGATTCCGGGTATTCCGAAAAGTTCTCCCCGGATCAGATTGGCCACTTTACGACCGACCCCCGGGAGGCTGATGAGATCCTCGGAAGATGATGGTATTTCTCCTCCGAAACGTTCCGCCAAAATGAAGGATGTCGCGATAATCGCCTTTGATTTTGCGCGAAAAAGTCCGCAACTTCGAATTTCTTCACCCAAAACCTTTTGTTCTGCTGCGGCAAAATCAAGTATGTCGGGATATTTTTCGAACAAGGTATCTGTCAGTTCGTTTACCTTTTTGTCGGTACATTGAGCGGACAATATCGCGCGAACCAAAAAATGAAACGAGTTACCGTCGAGAGTCAATGAGCAGGCTGCATCGGGATACATGCGTTCCAGTTCTTCAAGAATAAATCGTACCTTATCCCTTTTCTTCAACTATTCTGTCCTTTCGCGATCGCCGCTCAGGGTAAAAATAAAGCTCGCTCCACCCAGTTCCCTGCTGTCCTCCGCTTTTATCCCGTGTCCGTGGGCTCTGAGGATTTCCTTGCAAATAAAAAGACCGAGTCCGGAGCCTACATCCGTCCTGGACGGATCGATCTTATAAAAACTGTCAAACACTCGGGTCTTCTGGTCGTGCGGGATACCCGGTCCGGAGTCCTCAACAGAAACGGTAATCAGATTATCACCCGCCTCGAAATATGCGGATACGGCGATGGTCCCTTCTTCCGGTGAGAATTTGATTGCATTGGTCAGAAGGTTATAAAGCACTCTGGAAATGGCCTGGCGGTTTCCGAATGCGGGAAGCTCGCCGCTGTTGTTTTCAAACAACTCCAGCTGAACACCGAGTCCTTTGGCAAACATTTGGTTTTCAAGACCGATTAGCGTTTCCTTTATTAAAACGTTCAGATCAAAAACGTCCATATTCTCTTTGTCGACATAGGCCAGGGACGTCGCTTCCGTCATCGTATCCGTCAATACCTGGATCCTCTCTACTTCCGTTTTGATGATTTGCATATATTTTTCAATTTTATCCGGCGGAATGGTACCGTCGAGAATCGCCGATAAAAAACCGTTCACCGATGTAAGCGGAGTTCGCAAATCATGTGCGATGCTGGATATAAACACACGACGATCGGCCTCCTGTCGCTCAAGTCTTTCAATCATGTCATTCACCGCGGTAATCATCATACCGAGTTCATCGACAATCAGGTATTGAAACGGTGACTCTTTTTCAAGCTCCGAATACTGAATGCGCGTCGATAAATCTCCCTGCGTCACTTTTCGGGCAACCTCGGACAGCAATCGAATCGGTTTTACAATTGCCCGGGTCATCAGGGTAAACAGCAAAAGTGCGATGGCAAATGAGATACCGATCGGAAGTGCCAATACATTCGCGAGCATCGACATCGTCTGTTTCTCCACATTCACATACGAATGGACCAGGAGAAACACCCCCGAGTCACCGACCGGCGCAGACGCCGTAATCCAGTCGTTCCGGGAATCCGTGAACAATCCGCTCTTACGAGTATTTTCAACTGCGCCTCCCTCAATCAGAAGATTGGAGGAATAGGCCTCGGGAATATAAAAAACTCCGCTTCTTCGGGTCAGTTGAGCAATCGCAGGGTTAGGAATATCTGAAGAATAAAGAATCTGTCCGTTGCTATCCACAACCCAAATGGAACGACCCAGCGACCACCCGAGAAGCAACTCTTTTTCACGATCGGACAGAACAATCGACGATGCATTCGGATCAACGCTGATCTCCAATAACCTTTGCGCGTAAAACCGGGCGACGGATGAGACTTCCTGTGACTCCTCGGATATCAGGGTATTGGATGTTCTTTGGTAATAGACAAAACTCAAGACACCGAAAACGAGCACCGTCGTCAGTGTCAGAGAAAGAATCGTTTTAATATATACCGAGCTGCTTCTGTACTTATCCGCCATCGCTTAATCGTTCTCCATGCAAATAATCATTACACGGGTGACGATTCGAATTTGTAGCCGACACCCCAGACTGTTTTTATCTGCCAGTTCACATCTCTTCTGGGATCCTCGATTTTTTCACGGATACGCTTTACGTGGACATCCACGGTCCTCGACTCCCCGTAGAAATCATAGCCCCACACATTTTCGAGCAACTGCTCTCTGGTAAATACTCGATTCGGGTGTGATGCAAGGAAAAAGAGTAATTCGAGTTCCTTCGGAGGCATCTCAATCTCCTGATCCTCGACGAGAACCACATACCGCGCTTTATCCACGATAAGTCCTTTGTA
The DNA here is from genome assembly GCA_012729635.1 of Clostridiaceae bacterium. GTDB lineage: Bacteria > Bacillota > Clostridia > Saccharofermentanales > Saccharofermentanaceae > JAAYCT01. The sequence continues at coordinate 31,593 of JAAYCT010000038.1, read as the reverse complement.
CTGAACGACCTCACCCGGTTCGGATGCATCCTGTTGAGGAGGCGGTGCTTCTTCTTTTTTCTCGGTTCTCCGGAGCACGGCTTTTACGCGGGCCAGTAACTCCTTCGGTTCAAAGGGCTTTTGAACATAATCGTCTGCGCCGAGTTCAAGACCGACCACCTTGTCGAGCGTATCCGTACGCGCAGTAAGCATGATGATCGGGACATCCGAGGTTTTTCGAATCTCCCTGCAAATATCATATCCGTCCTTGCCGGGAAGCATCAGGTCTAAAACCACCAGATCCGGATTGGACGCATAAAAGGTGTCCACTGCTCGGGCACCGGAAAGACAGCTGATGACCGCAAAACCGTCCTTATCGAAATACAGGCGAAGGACTTCAACAATATTGGGATCATCGTCAACAACCAATACTTTTTTCATCTCACACCTCACTTTTTGCTCAACATCTCGTTGAGTTCTTCCATGAATGAATGAACATCCTTAAACTGCCTGTAAACCGATGCAAAACGGACATACGCCACCTCGTCGATTTCCTTTAACTTCGCCATAACCAACTCGCCGATTTCTCCGGAAGATATCTCTCGGTTTGCGGACCCCTGTATGTGTCCCTCAACGTATGAGAGGATCTCCATCAGCTGGTCATTGGATACGGGTCTCTTCTCGCAAGCCTTCAGAAGACCGTTTAGTATTTTATCGGTATCGAAAGGCTCCCTGTTTCCGTCCTTTTTTATAACCAGAAGCGGAAGCGATTCGATCTTCTCGTAAGTTGTAAATCGCGATCCGCATTGAATACACTCACGACGCCTTCGAATCGCCGCACCGTCCTCTGCGGGTCTCGAGTCAATTACCCGATCTTCGTCATGTCCGCAAAAAGGGCACTTCATCGCTTACTCATCCATGTTCTCGTTATCGGTTAAAAACCATGGGAGCACCCTGTTCTTCTTCTCGGGTCCCTGAACAGATTCCTGCTCACGCTGAGCGGGGACGGGGCCCGGTCGATTGGGACGAACCGGAGATACATTCTGCTGAGGGCGACCGCTTGGGCGCTGTTGCGGTGGATGAGACGGTTGTCTGGGGGCTCCGCCCTGTGGCGGATATTGTCCCGGAGCGTGGGGTTTTCCTGCCGGTCCTTCTCTCGGATACTGTACAGGGCGTTGCTGAGGCTGTCCGGGATGAGAATACGGCCCCGGCTGGGGACGGTACGGCTCAACCGGAGGGAAAGCGGCCGCAGTCGGAGCTTGTTCCGTGCGAGGCGGAGTTTTTTCCTCCTCCGGATCCCCGAAAAGAAACTGGGGCATGTCAGGAGCAGATGCCGCAGGCTTCGAAGCAGTTCTTCCATATGCAGAAGCCGCCGCCGGAGCGGGTTTCGAAGGCTCCCGAATCCCGGTGACCGGAGGATTATGCCTGGATAAGGTTGAGGTTGCCGGTTTGAACGAGTTGATCTGATCCGAACCTTCAAACCCGGATGCGATTACGGTGATCATGATCTCATCTTCCAGCGTAGGATCGATTACGGCACCGACAATGATATCCGCGTCTCCGGAAACGGCATCACGGACAACAGAAGCCGCATCATCGATTTCATGAAGTTTCATGTTCTTTCCGCCGGTAAAATTCAGAATAACGCCGCGGGCACCCTCAATCGTAGTATCGAGGAGCGGACTGCTGATCGCTTGTTTAACCGCAACGGCTGCACGGCTTTCGCCGGAAGCGCGACCGATACCCATGTGGCAAACACCCGCATTGGTCATTACGCGACGAACGTCGGCAAGGTCGAGGTTGATCAGTCCGGGAATCGCTACCAAATCAGAGATTCCCGCAACACCGAACTTGAGTACCTGATCCGCCATATTAAACGCATCGTCGATGGATGTATTCTCATCCGTAATCTCAAGAAGCTTATCATTGGCAACCACGATCAGGGAGTCGACATATTTTTCAATCTCCCGAATTCCGCGTTCCGCGTTTTGCATTCGTCTGGGACCTTCGAACCGAAATGGTCTCGTTACCACCGCAACGGTTAAAATATTGAGTTCGCGTGCAATTTGAGCAACGACCGGGGCGCCGCCCGTTCCTGTACCGCCACCCATTCCGGCGGTTATGAAAAGCATATCCGTCCCGCGGATCGCCTGTGCAATCTCATCCTTTGATTCCTCGGCCGCCTTTTCCCCGATGGAGGGATCCGCACCGCAACCGAGCCCTCGAGTAATTTTTTCACCGATCTGTATCCGTGTCTGAGCCTTTGAACGAGCCAGAGCCTGATGATCTGTGTTGATTGATATAAAGTCGATTCCCTGCACAGCGCTGTCAATCATCCTGTCTACCGCGTTACATCCGCCGCCGCCGACACCCACAACCTTGATTGAAGCAAAAGGATCTTCTTCCATAGAGAATCCAAGTCGATAGTCTGACATGAGAAAACCTCCGTATATTTCAAAAATGTTTCACAAGTGAACCTTTAAAATCAATTCTATTGTGTCATTTGCTCTGATTCTACACTAAATGTAGTGGTCAAGCAAGAGAATTTGACTATATATTTCAGACATGTTACATTCGCGATACCGTTTCATTTATCTCCTCCTAGTCATTCATTTTTAATGTGAATTCTTCCCCGGACATGTCCAACACTCTGGGTTCGGAATAATCAATCATATCCTTCGCAAGTGCCGTCCGAAGCCATATCATATCATCATGAATATTTTTAAGATTTCCGATTTTTATGATAATACTTTTCGACGATTTCATCGGACTGACATCCAGATAAACCGTATTGTCACCAACATAACGAACGGTATCGATACAACTCATCAGATCATATCCCGAACCGTCAGAATTCGCTTCATCCGCAGAAAGAATCGCTCCGAATATCAACAGTGCTCGATTGAATCCTTCATCATTGCTCAACATTAGTTTTTTACCCAACACCGCCGTATTCACGGGTATTCCCTCAATTACGGGGATACCCTTCGGTGCCGTTTCACCGAATAATCCGATTACATATCCGTCCATATCAATCACCGCATACCCATCAGGAACATCCAAGTATCCGATCTTTTTTCTTTCCTCGATTACAATGTTTACTTCGGAAGGTATAACCGCACGAACCGTTACGGTTTTGATGTACGGATAATTCTCCGATAAAATATCCTCAACGGATCCGTACCGCAAAGAAATCACTCTTTTTAGCCCGCCGCTTACGGCAAGAAATACATTATCTCCTCTTCGAACGGAGATCGTGGACAAAATATCCTCCGTTTTTATGATTTGGTTACCGGAAACATTAATCTCGAGAATCCGAAACGCAGGAAGAATCATCACAAGAAAAACACAAAGTAAAAGGGTTACGATTACGACGAGCGCGACGATACCTCCGCTTCTGACTCGGACCGGTTTTCTTTTTTTATTTGTTTTTTTATCCGAAAGAAATAGGTTTGACAATTATGCCTCCCGGGACGATTTTTCGTCTTTATTACATATTCTTCGTATGATCTCCGATATTTTTTCATCGGAATCGGAAATATGCAGACCGCGAGCATTTTTTGCCATTTCGTCAGTCCAATGCGGGCAGTCCAAAAGTTTACCGATTTCTTCCGCAAGGCGATCCGCACTGAGGTTTGAATCGGATATCATTAATCCTGCTTTCGCCTCCTCAAATGCACGCGCATTATAGGTTTGGTGGTCACCGGCCGCAAAGGGATACGGAACCATTATGGATGGCAGCCCGATCGAAGCGATTTCTGCACATGTGATCGCACCTGCACGACAGATAACCAGGTCGGCAGCAGACAAATACGTGTGTGTTTCGTCGATATACTCGTAGATCTCTACGGGGATATCCCTTCCGTTGATTTCTTCTTTCAATTCCGCATACTGCTGTTTGCCCGCAGAAAGTATAATTCGTATGTTTGGACGATTCAGTTTTTTCGAAAGATCCACGATTGCGCGATTGATGGTCCTGGATCCGAGACTACCGCCCATTGCAAGAATCACAAACTCATCCGAACGGAACCCAAGCGCTTTTCTGGAAGCAATTTTGTTGGTGTTTCGAAATACGGAACGAATCGGATTGCCCGTAAAACAGACTTCCTTTGCGTACGGAAAATAATGTTCCATATCGGGAAATCCTGTAAGAACGGCGGCTGCTTTTCTCGAAAGAAAGCGATTGGATCGCCCCGGATAAGCGTTCTGCTCATGAAGAATAATCGGGATATTCTTTTTTGCCGCTGCAGAAATCAACGGAGAACAAACATATCCTCCCGTTCCCACGACCGCATCGGGCCGGAATGTCGATATCAGTTGAAGACACGCTTCTCTTCCGGCTTTAAAGTCGGAAAGAGCCCGGATCAATTTCAGAGAGGGTACAGACGGGAATCCGCTCGCACGAATAACATGCATTCGATATCCGGCCTCGGGAATCAAATGGCTTTCCATCCCGTTTTGGGTTCCGCAAAACTCGATCTCACTCCCGGGAGCATCCGTCCGAATTCTGTCTGCGATCGATATTGCGGGATTGATATGTCCGCTTGTGCCGCCGCCCGCTATTAGTAATCGAACACTCATAGATTCTACCTCACTCGATAATCGTCATTTTTTTACGACCGACCCCGGACCTGGATACGGATAGCAAGAGACCTACGGCAACAAGAAAAAAGAGGTTTGCGGATCCGCCCGCACTAAAAAAAGGCAATGTGATGCCGGTCGGCGGTACCACACCCATCGCTACACCGATGTTTAAAAAAGCCTGGAGTACAATTAATGTCGTGTACCCGACTGCCAAAATTCGCGCAAAATCGCCCTTTGCTCTCCATGCGATCGACAAACCTCCACACAAAAATGCCCAAAACAAAGTAATAATCGACAACCCTCCGATCAACCCGAGCTCCTCGCATGCGATAGCAAACACAAAATCATTATGCGCTTCAGGAAGATACATGAACTTTTGCCGGCTGTTTCCGAATCCCACGCCCGAAACCCCGCCGGAACCGATGGCAATGATCGATTGACGGTTTTGATAAACCTCGTTTTCGTCCGCCTCATTCGATGCATTTTCTTCGGAATCATCGTCGGATTTTAATGTGGAAAAGATATTCAATCGCGTCCCGACATGCGAAAAATTATCCGCCAACCGCTTCTTGTCTTCTTCCTTCGCGAAAACAGCGAAAGTGGATATCGCAATCGCGCAAACCGTTAACAGAAGGATTCCTCCATAAAGCCATGACCGCAAGCGAATGCCCGAAACTAAAAAACAAAGGCCGGAAATCGCCATTACAATGATGAAACAAGACATATGCGGTTGCATCACCACAAAGGAAAGGCACACAAGAATACACAGTGCCGGCAGCGCAAGGTCGATAAATCCGTCAAAAAAGCCCTGCACATTCGGATTACGACAAATCAACTTTCCCGAATTTCTTAATCGGATAACAAATGATCGATATCCCGCAATACAGAAGACCACGGCGACTTTTATAAATTCAGAGGTTTGAAAGGTTTTACCGCCGATTTCCAACCACCTTCTGGATCCGCCGTATACCGAACCGAACTTCCAGGTGATCACCGCTAAAGCCAATGCGGTAAGATACGCGATAACAACGAACGGCCAATGGTCAAAAAATCGGATGGGAATAAACAGCAACAGAATAACAACCCCGATTCCAATCAAGGTCCATTGAGCTTGATTGATAACATAGAACAACGGGTTTTTTTCCAGAGCATAGCCTCTGGACATGCTTGCGGAAAAAAGCATGATCATACCGTAGCAAATCAAAATGAACGTAAGGAGCAAAACGGGGATATTCATGCGATAGGGACTCTGGACCTCCAGCACGTCGTTCTTTCTCTCACGGAGGCGATTTGCGGTTTCGGTATTCAAATGTCCCCCCTCCCCTCGTGATCCGAAGCAATACCGTCATTTTTTACGATTGCTTCGGCGATACGTTCGAATCCGAATGCGTGCGAGGCTTTAATCAATACCACATCTTCGTTCTTTAGAAAATGGACTAATGCTTGACTTAAATCTTCGGTATTCTTAAAAGTATAGACCGGCATTTCCGGTGTTTCCGAGAGTGCCCCGCTAACGAGAAATTCGACTTCATCCCCGCAGGCAAACAGCACATCGATCCCCTCTCTTGCCGCACTGGCCCCTACACGGAAATGAAGCTCGGGTGAATTCGGTCCGAGCTCAAGCATTCCTCCGAGTGCCGCAATTTTTCTTTTCGCACCCGCCATGAGCCGAACGCTCTCAAACGCGGCTTCCATCGACTCCGGGCTTGCATTATACGAATCATCGACGACCGTAAAATGATTCGTCAAAATGATGTTTCCGCGCCCGGGCGGCGGAGTAAACCGGCTCAGCGAATCCCGGATCTTTGAGAGCTTTGCGCCGAGAATATATCCGCACAAAAGCGAGATCAAAGCATTTTTCACCTGGTGTTTTCCGAACGATTGAATCGCCACTTGTACCGATTCGGTACAAGTTGAATCTTCCACAATGGCTTTCAAGGCAATCCCGGTTCGTGACATAGTGACTTGATCCGCATAAATCCGGTAATCCGTTATGACCTCCTGAGGACGTGCGTGTGAAAACGTAGCCATGCCAAGTCTTTCCCATTTTTTTCTCTTCGGGTCGGAGACATATTCCAACAGATACTTATCATCCCCGTTTATAATCAGTGTTCCATGATCACGCAGCCCTTCACAAATCTCCGTTTTGGCGGACAGAATACTATGAGGAGACCCGAGCAGTTCAATATGAGCGGTTCCGATATTAGTGATAACGGCGATATCCGGTTGTGCGATTTGGCTTAATAAACGAATTTCACCTCTCTGCCGCATGCCCATCTCCAATAGTAAAACCTGAGTGTCCGCCGGTGCGCTCAAAATGGTTGACGGAAGACCGATTTCATTATTGAAATTCATCGAAGTCACGTGTATTTTAAACGATCCGCTCAGCGCGGCCGCAATCATTTCCCGAGTCGATGTCTTCCCGACACTGCCGGTTACGGCAACAACCACACAATCAAGACGATCCCGATAATGACGGGCCAACTTCTGCAAACCGAGAAGCGTGTCATCCGTAATTACTCCAACCGCACCTTCGGGTAATGATTGCGGATCGGAAATGAGAAAGACCGCCGCTCCCTTTTTTCTCGCTTCGTTACAATACGCATGTCCGTTAAACTTCTCTCCCTTGAGCGCGACAAAAAGATTCCCGGGCAAAACAGTCCGCGAATCCGTACTGATTCCCTTGGTTATTATCGTTTCATCCGCAATCCCGGAATAATTCATGCTTCTTCCGTTAACGGCCGAAGCAATTTCACGAAGCGACAGTTCAAGCATCCCGACCGACTCTCCCATTCTCTTCATTCAATCGAATTAGCGCTTCACCGGCGACCTCAACGTCATCAAAATGAATGGTTTTATCTTTGAATATTTGGTAATTTTCGTGTCCTTTTCCGGCAATTATCACGAAATCATCGTCCTTTGCTTCCGCAATCGCCATTTGAATTGCCGCCGTCCGGTCCGGTTCGATTCGATGTGCTCCTCCCGTCGGTCGAAGCCCTTCCAAAATGTCACGAATGATATCGCCCGGTTCTTCGCCTCTCGGATTATCCGTGGTAACAAACGTAAGGTCACTAAATTTTCCGGAAACCGCACCCATTTCGGTTCGTCTCGTTTTTGATCGATTTCCTCCACATCCGAAAACAGTAATCAGTCTTCCGTTACAGTACTCTCGCAGAGTACTCAACAAAATTTCGAGGCTGGCTGCATTATGCGCATAATCGACCAGAATCGTAATATTTCTGTTGTTCGGAATCATCTGGATTCTTCCCGGAACCGTCACCGTAGCCAAAGCATCCCGCACTGCCGCAAAAGGAATTTCAAAAAGTCCGGATATGGCTATTGCGCAAAGAGCATTGTGGACATTGAAACGTCCGGGCAGCGCAACAAAAACCTTTCCGTTATACCACGGACTGGTAACGAAAAACTCAGTGCCGATGACACCTTTTTTTCGTACCGTTTTAAGCGATCCGGCTCTACAATCGGAATAATCGTTGATTCCGAAGGTATATACCGGACCAAACTTACCTGCATATTCGGCAACTTCTTTTCCTACGGTACAATCCTCATTGACTACGGCACAGTTGCTTTGCTCGAAAATACGGAGCTTTGCATCCAAATAATCTCTCATATCAACGTGCTCGGACTGACTGATGTGATCTGTATACAAGTTAGTAAAGGCACCGACACGGAAACGGCACCCGTGAACACGCTCAAAAACGAGCCCGAGTGAAGAAACCTCCATCACACAGATCTCCGATCCCGATTTAACCATATCGGACAGCATGCTTTGTAACTCGAAAGCTTCCGGGGTCGTCCGGGACGCAGGCTTAACCTCCCCGGAAACGATGTAGGAAACCGTTCCGATCAGTCCGACATCTTTTCCTGCTTCGGCCAATATGTTGTGGACCATATAAGATGTGGTTGTTTTCCCTTTTGTCCCGGTTATTCCGACTAATTCCAATTGATCGGCCGGATTTTCAAAAAACGACGAGCTCATTATGGCCAGCGCGAGCCTTGTATCGGGAACCCGGAGGAAAGCAACTCCGGTTCTCTCCGAAAGAGAAATCAATTCTTCGTCGGAGAAAACATCCTGATCTTCACTGACTATGATTGCTTTCGCGCCCTTCTCAACCGCCTCGGGAATATATCGGTGTGCGTCGAAAATGTGGCCATGGATACAAACGAAAACACATCCCTCCGAGATGTTTCTCGAATCACATACAATACCGGAAGAAAACTCGATATCTTCTTTTCCCGTAATAACCTCATAAGGAATATTTTTCATCAGTTTGTTCAGACTGTGTGTCATTTCCGTCACTCCATAATCAGTTGGATGATTGTTCCCGCTTGTGTGGTAATTCTTTCCGGTTCCGCAACCGGACCTTCTTCGAACGTTGATTCTACGGTTGTTTCGCTTGCTTCGGAGTTCTCCTCGATACCACCGGATTCCGAATCTGTAACGACTTCTTCGTTTTGTCCGGGTATCATAAAACCGAATGCGGGATTTTGGGATATTACAACGCCCGCTGCATTGCCACGAATATTGATGTTGACCCCGCTTTCTCTGGCCAATCTGAGGCATTCGGTAATATTCTTCCCGATGAAATCGGGAACCATAACCATCTTAAGTTGCGCTGTTTCAGGCTCCGTCGCATAAAGGACGACCACACCGTTTCGATAAATAATCATATCCGAGGTGGGATACATCGATTTCACTTCGCAATCATCAGTCATATTATCGTCACCCGCGACGGCTGTAAACCCCTCTTTGTATAGTGTCTGCCTCGCCTGTTTATAACTCATTCCCGTAACATCGGGCAACTCGAATTTCAAGACCATTTTCGAGTAATCGCTTTCACTCAAGATTCGCTTTACGCCCAAATACTCAAGAGTGGACGATACAATACCGGCGGCAACCTTAGTGGCCGAGCTGGATCCGAGATCATTGTCCATCGGTTTGTTGATTACGACAAGCACGACGATAGCGGGATTATCATAAGGAGCGTAGCAACCGAACGAAAGAACATGCATCCCCTTGTCGTCTCCGACGTCGATCGTTGATGTGCTGGTCTTTCCGGCCACACGATAGCCTTCAACATATCCCGCCGTTCCGGTTCCCTCCGTAACAACGGTTTTCATCATCGCCTTGACCCGATCGGCTGTCTGCTCGGAAAATATTGTTTTTACGGGCTTCGGCGCGAATTCCTTTATGATATTCCCATCCGTATCCGTCAGATATTTGGCTACCTGCGGTGTCATCAATGTGCCGCCGTTTACAAGTGCACAATATACATTTGCCAGCTGAAGCGGTGTTACGGTAGACGATTCCCCGAAGGATAAGGACGCCAGATCGATTACATTCGGATTTATATGAAATATACCTTTTTCTTCCGCAGGTAGATCCACTCCGGTTTTATCATAAAATCCAAAATTTCGAACATACTGGTAATATTTACTAATACCGATTCGATTCGCCAATTGGACAAAAACCGGGTTACATGACCTTTCAAAAGCCTGTTTCAGCGTCTCCATTCCGTGATTTCCGCCCTCATGCTCACGCCAACAGGAGATGGTGTGCATTTCGGATACCTGTATCGGAGCATCGCTGAAAATTTCGTCCTCGTAGGTCAGGCCTTCCTCCAGGGCAATTGCCGTCGTTAATACCTTAAAGGTAGATCCGGGCTCATAGGTATCGGAAATCACTCTGTTTCTCCAAAACCCGGACATCAGGCGCTGCATTTTTTCCTCATCGGTTATCGAATCCCAAATAAAGGGATGTATGGCCTGCGGACAGCCTCTCGGATTATTTAAGTCAAAATCCGGAGAGGATGCCATGGCAAGGATTGCTCCGGTATACGGCTCCATGACGATTGCGCATACCCCCTCCTTCGGGTCGTATGCGTAAAAGGCATCGTCACAAGCTTTCTCCGCTATTTTTTGAATGTTCATATCGATATTCAGAACGATGTTTTGTCCGTCTTTTTTTTCGATTGTCGTTGGAGGAGAATACGGAAGCGCTCCGCTATAATTATCAACCTCCACGTATGTGTAGCCTTCCATTCCGGATAAGACGGAGTTATAGTAAGCTTCCACTCCATATTGACCGATCAAGGTGTTCTCGCTTTGATCCGCAAAACCGATGACCTGAGCGGCTAAGTCTCCGTACACATAATATCTTTTCGGATCGGAATCGATTTTTATTCCGCCCAGGCTGTATTCGGTCATAAATAAACGAAGCTTTTCGATATCATCCTTCGAAAGTTTCTTCGCTAGCTGAATATATGACGCTTCCTTTTGAAGGAGCGCGTTCACAACATATTCCCGGTCCAAATGCAAGTATTGAGACAAAAGTGTTGCGATTTCATCCTCGGAGATTTTATTCTGAATGGACCGTACATCTTTGGGCGTGATGCCAACGGTATACTCATAGGTTGTACTTGCCAATACATTCCCGTTCGAGTCCAGAATATCCCCGCGAACCGGAATGTCACGAATCCTTCTCCAGTGCATCTGAGATGCCATAAGAGCATATTTGTCATAATGAACCACTTGGATCTGATATAGTTCGGAAACGAGGATTGCCGCAAATAATGTAGCCAATATTCCGACCAGAAGAACCCAGGCCTTACGCTTCACCGTAACGGAACGTTTTCCTTCCGCTTGGTTTTGGGATCCAGACCAATCGCCCGACAACGTCTGATTCGTTTCGGGCGTTTTCGGCAAGCGGAGTTGCTCTTTCTTCAAAGGCCTGTCCCCCTTAATTAATCATTCGAAAAGTATTTTGCCAAATCCTCCTTGGCCTTTGCAAGTGCTTCCGGTGAAACATCGATGGAAGAATCGGAATCTCCGGTTATTAATTTATCACCGCTCACTTTCGCGGAGGAAATGATTTGATTGCTTCCGGGTTTTTGCATCCCCAAACGCTCCATCGCCTCCCGGCGAATCATCTCAAGATCCGTTCCCAGAATTAAACCCTCGCGAATTTGAGCCGTTTCTTGTCGAATTGTGTCAATTCTCCTCTGCGTCGCGTTGTTCTGAAAATTGAGGCTCGCAATCTGCGCCTGTCGAAAGAGGACGACGGAGAACATCCCGGTAACAATCGCTACGGCGATTATTACCGCAAGACTTTCCTTGAGTCTCTTCTTGGAAACCCCTCTTTCCTTTTGCTTATACTGACGCAAAAGCGCGACCCTGCGTAGCCGTTTCTCCTCCATATCCTTTCGGCTCTTTTTCTCGGCCGGATCATAGTCCGGATTAAAAACGGGTTTAAGAACGACTGATCCGTTCACGGGATAAAGCATACCCAATTCGTTTTCATAGGGATGTCCGACACTCGGACGCCCGGATGAATAATGGAGTTCTTTTGTATCCCAATGGTTTTCTTTTAATCGATCCATGGTTCCCCGTTCCTTTCAAACACTCTCAGTTTTGCGCTTTTCGCGCGGCGGTTTGCCACATACTCATCAGGTCCGGCCGTTATCGGTTTTCCGGTTATACATTTTCCGAGAGGTTTTCGATGACAAACACACACCGGAAACTCTCTGGGGCACGTGCAGGGCGACTCATATGTTCGAAATGCCTCTTTCACCAATCGATCCTCCAAAGAGTGAAAAGATATTATAACGAACCGCCCCTTATCGCTAAGTCGTTTTGGTGCACTCGCCAAAAGTTTGGATACCGAGGACAATTCATTGTTAACCTCAATTCTTATCGCCTGAAACGTCCTTCGTGCCGGGTGTTGATCCTCTCTTTTTGAACGAGACGGCATTGCACTCGCGATAATCCTTGATAGTTCGGATGTTGTATTGATCCGTTCCTTTTTTCTGTACGATTCAATCGCACGGACGATCCTCCCCGCAAATCGTTCTTCGCCGAATTCCCGAAGGATTTTTATGAGTCTGTCTGTCTCATACTCGTTGACCACCTGATATGCGGACAGCTCCTGCTGTTTATCCATTCGCATATCAAGAGGTCCTTCAGAACCATATGAGAATCCCCTGTTTACGGTGTCCAGCTGATGCGACGACACTCCGAGGTCCGCAAGAACACCATCTACCCTTTCGATTCCAATCTCGTCCAAGACCCCCTCGATTTCCGAGTAATCCGTTTTTTTAATGATCCAACGACCCGGCAAGTCGATCTCCTCGGAAATCCTTTTGCACTCCGCAACTGCCTGATCGTCTTTATCCAGCGATATCAAGATTCCTTTTTCGAGTAGTTGATTAAGAATTCCCAGGCTGTGTCCTCCTCCTCCGGCTGTACAATCGACGTACACCCCGTCGGGTTTGATCATAAGTGCATCGATGCTTTCTTGAAAAAGCACCGACTTATGTAAATAATCAGAGTCCCGTAACATTGTATTCCGTCAGATCAAGCTCCATTACCGAACTTAACTCTGCCTTCTTCCGCTCATAGAATTCCTTGGCACAAAGATCCAGTTTGTCACCGATGTTCACTATGCAAACCTCTTCTCCGGGCTTTACTCCGATATGATCCCAGAGTTCGCTGGATACCGATATTCTGCCTTGAGCATCGACATCACAGGATAAGGCTTCTCCGACAATCAGTCGGGTGACTCTTCGAACTTTCGGATCCATGCTGTTGAGTTGTTCGAACTGCTCCCGAATCCGACGGAATCTGGAGTCGGTATAGACGGATAAGAACCCCTCATCCAGACTCAGCGTGACAACAACATTTCGGCCCAAAGTATCTCTGAGCTTGGAAGGCAGAAAGACTCTTCCCTTAACATCGATTTTGTTTGTAAATCGAGCCATCAGTTATCCCCTGTTTCCACAATGTTATCCCCACGTTTCACCACAAATGATGCAATATTCACCACATTTCACCACTTGATTGTATTCTACACATTCACGCACGCAATATCAAGGCTTTTTCCATAAAAAGTCGGCCAATATTGAAAACCAAAATCGACAAGCAGAAAAAAGAGGCAGTCTCAAAACGAAGAATACCCAAGCGGCGGTGATAAGGCTGAACACTCCTTATGGAAGTATTAGCTTTTTGAAGGGCACCGCTTAGCGACATCCCAATGCATACGAAAGTGTGAATCCGAGCGGTATTTTCAAGCCGGTGGACGGCGCTCGCGGGGAAAACATCCTACTAAATGACATGAGCCGGCCGGTTTAGTAGGACTTTTCGCACCGGCGCGAAAGGGCGGTCCGTCAATTCTGTTTAGACAGAAAAAGCTGCCTCATTTGACTTTGTTACAAGTCTTTTGAGACAGCTCCCCTCAATGATCAAACGATCAGATAATGGTTATTTTCTTTCCACGGATCTTTCCATGGAGATATTTAATATGATCCCGAACGAGATAAAATTTACCAACAAGGCGGACCCGCCCAAGCTGATGAACGGAAGCGGAATACCGGTAATCGGAAGAAGGCCGACGCTCATCCCCATGTTCTCAATAAAGTGGAAGGCGAAAGCACCCGTCAATCCGATGACTGAGTAGGTGTAAGCCTTTTGTGTGGCCCTGGATGCCACATATATGCTTCGCGTAAGAAAGAAGAACGCCAGAATGACTACGGAAGTGGTTCCGATAAATCCCATGTGTTCGGAAACGGCGGTGTAAATGAAGTCCGACCATTTGACCGGAACGGAGATGATTTCCCCGGTTCGGTTCCCTATTAGACCGCCGGAAGCGATTGCTGCCTTCGCGCGAACCAGGTTGTATTCTCCCGAGGGATCCGAACCCGCAAAAACAAAGGAAAGTATGCGGGCCTTCTGTATCGACGAAAAAAGGAAATTCCACAGAATCGGTATGATTCCGACAATGACCGCGGAAAGCCCGAGAAATAGATATCTATATTTGATACCCCAAACAAAAATCATACACATCAGTGAAAAGAGAATCACCATCGCGGTACCGAAGTCCGGTTGGATGAAAATCAAAAGAAGCGGCACGGAACAAACCGCTCCGATATATAAGAATCCTCTAAGCATTGAAATCTCTTTATTTTTAATGGATTCAAGGAAAAACGCGGTTACGATAATCATTCCGATTTTTGATAGTTCAGAAGGCTGAAACGTTCCGATAAAAGGAAGATCCAACCATGCATCGGCTCCCCATTCTTGAACCTTTGAACTTCCGTCAACCAATACGAGGAGAAGCAATAAAACCGATATTCCGTATATCCCCCAGCCGATCGCCTTTAGAAAATGAGTGTCAATCAGACAGATGAACAGCGCAAGTGCCATTCCGAGAACGGCAGCAGCCGCCTGCCGGTAAAGATTATTGGGATAATCGACAAAACCGTCCGACAAAACTTTATTAAGTACAAAGATTCCGATTAGGGTTAGAAGGAGAATCGGAATGACAAGCCAATAATCAACCGACCGGAAATAATTGTTGCGTAATTGAATGATGCCTGATTTTCCGCCACTCATCGGTACACCTTTCCGTTTTTTCTGTTGCGACCGGATTCATTCTCTACGGCATATCGCCGGAAGAGTCTGTTTCTTCGACTCCCATTGGTTTGGCAAAATCTTCCGTCAAATCGGTTACATCGTCCGTTGTTTCGGTCGGCTCTTCGACTGATTTGTTTGCATCGTCCGTTGTTTCGGTTGAATCTTCCGACAATACATCCTTGTCTTGCGTTGCTGCAAGCGGAGTATTATCAGAAGCTTCGGTACGTTTTTGTGCATTTGACCGGGTATAAAGATCATCCATTGATACCGTGACTCTCTCCCAGTTCCGTTTTCTGCTTGTTATAACCAATGCAATTCCGACAATAACCATCAACGCGGAGGTAAATTGAGAAAGTCGAATACCCGTGTCCCCGATATATAGAGAGTCCGTTCTGAGCGCTTCAATGAAAAACCGAATCAATCCGTAAAGCACCAAATACCCGGAAGTAGTATCGAAGGCATATTTGCTTTTTTTACGAATCAATACCAGAGCGAAAAATATCAAAAGAGTCGCCAATGACTCATAAAGAAATGTCGGGTGCACCGGAACATTCGGATCCAATTCCGGACAGAAAACGTCCAAATACCTTGATGTTTGCTCGCTGATCATCCCCCAAGGAAGATTCGTGTTTGTACCGAAGGCTTCCTGATTAAAGAAATTCCCCCATCTTCCGATTGCCTGACCTAAGGGGATATACACAATGCAGTAGTCAAACACAACATGAACCGGCAATTTCTTGACGCGAATCAAAATATAACCGGCCAAAAACGCCGCCAAAACTCCGCCGATGACACCGAGACCACCGTCCCGAATATTAATAATGCGCATCAAGTCGCCTTTGTAATAGTCCCACTCGCTGAAAACATAATAGAGTCTTGCACCTACCATCGCGGCAGGAAAACTGACTAATGCAATATCGATTACCAGATCTGCGGAAAAGCGATTCTTTTTGGAGTGAAGGATTGCAAGAAAAACACACAAAAACATCGCTAAGGCAATCAGAATTCCGTACCAGTAGATTTGAACGTTTCCGATTGCAAACGCAACATTATCCACCTTGATTCCTTCAATCCCCAATCCGGGAAAATCGACGTTTTCAACATCCAGCAATATCGATCCCATCATTTTATCTCTCCTCATTCATCCGTTTTTGTTTAACCGAGCGAAATAATCATAGCATATCCGTTAGAAATATCGAATAGTCGGGGTGATCATTATGAAACGCTGTGGCGATATCAACGTCCGAACGAATCTGATTCCGTAAGTCCGACAAAGACGTGAATCTTTGCTCCTCCCGGATTCTTCGGATCGGATACACCGATATTTTTTCCCCGTAGAGCTTCAATGTCACTCCCAAAGCCATCGTTTCAATCAGCGGGTGTCCTTCGCCCTCCGTAACCGTGGGCCGCAAACCGATGTTGGATATGGACCGGTAAATTTCCCCACCAACCTGCATAAGGGAAATATACACACCGAAAGCGGGATTCACTTTTCCCGAAGGGATGCCGATGTTGGCGGTCGGAAAGCCGAGCGTTCCTCCGAGACCCCGCCCTACCATCACTTCTCCTTCATAAACAACCGGTCGCCCCAGAAGCTTCGATGCAGTATCCATATCTCCTTCGAGAATGCTGTTCCGAATCCAGGAACTGGATATCACCCTTCCCTCATGCATTTCTGCGGGGACAAGAATCGCTTCAATCCCTAAGTGTTTCGCCCAATCGATTAAAAAGCTCGAATTGCCTTCGCGATTCGCTCCGAAGTGATAGTCTTCTCCCGCCACAACGACGGTGGCTTTGAGCAGCCGTCCGACATATTCGTCCAGAAAATCGATTGCCTTCATGGATGAAAGGCTGTCGGAAAACGGAAACACGGCGACATCCTCGATCCCTGCGGCATGAATCAGAGAGCATCTTTCGGATAGGGTTGTAATCAAGCCGTCTCCTCCGGTTGAAAAAACCTTAGATTTCGGTGTATTCGAAAATGTGTGCGCAACCGTCTTTACCCCTTTC
The DNA here is from genome assembly GCA_012729635.1 of Clostridiaceae bacterium. GTDB lineage: Bacteria > Bacillota > Clostridia > Saccharofermentanales > Saccharofermentanaceae > JAAYCT01. The sequence continues at coordinate 14,595 of JAAYCT010000038.1, read as the reverse complement.
AATCGCGCGGCGGTTTTCAGTTGTGAAAACAATTTCCGATGGCCGCGGTGAACTCCGTCAAAATATCCCAACGCCACCGCGCTGCCCGAAGGAAACGCTTGCGAAAAGCCGTCGGGTATCAGGAGTTCCCCCTCCGCATTCTCTCGAAATGCCCAAGTTTTCAAAGCTCGTCCAACATCCTTTCGATTTTGAGTATACGGCTATCCCCTTCATAGGCAGGATAAACGATAGCAATCAGTTTGTCATGGTACATTGCACAAAAACGAGGTTGATCTGTATTTGGATTATCGGTCTCCACGTTGATTCGATCCGTGAAATCCGAAAGAGGGAGAATGCGTCCGTATCGTATGTGTTCCGTTTCGGTTCTTGTCAAATCGACGGAAGGCAAATGGCGAACACATACCTTTTCGGGAAGAAACAACTCCCGAAGTGCTCCTTTATTTGCAGCGCGATCGATTTCTTCCGGCGTGTGTGCATGATCCAACGAAAAACACCCGCTTCTTGTCCGCCGCAAACATAGTGCATATGCCCCGAAACCGGTCTTTTTTCCCAGTTCTTCGCAAATCGATCGTATATAGGTTCCTTTCGAGCAAGAAATCAGAAAATCGACTTCCAGTTCCGGATCCGAGTCAATCTTCAGTATGGTGCAGGAATAAATATGAACGGTTCTTGGCATCAATTCGACATGCTGTCCCTTTCGGGCATATTCGTAAGCTTTTCGGCCGTTTACTTTGACGGCGGAATATATCGGAGGAATTTGTTGAATCGTCCCCGGAATAGCATCAAATATTTCCCGAATATCCGAATAATCGTTTTTTTTCATTCGGTGAAGCTCCTCTTCGGTCGGTTTTCTGCCGCCGTAGAGGACGCCCTCGGTATCTTGTGTTTCCGAAAACCGCCCAAAGCGAATCGTGCACCGATATTCTTTGTCATCATGCTCCAAGTATCGAATCAGCCGAGTGGCTTTCCCGACACATATCGGAAGCACTCCGGTCGCAAACGGATCAAGGGTCCCGCTGTGTCCGACCTTTTTTACGCCGCATAATTTTCGGATCATGGATACGATTCGAAATGAGGTGAGTCCCTCAGGCTTATCCACAACAATCACGCCGGAAACAACCGGCTCATAATCGGACATCATCTTTCGGAAAAGAACGCCGCAGCTTTATCGATAATCGATTTGCAAACCTCGTTTGCCGAAGCCCCGCTAACCGAGAATCCCGCTGCTCGGTAGTGTCCTCCGCCGCCGAATGATTCAGCGAAAGCCGATGAATCAAAAGGTTCACGACTTCGTATATTCACGCGCACTTCATCCTCCGACTCACGGACCACAAAAGAAACCATAACCCCCTCGATATCCCGAAGACTGGACACAAGCCCATCCGCCGCATACTCCGAAGCGTTTGTATCCTTGAGCATATCCATAGTGATTACGGTAAGTGCCAGCTTTCCGTCATAAAACATTTTCGCTCCGGACATGGCCTTTGCGATCAACTTCATCCGTTCGACACTGGTTGCGTCGAAAAGATGGTAGGCATTCACAAAAACATTCGCACCGCACTCCAATAACTCTGCCGCGGCACGCAGTGTATCCGGTGTCGTGTTCTGAAAAGAAAACCGCCCGGTATCCGATTGAATTCCGATCATTAATGAATTGGCAATAAACGGATCCATCAGTTTTTGTCCGAATGTTTGCTCCAGGCTTTTAATGATGTTCAATATCAGTTCTGCCGTTGAAGCCGAGGTCGGTACAACATAACGGATACCGGAATTGCCCCTGCTTGAAACATGATGATCGATAATCGCTTTCTTTTTGGAAAGAGAGTAAAGTTGTCCGGAATTCCCCATTCTTCCGGCTTCCGAGCAATCAACCGCAACGGCCGCCCCCATTCTTGTCTCGTAATTATGTATTTCATCAGAATAAAACACAATCAAAAGATCCTCGGGAATCGACATGAAATGCAACCGATCGGGAACCGGTTCATCCATCACGACGGATGCATTGATTCGAAGCTTTCGCAGCGTGACTACAAGAGCAGCGGCCGATCCGATACAATCCCCGTCCAATCGAAGATGCGGAAAGACAAAAATCTCCTTCGGGGAATCAACGAATTCGCTAAAGAAACTCGTCAGATTGTCTAATCGGTCAATCACGTGCCTCATCCTCCCGGATGGTCTCATCAATCAACTTCATTAACTCCATTCCTTTTTCGATGGAATCGTCGCAAACGAACTGAATCTCGGGAGCGGTTCGAAGATTTACACGGCGCGAGACTTCTCTTCGAATGAACCCGGAAGCGCTGGCAATCGCATCCTTGAAATCCTGTTTACCTTTGTCATCGGCCAATACTGACAGAAAGACTTTCGCATGAGATAAATCATTGGACATTTTCACTTCGACGACCGAGGTCATCATCGGAATTCTGGGGTCCTTTACTTCATTTCGCAAAATTTCGGATACGGCTTTCCTCATTTCGTCGCCTACTCGCGAAGCCCGATCTCTTTTCATATTACGTACCGACGTCATCTTCTGCGCAAACGCTATTTTCGAACGATTTCTCGCATCTCGAATGCTTCGATGACATCTCCTTCCTTAATGTCATTATAATTTTCTATCGAAATACCACACTCGTAACCCGTAACGACTTCCTTCACGTCATCCTTGAATCGTTTGAGTGAAGCGAGTTTCCCCTCATGAACAACGATACCGTCTCGAACGACACGAACTTCCGAAGATCGGAGCACCTTACCATCGGTTACATATGCGCCGCCGATGGTCCCGACATTGGAAACCTTGAAGATTTGGCGAATTTCAATGTGCCCCAAAACCGCCTCTTCATACTTCGGTTTAAGCATGCCCTTCATAGCGGCCTGAATATCCTCGATCGCATTGTAAATGACGCGATACAACTTGATATCCACACCGATATCTTTTGCCTTTTCGGCGATTCCCGCTCCGGGACGAACATTGAATCCGATGATAACCGCATTGGAAACATCCGCGAGCATAACATCGGATTCGGTAATCGCACCGACCGCTCCATGAATGACTCGGACGTGCACTTCATCGCTGGAAAGCTTTTCGAGCGACTGGGTAACGGCCTCTACCGAGCCCTGAACATCTGCTTTGATAATCAGGTTGAGATCCAGAACCTCTCCGGCGGCTAACGTTTCGGCAAGCGTCTCCAAGGTCATTCGAGAAGTCTTGCGAAGCTGGTCTTCACGCTGTTTGGTCTTTCTCTTATCCGCCAACTGACGGGCAACCTTTTCATCGGTAACCGCGTAGAAAAGCTCACCGGCTTCCGGGACCTCGGATAATCCGAGAATTTCGACGGGAATCGAAGGACCGGCTTTCTTTACCGTGCTTCCTTTATCGTCGGTCATCGCCCGAACACGACCCACGATTGAGCCCGTTACTACCGCATCTCCGTTACGCAGAGTTCCGCGCTGAACCAGGACGGTCGCAACCGGGCCTCTGTTTTTATCAAGCTTCGCTTCGATGACCGTCCCTTTCGCCTGTTTGTTCGGATCCGCCTTCAAATCCATCACATCCGCTGTCAGAAGAACCATCTCCAAAAGCTCGTCAATGCCTTCTCCGGTATGAGCGGAAACGGGAACAACAACCGTTGAACCTCCCCATTCTTCGGGAATGATTCCGTGCGTAGATAACTCTTGTTTAACCTTGTCCGGATTGGCTCCCGGGCGGTCCATTTTGTTAATGGCCACAACAATTTCCGTATTGGCGGCGTGAGCATGATTAATCGCCTCAATCGTTTGCGGCATCACTCCGTCATCCGCCGCGACAACAAGAATCGCAATGTCGGTAACCTGGGCTCCTCGTGCGCGCATGGTCGTAAATGCCTCATGGCCGGGTGTATCCAAAAAGGTAATGGGACGACCCTTCAGTTTTACGGTATATGCTCCGATATGCTGAGTGATGCCTCCCGCCTCGCCCTTTACAACGGATGAAGAGCGAATCTTGTCTAAAAGCGACGTTTTCCCGTGGTCGACATGGCCCATAACCACAACAACCGGCGGTCTTTGCAGAAGGTTCTCGTCCGTGTCTTCCGTCTCATCAAAGAGAATATCTTCTTCGGTGACCTCGACCAAAAGCTCGGTTGTGATCCCGAATTCTTCCGCAATGAGCGTTGCGGTATCAAAATCAATTTCCTGATTGATAGTTGCCAAAAGTCCGAGCTTCATCAGCTTTTTAATGACCTCAGAGGATCTCTTCTGAATACCCTCGGAAAAATCTTTGATTGTAATGCTTTGCGGGAGCTGGACGTGCGTCAGAACCGCTTTGGGTTGAGGTGCGGGCGAAGAAAAACCTCTTTTTCTCGGCGCACCGCGACGTCCTTTCGGCTGAGACCTGTAAATGGCCTCTAACGCTGTATCATCTTTAAGAATCTCGTTTGCTTCCATGCCGGAAATTGCGGAATTTACGGCACGCATATTCCCGGACCGGCGATCGTTCTGCGAAGAAATCGGTTTGCCCGGGTCCTTTCTGGAATCTTTGGAGGGATCCTTTCTGGTTTTCTCAAAAGCATCTCTGGCCGCAAAATTCGCTTTATCCTTGGTAATCTCAATCGGGATGTTCTCGGCATCTGCCTTGGGCGCACCGCGATGAGCCGAAGGTCCCCGGAAGCCCTGATTGTCACCCTCATCTTTTCCGGCAAACCCGGACGGTCTGCGCGGCGGATATGCGGCTCCGGTCCTTGACCTTCCTTGGCCGACCGCCTGAGCGGAAGATGTTCCGGGATTATATGCGCCTTCTCGTCCGGAAGGTCGAATAAACGTCGACCTCGATGTGGTTTCGACTTGGGCGGAACGAGGTCCGGGCGCAGCACTTTGAGGTCTGACCGGTCCGTCGGATGCTTTCTTCTCCGGAATAACAACCTTTTCGGTTGTTTTCTTTTCATCTTCCGGCTGGCTTTCGGGCGATGTTTTTTCTTTATCCGAAGCACTCTCCGTCGCCGCTTTTTCTTTCGTTACGGGTTTCGTCTCCGAAGGAACGGATGTTGTGGTCGCGGGCTTTTCTTCCGCGACTTTTTCTTCGGCCTTGGGACGGGCTTTCTTGTTGACCCGACCGACTCGCAACGTCTTGGTTCCCGAAATTCCGCTTACGGTGATTTCAGGGCCGGAAGAAATCTCCTGCTTCTTTTCGCGGGAATCGGTGCCCTCTTCGGGCGTTATGCCGGCATTACTTTTTTTATCTGTCATGAATTCCTCCTAATTGATAATCACCGTCAGTCATCATAATACATTATTTGTTCAAAATGTGCTCATTTAGCAGTTCCGCTAAACGCGTCGAAAAGTTCTTATCCGTTACCGCAATTACCGCCCGATCTCTTTTCCCCAGTTTCGAACCGAGCCGGCTCTTGGTAGAAAATCGATATAACGGAATTCCTTTATCCGCCGATATCCGCGTCAAGAGACGAACCGTTCCTTGTGCTGCGTCTTCGGACGCTATAAACAGAAAAACCGTATTCTTCCCGGATGCGGCCGAAACTGCGTCTGCTCCCGATACCACCTGTCCCGCTTTATTCGCCAAACCGAGAAATGAAAGAATTTTTTCTTCCGATGATGGCTTGCCATTTCGGTTCGTTTTTTCTTCACCGGTCCCCGAACCGGATTCCGGATCTCCGATCCGCTCGCTTTCGCGACCGATCATTTCCGATATCCTCTCCGTTATCATATCATCGGCTTTCCCGTTCAGGCTTTTTTCGATGCGGTGTGCTTTTATGGCGGCATCCAAGCATTCTTTGTTTTTACATACATATGCGCCTCTGCCGGCCATTTTTCCGGTCGGATCCACCTCGATTCTTCCGTCGGGCAAGAGAACAACACGAACTAATTCGCTTTTGTTTTTTCTCTCCCTGCACGAAACACACATTCTTTGCGGTATCTTCTTCACTTCCGCCCTCCGACCGAAATCAAGACTCCGTAACGTCGACAGAGTCCCCGGTAGCGGAATCGGCAACTTCATCCTCTGATGATTGCGCCTCAACCGATTCCTCGGATTCTTCACCGGCAACGGTGAATTTTGACATAAACTCTTCCTGCAACAGTTCGCGATACTGTGTTTCGCTCTTGATGTCTATCTTCCATCCGGTCAGTCGCGCCGCAAGACGAACGTTCTGACCCGCTCTTCCGATCGCCAGAGAATATTGATGATCGGGAACGACTACCTTGGCGTTCATTTCTCTGCTTCCGTCCGTCCTTGTGATTATCTCGGTGTCAACACGGACCACCTTTGCGGGAAGCAAAGCATTACTAATAAAAATAGCGGGATCGGAATTCCATTCGATTACGTCAATTTTTTCCTCGCCGAGCTCATCCATGACGGCCTGAACCCGAGTTCCTCTCTGCCCGACACACGCGCCGAGAGGATCGACGTCCTCGTCTCTTGACAGGACGGCGATTTTGGTACGAGAACCGGCTTCACGTGCGACGGACACAATCTCGACTATTCCGTTTGAAATCTCGGGGACCTCCTGCTCGAATAACTTGCGGACGAGATTCGGATGGCTCCTTGAGATGTAGACAACCGGTCTTCCGTTGTGCTCCTCAACTTTGAGGATGAGAAACCGCATGTGTTGATTGAAATTATATTTCTCGTCCCGAATCTGTTCCTGACGAGTGAGTGTAGCCTCTGCCCGTCCGATATCCACAAAAACAAACTTGCTGTCTTTCCTCTGGATGACACCGGATGCCAGCTCACCGATCCGGTCCGAAAATTCGTTTTGAATCCGGACATGCTCGGCACTTCTCAGCTTCTGATTGATCGCGCTTTTTGCTGCATTCGCGGCCAAACGACCGAGAGATTCGACAGGGATTGTCATTTCGATCGTATCCCCTTCCTCCAACTCCGGATCAATCATCTTGGCTTCCTCAAGAGAGATTTGCGTCTTGGGATTATCGACCGTTTCGGAAACCTCGCGAACCTCATATACATACATTTCACCGGTTTCGCGATCAATTTCCGCGAAAACATTGTCGTTCTGTCGGGATTCCGAGAATTCGCGTTTAAAGGCAGCAACAATTGCCTCTTCGACCGCTTCGAAAAGAACCTCTTCGTCGAGTCCTCTTTCCTTGGCCAGCATTTTGATCGCTTTGATCATTTCCTCGTTCATCGATAGTCTCCTTTACGATAATTCTGTCGGCACCGAATGAAACCGGCGCAGATATTCATTAAAAACGGATTATTCTTTTCGCCGAAGCGATTTTTGATAACAGGTATGTTTCCTCGGTTCCCCCGGCATCCAAAACAAGTGAATCTTCCGATGCGTCCAAGATGATGCCCTTTATGACTTTCCCCTTTTCCCGGGACTCAAAGAAACGAACATCGATTTCTTCGCCGATGCATCTCAGAAAATCCTTTCGGGTCTTTAGCGGTCGTGTCAGGCCCGGTGACGAAACCTCGAAATAATCCGGATCTGCAGACAGTTCACGGTCGAAAATCGGATCGAGAACCTTGCTCAATTTTTCACATTCGTCAATCGTAATTCCGCCTTTGCGATCGGCATAAATACGGAGAAAGTAAGCACTGCCTTCCTTTTTATACTCAACATCAACCAGATCCAAGCCCATTTCGGAGGCAACGGGTTCTGCTAAATCATATGCGGCTTGCGCAATTTTCGATCGGGCCGCCATTCTATCTCTCCTCGGAAATCCTTTACAAAAGAAAGAGCGGGAATCACCCACTCTCACGAAAACCGATACACTACATCGAGATTTTATCATTATTGTGCGGCAAGTGCAATATTAAGGAGAGGTTCCTTTGAAAGATTCAAAAAAACGGCGTCATGATTTGAATGATCCGCGTAAAGTAATGTCTTTTTTTTGCAGCTTACACAAAACGGAACCTCCGATTCCCCTTTTTTACTATTCATTTTATCAAGGATATCAGGTAGAATGGAATCAATCCAATTCAATTTGCGTTGGATAATCACCATAAAAGGAGATGATGCCCAATGATAAAAGTGATTGCCGGTGCGAAAGGTACCGGAAAAACGGCCCGACTCGTGGATGATATTAACGAGCAGGCAACCCGCGAGACGAACAATATCGTTTGTATCGAGCGGGGAAACCGACTGGATCGGTTGCTAAAATACCGAATTCGATTAATCGACGTAAGTGAGTATTTCTGTAACGATTACGGTCAACTTCTCGCCTTTATATGCGGAGTATATGCCCGGGACTACGATTTGACTCACCTGTACATTGATAGCATTTATAAAGTAGCACAGTCGGATCTTCAGTCAGATTTCGCGGATTTCCTCGATAAACTGGAAGACTTCCTCAAAGATAAAAACATAACCGCCAGTATCATTTGCAGCAGTGACTGCGATAGCCTTGATGAGCGAATCGCAAAGTACTGCTGATTTTTGGGTTGCTTATTAGCAACCGTTTCACGGTAACGAAGCAGGCGACCGCTCTGGGAAGCGGTCGTTTTTGCTTCGATATAAGAAGGAGGAAAGTATCATGCTAAAGGAATTCAAAGCATTTATTCTGAAGGGAAACGTCATTGATCTCGCCGTTGCCGTGGTCATCGGTGCCGCTTTCGGTAAAATCGTATCCGCACTGGTCGACAACATCATCATGCCCTGCATTGGAATCCTTACCGCCGGCGTTGATTTCGCGGACATGAAAGTGGTTCTGCAATCTGAAACACTCGATGCGGCAGGTGCGGTCAGCACTCCGGAAATCGCGATCGGATACGGTGTTCTCATTACCGCCGTACTCCAATTTCTGATCGTCGCATTCGTTATTTTCCTGATTGTGAAAGCAATCCAAAAAGCACGCAAAGCAGCAGAAAAATTGAATAAAATGGAAGCGGAAAAAGCAGCGGCGGCTCCCGCTCCGGATATCGTGCTGCTTACGGAAATTCGAGACCTGCTCAAGAAAGACTGACGGAACCGTATTGATTGTTTCATTTCTTTTTCTTGTCGTTTTCGTCCGAAAAGCCTTGTCGATTCGGTCCTGTGTTGTACTCGCGCATAAATCGTGATACGTTAAGAAGAAACGGAGGTGCGAAAATGAGGCACAATATTTCGATACTCGTCGAGAATCATTCCGGAGTCCTCGCTCGCGTCGCCAGCCTTTTTGCTCGGCGTGGGTTTAATATTGAAAGCCTCGCCGTCGGAACAACGGCGAACCCTTCAATCTCCAGAATATCGGTATGCGTAATCGCGGATGATACAGAGATTGCTCAAATCGTGAAACAACTCCATAAGCTTCCGATTGTGCTCAAGGTCAAACGGCTGGAAAGGGATGCACATTTCACACGCGAGTTGGCCTTTATCAAGGTGACATGCGATGATACTACGCGCACCTCGGTCCTTCAGATTGTTGATATTTTCAGAGGACACATCGTAGACGTATCCCCCAAAACCGCAACCATCGAGATCTCCGGAGACAGTGACAAAATCGAGGCGCTGATGGAATTGATTACACCATTTGGGATTCTTGAGGTAGTACGCACGGGCTCAATCTCGATTGAGCGCGGAGATCGTGTTCTTTCTCTGGACGGAGAATAGCATTTGACCCGAAAGGGTATAATAATTTTGAGTCAAACAAGGAGGCACAAATAAATGAAAAAGATCTACAAAGATTCCGAATGCAAGACCGGTGCTTTAAACAATAAGACGGTCGCGATTGTCGGGTACGGAAGCCAGGGACACGCCCATGCTTTGAATCTAAAGGACAGCGGTTACAATGTAATCGTTGCACTCTACGAGGGCTCCTCTTCATGGTCCGTTGCCGAGAAGGCCGGCCTAAAGGTGATGACGACCCCCGAGGCTACCCGGAAAGCCGACGTGATCATGATCCTGATAAACGACGAGAAGCAACCGGCTATGTACGAAAAGGATATTCTACCGAACCTCACGGCCGGCAAAGCGCTTGCGTTTGCGCACGGCTTCAACATTCATTTCGGGCGTATCGTTCCGCCGAAGGATGTGGATGTATTCCTGATCGCTCCGAAGGGTCCCGGCCATACAGTTCGGGCCGAATATGTCATCGGACGGGGCGTTCCTTGCCTCTACGCCGTATACCAGGACTTCACGGGAAAATGCAAAGATATCGCATTTGATTACGGTCATGGTATCGGCGGATCCAGAGCCGGGCTTCTCGAAACATCTTTTCGCGAAGAAACGGAAACGGATTTGTTCGGCGAGCAGTGCGTTCTGTGCGGCGGTGTGTCCGAGTTGATGAAAACCGGTTTTGAGGTGCTGTGTGAGGCCGGATATGATCCGGAGAACGCATACTATGAGTGTATGCACGAAATGAAACTGATCGTTGATATGGTATACCGCGGAGGATTAACCTTCATGCGTTATTCGGTTTCCGATACCGCCGAGTACGGAGACTATTCAATCGGAAAACGGATTATTACCGATGAAACCAAAAACGAGATGAGAAAAGTGCTCCGCGAGATTCAGGACGGAACCTTTGCACGCAACTGGATCCTGGAAAATCAATCCGGTCGCTTGAACTTTAATGCCCGGAGAAGAATCGAAACCGAGCACCCGATCGAAAAGGTCGGCAAGGATCTTCGAGCCTTGATGAGCTGGAATACAGGCGAGTAAATACATGTTTTTAAACGAAAAAAGCGGCACCGTAAGGCGCCGCTTTTTGATTGTGACAATGGCATTATGCCTTCCACAGACCATGTAAATTACAGTATTCAAACACCTCATAATCGTCGTCTTCCGGAAGAGTAAACCACGCAACCGGCTCCTTACCCGGATCAAGAAATTCTACAAAGAATCCCGTTCCGGTCACTAAAATGACAAATTCAATATAGTGCTCGGGAACCATCGGATGCGGAACATCTCCGACATCCACCCGAAGCTTTCCGTCAACAACCTTAACCACGGGGACATGCTTTTCTTTTGCGGCGGAATCATCTTCTCCCGCAATCAATCGTTTCATCGGTTCTCCGCAACAAACAAGTTCTCCCTTTCCTTCATGCAAAAGAGTTACAATGTTTCCGCAAATGGAGCATCTGAAAATCTTACGTTCAACGGCCATTTTTTACCTCCTTGACTCACTCGGTCAATAGTTCGTGGATTGAATCTCGAAATATGCCATCGGATGGTTACACACGGGACATACTTGAGGCGGTGTTTTTGCAATGTGGAGATGCCCGCAATTTCCGCATTTCCACACGACTACTCCGTCTCGCTCAAAAACCTCTCCCTTTTCAAGTCTTTGAGCGAGCAGACGGTATCTGGCTTCATGCTCTTTCTCGATCCTCGCAACTCCTTCAAACAGAGCGGCAATCTGGTTGAATCCCTCTTCTCTGGCGTCCTCCGCAAACCGCTTATACATGTCTTGCCATTCATAATTCTCGCCGTCAGCGGCATCCAGCAGATTCTGTTTCGTTTCCGGTACATCACCACCGTGAAGTGCCTTGAACCAGAGTTTAGCGTGCTCCCGTTCGTTCCCGCTGGTTTCCGTGAATATATCCGATATTTGTACGTAGCCTTCCTTCTTCGCCTTTGAAGCGTAATACGCATACTTATTGGTCGCCATTGACTCTCCCGCAAAAGCTTCGTTGAGATTCTTTTCTGTCTTCGTTCCCTTTAGCTCCATGTTCTATGTCTCCTCCCGACTAATTATTTATCCTGGCATTTTGAGCAAACTCCGAATACCCGAACTTCGTAATTGTGTACCTCATACTGATTCAATCGATCCGGCAATCGACAACCATCCAACGAGAAATCAGAAATTTCTCCGCATTTCTCGCAGATGAAATGCCCGTGGCACTCCGTCACGGCATCCAAACGAACCTCACCCTCCGTCGCCCGGATCATACGTAACAAGCCGGCAGAGGCCAAGGTATCAACGGTATTGTATATCGTGGTTTTGGAAAGCGACGGATTATCCGTCTTCAAATGATGGAAAACGGCATCGACGGTCGGATGATTGCGATTTTCCAGCAGGTATCTGTATACTCCGATTCTTTGCGGAGTAAGTCGAATATTCTTCTTTCCGAAGAGTTCGACGATATCATGAACTACCTCTTGTGAATACGGACTCATACGCTCTCCTTTCTTGTAATCTTTACATCATAATAATGCTTACCTTATTTAATGTCAAACGGAGAGCAACGAAATTCCTACTTCTTCTTTTTCTTTTTTTTCTCTTTTTTGCTGTCCTTGCCCTTGTCTTTATTCTTTATTTTTTTGCCCTCAATAATTGTATCCGAAGGAATTTCCGGACTCGGGACCGAGGTCTTCAACTTCGGGAGCATCGGGGTTTTGATTAGTGAAGGTTTTTTGGACGAGGCTTTGATATTCCTTGTCTCCCCGGGTTCCAATTTTTTCTCCTCTGAAATCAATTTTTCAAAAAACAAAACGATCGTTTTCACTCCGGCCGGACAAATTTTATATACGACAAACTTTCCTTCTTTTTTCGAATCCACCAAGCCCGATGAGCATAAGAGGCTCATGTGATGAGAGAGCGTGGGTTGCGTGATCGTAAAAAATGAAAGGATGCTTTTCCCGCACATCGGACCGTTTTCGGAAAGCGTTTTCATGATTTGTATTCGTGTCGGATCGGACACAACCTGAATGAGCAAAGCTTCATCTGCCGATGAAATTGTATCATTGGAATCTTCTGACATAGTAATTTCCTCCTTCTTCCGTACAACTAAGAAATGAGTTGATCCTTTAGCGCATCCTCAAATTCCGCGAGGTTTGCACAAGCAATGACCTCCGTGTTTTCTTCAAGCAGGATTTCATCTTCACCGCTGACGAGCATCATCAGCGGCACGCCCATTTTCCGAAGGAGTATCAACTGGTATTCCTTACTGTCCTTGGACGAAAGATATTTCAAAAGCATACGCAAAACCTGCTTTGCGTCTTCAAGGTATATGCCCGAAAGTCGCATAAGATGATCCACGACATACATGGAAAAAACATCGTCGAAATCCAGTCTTTCCTTTTGGGGAAAAACAGAGGCAAACGCCGTAACCGCAAGCTTATTAACCATATTCAACTTAACGAAATCGTTCATCGGGATCTGAAAGCTTTTTACGTTTGCGGAGAATATTTCCTTTAATTGATCCGCGGAAAGCTCGCTTTTCAGCTCCTGAATTTTTCCAACGCGCGCCAAGGTTCTTTCCTTCGGGAAAAAAGTTGCCTGACCGGTCTTTGTCGCTCTGTGAATAAACCAGGATTCCGGGATTAAATTCATTCTTTTCCAACGATATAGGGTTCCGTAGGATATTTGGGCGGCCCGGAGCAGATCACGTTTTGAAATGAGTTCTTCTTCCCCCATATTTTCACCTCTACAAAAAAGCTGCAGACGGGATCCCCCGAGTCTACAGCTTGATTGTAATGGAACAATGTTACAGGCATTGAACGCTAAAGTGGCAAATGTCTTGCCGTTTTAAGTCATTGTGGCCCTTTAACCGATTCGGATCACACCGTCATCAAACTCCACGTTATCCTGAACATATTCGGCAATCTCCTCAATCGTATCCCTAAAAATAAAGTAAGTGGACACCGAAACTCCGATAGAAATGATAATTCCGATGATCAGGGCAATCAGTACGGCACGTGCAACGGACTTGCGGTTTACATTTTTGCTGGCAAACGCGAAAATCAACATTGCGATAAAGCCGATGATCGGAACGGACAAAAGAAACATATACCAGAATGCGCCCGCAGTCGTAAACGGCTTGAGCTCCTTCGGAACCGACGAAACCAGTCTGGCCTTTTCCTGCTTCTTTTCCTCTTTCTTCTTCAGCTTCATTGCTTTTTCCTGGGCCTTCATTTCGAGCTTTTTTGCCCTCAAATCTTCAGCGGAAGGAGCAGTCGCGGCGACCACAGGAGCGGCCGCAGTGACAACCGCCGCACTCCCTGCCTCCTCAACCGCCTGTACCACCTCTTCTTTAATTTCCTTTGCTTTTTCTTCCACTAAATCAACGACTTCCTCGGTTTGATCCGACACTTTATCAGCAATCTTGGTTTCAGCCTCATTTATCTCTGCTTTGATTTCATCCGCAGTTTCGGAAACTGCTTCCATCATGTTCGCTCCGCATTCGGGGCAAAACACTGCAGGTTCGGATACTTCGGTCTTACATTTCGGACATTTCATTCCATTCCCTCCTTTTTAGGTGTTCCATAATCTCATTAGTGTTAATTATATCACATGATTTTAAATAAATAATCACTGTGTATCCGTTTTTCAAGGAGGGCAAATTATGGAAAAAATGAATAGAATGGTAATCCAAAGTCCTGCGTTAATTGACTTCGGTTAATTCTGCGAAAAAAGAAAAGTCCTCCGGGTCAGATGACTTGGAGGGCTTTTGTATGGTGGGTAGTAATGGACTCGAACCATCGACCCCTTGCATGTCAAGCAAGTACTCTAACCAGCTGAGCTAACCACCCGAACGAATAATGATTATACTGAATTATGGTCCCCGTGTCCATACCATATCGAGAATCCATTGTAAACTGCGGATTGCAATATTAAGTGTCGCAGTTGTTAAGCGACCCGGGTGTATTCTTCTTGTGGCGTCCTGTAGTCCAGTATCTTCCGGGGATATGTGTTCAGCCACTGTTCAATGCGATTGATTTCCTG
>JAAYCT010000037.1 GCA_012729635.1 Clostridiaceae bacterium | reverse complement strand
GCAAGGCAAGAGGCTTTCGTACATACGAAGGATTCCGGATAATGATCTATCTGGCCGTAGGAAAGTTGCAACTTAGCTACCCCAACCCCTTTCCTTGCTAAATTTTCACGGAAATAGGTGAAGAGCCCTTCTTATAATCGCCTTCGGAGGTGCTTTATGATGAAAAGAATTATCGTCCTTGTAATCGCGATGCTTATCGTATTATCCGCGTTGACTTCCTGTTCCGTTAAAACACCTGAGAGCAAACAATCGTCAGAGATCACCACTGTTGCCGAACCTTCAACGGCAACGCCGACTGAGAAGCCGACCGAAGCACCGACGGAGGAGCCGACGGAAGCGACCACGACGAATCCCGTTGATGAAGTCATTGTGCAAATGAATCCCTATGAATCTTTGTATTTGCGCCAAGAGGAAAAGGCATGGATTTCCGGGTTTTATCCCGACGGTGTTTTGAAGCAAGAGGATATTAATGAGACGACGCTTCCCGCCGGAACGATGATGATCGCTCATAGTATTTATCGACCGGATTCGCTCGATCCCTATCCCGGAAATGATGTTTATGTTTTGACGGATGGCCGATATGTCTTTTTCGATCATAGCACTTCGGCAAACGGGGAGGTCCTTTATAACGGAAGGACATTGCCGGAGTTCTTCGGTAGTGTTGTTTGGGGTGATTTAAGCCTTGCGTCTTGGTACGATTTCTATGACGGAGAAAAAAAGATCGTCGAGAATTACGAGTTGTTGCCGAACACTCCCTTGGACCCGTCGATCCAACCGCAGAACATGGTCATCATTGTCGATTGGAACGGGGACGGAAAAACAGACAGCATCGTTCGTGAATGTCCTGATCCGAATCAGATATGGGACTGCACGGTGTGGTACACGGACGGGGCAACCGGGACTAAAACGGATGTGACCGACCGGTTTTTTAAGCGGGAATGGGAAGAGTTTTCTGTGTTCAGCGATTATATCATGCTCTTTAAGGATGAGAACACAGGACGGTATGCGTTGATCGACACCGTTGACACCGGGAGTGCGGACTATTCCGTTATTGTTTACTCTTTTGATTCGAATGACATCATCACTTATACGGAGACATGGGGATCTTTCGTTTTTGAGAACGGAAAAATGTTCCTGCAAAATGGCGGATATCTTTTCGGAAACGTTTGCCAAGTGATTGAACCGCTGATTTTTGACGGGACCAGTGTTTCCGTCGATGAAAGTAATCGGGAAGTTTGGTGGGTGGCCGCTTATAAAGCCAAGAAGAAAGGAGATTCACTCCCGGGAACATTCACATATACGTTAACAGATGTCTCGATCGAGAAGAAGAGCGGAGACGGTTACGAAGAACTGATTGTCCCCGGAGGTATCGCGATTTTCCCTCAGTATTATGAATGGAATGAGGATGAAGAACAAAAAGCCGGATATGCTTACTTCTTATTGGTTGACGGCAGTGAGTGTCGCTCCGCGTTCCGTGTCGAGGATAATGAAGGTAATTATTACTGGTCGATCAATGGGACGGATCAACGAGAATTGTTTTTTTGCCTTTGGGGCGGATGATTTCGAAACCGCTTTTTTGCGAATAGAGTCTCGGCAGTTTTTCGGAGGACCGTATAGTGCATCATTTCTAAGGTAGTGTTCTGAACTCGATCGTCCGCTTGAACCTTTGCTCAACGGGTCGCATAATGAACGGGAAGATCAATACGACCCTTTGAGAGTGTACCGCACATGTCAAGTATCAGCGTAAACAACCTGACCTTCTCCTATGACGGGAGTTACGGGAATATTTTCGAGAATGTAAGCTTTCAGATCGACAGCGATTGGAAACTCGGCTTCATCGGGCGAAACGGCCGGGGCAAGACGACGTTTCTTCGCCTGCTTCTGGGTCAATTCGAGTATTCCGGCAGTATCCGGGCGTCCGATCAGTTCGAGTATTTCCCGTACGAGGTCCCGGACATGAGTCGGCGGACCTATGATGTGATGGCGGATATTTGCCCCGAGTGTATGGAATGGCAGATCAAACGGGAGATCGCCTTGCTCGATGTTTCCGAGGAGGCCTTGGAGCGGCCGTTTGATACCCTTTCCGAGGGGGAGCGGACGAAGGTGCTCCTCGCCGCGCTTTTTTTGGCGTCGCATCGATTCCTTCTTCTGGACGAGCCGACCAATCACCTCGATGTCGACGCGCGAAAAGCCGTTCGCGATTACCTGGCGTCCAAGAAGGGTTTCATCCTGGTCTCTCACGACCGCGATCTGCTCGACGCCTGCGTAGACCATATTCTTTCGATCAACAAGGCGGACATTGAGGTTCAACAGGGTAATTTCAGTTCCTGGTGGGCGAATAAGAATAACCGGGATGATTTCGAGCGCGACGAGAACCGGAAACTCAAACGCGAGATTTTTCGACTCGGTGAATCCGCTAAGCGGACCGCCGGTTGGGCGGATACGGTGGAGAAGAGTAAACACAAGGTCAACCAAGATGGCGATAAGCCTTTAGACAAGGGTTTTATCGGGCACCAGTCGGCAAAGGCGATGAAACGAGCCAAGAGCATCGCAACCCGGAAGGAAGCGGCCGCGGAGGAGAAGTCCAAGCTATTGCACAACATTGAGCGCTACGACGATATTAAGATCTCACCGATTCCGTTTCATAAAGAGCGCATGATCGACGCCTCGCACTTGTCGCTCTTCTATGGCGATCGAAAAGTGGTCGACGACATCTCCTTTTCTGTTCATACCGGGGAGCGGGTCGCGATCACGGGCCGGAACGGGAGCGGGAAATCGAGCATATTAAAGCTCATTTGCGGGCAGGAGATTTCACATGCTGGAGCCCTCAAGGTCGAAAGCGGCCTTGTGATTTCGCTTGTGCCGCAGGATACGTCGCATCTCCAGGGCAGTATCGACGAGTTCGTACCGCGCTTCGGGCCGGACGGCGCTCTTTTTCGAGCGATCCTCAATAAACTCGATTTCAAACAGGACGAATACGATAAGGATCTCGGGGAGTTGAGCGAGGGACAGAAGAAAAAAGTGTTGATCGCCAAAAGCCTGTGCGAGAAAGCGCATCTGTACGTGTGGGACGAGCCCTTGAACTTTATCGATGTCTTTTCGAGGATGCAGATCGAAAAGATGATCCTTGCGTATCAGCCGACGCTCCTGTTTGTCGAGCACGACGAGGCGTTCCGGAGAAATATCGCGACGAAAACGATCGAATTGTAGGCTCCGGTATTGTTATGCGAATAAAAATGCAGTACCATGAATAATTATTATTCGTTGGAGGGTGCCGCCATGATGATCCGCAAAATGACCATCGATGATTATGATTCAGTTTACCAGCTCTGGCTCGGTACGCCCGGAATGGGACTTAATGATGTCGACGATTCCCGGGTCGGGATCGACAGATATTTGCGGCGGAATCCCGACACGTGCGTTGTCGCCGAGGAGGACGGGGTTGTGGTCGGCGCGGTCCTTTCCGGTCACGACGGGCGCCGCGCCTTGATTTATCATCTGGCGGTGCGGGAGGATCATCAGCGCCGCGGTATCGGCGAAAAGCTCCTCGACGAAGTCATCCGTGCGCTTCGCGACGAAGGCATCCGGAAGGTCGCGTTGGTCGTTCTGGGTAATAACGAGAAGGGCAACGCTTTTTGGGAAAAGAATGGATTTGCGGACCGGAAAGACCTGGTCTATCGGAATCGGCAGATCGGCGAGTTTAACGGTTTTCACACATAAACAACACGATGGGTCGGGTGAGCCGACAAAGTCCAGCGGTAATTAGTCAATAGACTATTTACATATATGCACCTAGAAAATTGAATAGTTTCGAATCGGACGCGAGAAAAGAGGACAATGCAAACAAACCCTGCCTCAACGATACAAAGACCGG
>JAAYCT010000036.1 GCA_012729635.1 Clostridiaceae bacterium | reverse complement strand
GGGGGGGGGGGGGTATAATCACCAATATCGTTGACTGTTTCAAATGAATGTCATTAAGAAGGAGGTATTTGTAATGAAAAAACTGTTATCCGTTTTGACTGCCCTGCTTCTCATCGTTTCTTTATCCACGTCTCTTTTGTTGGCAGAGTCCTATGGCTATGGAACCATAACTTATAACGCCTGGGCATGGCCTTTTAGGGATAATTGCAAGACGAAATTATCCGTTAATCTGGATTTGGATGATTCCTATATGTTTTCTTACTATTTGCGTGCGGACGTCCGGGATGAAAACGGTATCGTTCTTGACAAACAGGAAACCGACGGATATATAACAGTCGTTGGCTGCGGCAATGCGGAAAAAGTAGCAAAGGCCTACGGGGACCACGGATGGGGATATTTTCGCGCAAAACAAACCTCAGACGGGTATGTTATTGTCGCCGGTTCAAGAACTGCGCGTTGACTTGCCAAACTCATTTGCTTCAGAGGCGGATTATGCTTATGTGCCGATCCGCCTCTTCTTTGCACTCAACAGACGTTTCGTCGAAATGTGATATTCTTAATCGTGTAAGAAATATGTGAGAAAGTATTTTTGTCTCGCTTTCGAACGAAGAAATAGAGGATAAAATGCATCGACTCAAAACTTCTGCGCTCGTATCAACGATCAGCCATATGATAAATCATTGGACATTGGTCACCGTCCTCATCCTGATGATATCGGTGGTATTTCTTGTTCAGCTCTTGTTGTCCGATAATTTGCAGGGACTTGTTGAGAAAAAGGACGAAAGCGGTGAATTAATGCCGAACACCTATGTTTGTTCTCTGCTCGATGCGCGAAAGGAAAATGTTTATTCTTTTATCTCCGAGCTTCAGGAATATCAGGATAGGATTGACGAAATTATTATTTCCGCTGAAGTTCCTCTGCCGAAGAAAGCAGAAATATCCGCTGATTCCGATTCATTTTATTCGATTTCATCGTTAACTTTAGTTTCGTTTTTTCCTAAAATCAGCGACAGAAGAACTTTTACTTGTAGTCGCGGAAATTGGAGTTTCGAGGAGATGACACCGGGTCTATTTTTTAGTGATGAATTGTTTGACTTGTTAATACTGGAATATAATGTTCGCCCCGATCTCTTGGCCGACACGTTTTTTT
The DNA here is from genome assembly GCA_012729635.1 of Clostridiaceae bacterium. GTDB lineage: Bacteria > Bacillota > Clostridia > Saccharofermentanales > Saccharofermentanaceae > JAAYCT01. The sequence continues at coordinate 37,225 of JAAYCT010000036.1, read as the reverse complement.
CACTGTCGATCGAAGGCATGCAGTGGAACTGCACCGGAATCGGTTCAATCTCTTCTCTTCCTCCCTCTCTGCAAAGAAGTTTTACCGCTGTTGATTACCGGCTGTTTTTTTCTTATTCCGAAACCTGCGATCAGGTGAGTGTTGTTTTTTCGTCGCCGCCTTCGGAGACCACGCTTCTTCAGCTCAATCAGCTTGCTGAGCGTATGCTTCCTGTGAAAAACTCTTTTTCATCGGTCGCTTCGCATGAAAACGTTCCGATCGATTTGTTTGCGGGTATCGGACAAACGGTTGCCGTCGTGTTCTTGTTGATCATCAATATTCTTTCCCTGTTTGATTATCTACTATCCCTTCGAACAAAGGAATTTCAAGTTTATCGGTTATCCGGCGCGACAATCGGCACAATTCGAAGATATGCGTTGCTTGAACTTACGATTGTGACGACACTGTCCGTTCTAATCGGGGGACTGGTTTCCCTTCTGCCTATTCGCCCTCGTATTGAAGGCATTCTCTTTTGGGATGTTTCACCTCTCTTTTTCATGGGAAATGCGATGGTCTTATTGTTGATCACATGGTTGGGGTTCTTGTTTCGAATGACAATCGGAAAAGGACGAACACGGTTCTCCTATGTGAATGGCGGTAAGATATGAAAAAAGCATTATTGATTGCTTCGATTATTTGCGATGATATCTTGTCATTTGTGCTCAGTTTTGTATTATGGGCCATCATTGTTTATCTGTTGCAAGGGACTTCAAGTTTGGTTCGCTCCTATTACGAAGCCGTCGACTTGGCGGAGACCTCCGGTCTTACTCATAAAGTGTTGGTTAGCAAAAGTTTGATTTGCGAATTTTCTTTTGATGATGACTTTGAACAGACACTGGAGACCATTTCGGATTTGCCGGGTGTCAAATCCTGTGCCGCAACCGCTTTTGGATCTTTTTTTCTATTGATCGTACCAATGGGCTCCCCTTTCATCTCGATCCGATTCTTGATGACGTATATGGCAATATGCGCTACCCGCTCGTCTCCGGAAAATGGCCGAGCGCCCCTTGCGAAGTTGCGCTTTCTGAAAACATGACGCGCTACTATCGAATCGGAGATAAAATTCCGGTTCGCCTTTTTTCTTTTTCGGGAACTCCCAAGGATATGAATTACGAAGTAATCGACGGAGAGTTGACGGTTACGGGCTTTTTACATATGGACGCGCAGATGATTAAATTCTCTTGTGTGGGCGATCACCGTGATCTTTCGCATATGTCAACTACCTTGTCAAACATTTCCCCGGACGGCGATGAAAATAACGTTGCGACCGGCGTAGGTGTTCCTCCGACGGATGCCTCCGGAAAACCGATGCGATTTGATCCGATAGCACATTCCTTAATCATTACGGTGGAACAGGGTATCCCTCCGCAACAAATCAAGCATGCGTTATCCGGTCTTTTCCCGGAGGATCATATCCAGATCGGAAAAGAGTTGATTGAGCGCTATCATGTATCCCATCGTTTCGAACTGATCCGGGTATTGCGCAATCTATTCATCGTCTCCTTTCTGGCAATATCCACTTTCTTTTCCTCCGTGTTTCTTCAATTGCGAAAAAAGAAGTTGGAGATGACCGTCTATTACATATGCGGTGTTACGTGGCAACAGAGTATCGGTTTTTTCTGTGTCGTATATTTCCCGATCTTATTACTGAGTTTTATTTCCGGCAGTACGGTATTCATGGTCTTCAATAAAAACCCCCGGTGGTTTGACGGGAAGGATTCATGGTTGATTCTGTTGATTCTGTTCGCCGTTTCTTTTCTGTTTATTCTTCCGTTATACATTCTTGCCCGTCGCTCATCTCCGGTTGAGCAAACCAGAAAGGACTGACCGATGAATACGCTTATACGCATGGAAAATATTACAAAAGTATATTATCCGCATAAGGATGTGCCGGTTCAAGCCTTAAGCGGCTTGAATTTGAAGGTTTTCGAGGGTGAAATGCTTGCAATTTTCGGTGTTTCCGGATCCGGCAAATCGACTTTGCTTCATATCCTGGGCTGCCTGGACCGCCAGACAGAGGGATTGTACATGTTCAAAGACCAAAACATCGCAAAATGCCCGGATCGACGTCTGGCGCAGATCCGCAATTCGGAAATCGGATTTGTGCTTCAGGATTTTGGTTTGATTCCTTATCGTACCGCCTATGAGAATATCTCGGTTCCATTTCTTTTTTCGAAAGGAAAATTGCGCGATATGCAGGGTCGGGTTAAGGAAGTTCTGGATTGTTTCGGTATTCCGGAACTATCGAAGCGAAAGGTTTATCAGATGTCCGGCGGTCAGAAACAGCGCGTCGCAATCGCCCGTGCCATGATTAACGAGCCATCGCTTATTCTGGCAGACGAGCCGACGGGCGCTCTTGACTCAGCAACCAAAATCGAAATTTACAATATTTTTAAAAACTTACGTGACAACGGAAAAACCATTGTAATCGTCACCCACGATCAAGAGGTGGCCGATATGGCGGATCGCGTATTGCATATGAAAGACGGAGTGCTGATCGGATGAGTTTGCGCTTTGAAAGATGGCTCCGGATTCTGCTCCGCTCCGCGCTTGCCATACTGCTCGTAGCGGAATTGTTTCTGTTGCTCGGTTGTAGCGGGAATAGAAAAACTTCTATCAAATCCACAACCAGCTATATCGTAAAGTTTCAGATGAATAAAACCCTGGCAAATTGGACGGAAGCTTTGTCTGGCGTAATCGGAGCTCCGATTCGCGAGTCTGATACTGATTTTATATCGATGAAAAAAGGAATGAATGCAACATACGTTCTTGCCATGATCAATTCAAAAACAAGCGTAATCCGTATGGATGAAGGGTATGGAATTGAATCCGTGGTCTCGCTCGACGAAAAAAGGGAGCGGTTGACGAAGCATTTTTTTCCGATTGGCGACGAAAGTGTTTTCCTGCTGGTCCAAAACTCGGAAGAGGGCCTCTGGAGCCGTAAATATGCTTTGCGGCATTTCGATGCTGACGGACGAGAACTCTCCTCGCAAATCGAATTGGAGGAGTTGGACGGAACGGTTATTCGCGAGATAGATTTTGATAACGATCATTTTTTTCATGTGATAACATCCTCACATATCTTTATTTTTGACACGGAGGGAATTCTTCAAAATCAATTTTCTTCTCCCGATAAAACTACTTTTCTGTCAATGCTTAAGATCGAAGACGATGTTGTAATGATCTTGTCTATCGACTTGGAGGGACGACCGTATTTGATTACCCGATCTCTCTCAAAGAATAAAGTGCTGTCCAAAATGCAAATAACCGGTATCGAAGCCTCCGATTGGTACAACGCAAGGCTGATTCGTCCGGCAAAGGGAGATTCGGCGGGATGCTACGTGGAAACCGAAAAAAACGTATATGAGTGTGACCCGGATTTCAAGCAACTTATACGATGCATTGATAAAATAGCCGAGGGTTTCTACAGCGAATGGCCGCTTCTATGTACGGGAGTTCAAACTTTTGAGACTTTCGGGGTTCAAGGCTTTTCTGGCGGTCTTTCTGAAACGAATTTCGCGGATTATGGCTTTTATTCCATCGTACTGTCGCCGGGAGTCGAAAATAAGACAATCCTGCGAATCGGCTTGTGTTGCGGTGACACGGAAAGAGTATCTTTGTATGGTGGTATTTTTCAACGATCCTATCCCGAGTACGTGATCGAATTCATTGATTATCGCGCACTCGGAGGCTCCGATTTGGATCCAATCACACGACTGAACGCAGATCTGCTCTCGGGAAACGGGCCGGATATCGTCTGTTTGGGCTCGGAATACATTTACCGGTACGAGTTTTCCGATCTTTTTATTGATTTAGGTGAACGCTTCAAGACGGACACGTCATTTGACTCAAACCTCCTTTTACCCAACGTGTGGGGCGGAAGCGAATACGAGCGCTCCTTTCGTTTGCTCGCACCTTTCTTTTCCATCCGAGGATTTATGGGAAAAAACGATTTGGTTTCCAAAATCAAGACCTATGATTCGAAGGGGTTCGAAGCTTTTATGAGGAATTTGCCGGAGAATACTCACATCATCCGACACGACACGGATAAAAACCTTTTTAGCGCTTTTTATCCGTATTACGAGCAAATAATATTTTATCGCGATTCCGGAGCGATAACGTTCGACCGACAGGAGTTTATAAATCTCCTTACCTTGTGCGAAAATTTCGGAAAACCTCCATATAAGGACAGCAAACCCATCGCCGAGCAACTTCAAGACCATGACATTCTCCTGTTGAATGAGATTATTTTCAATTGTGAGTATTTTCTGTGTTTCGCTGAATATTTCAACGAAGAAGTCGGATATATGGGTGCTCCCGGCATAAAAGAGGGGTCCCCGATTATTCGGTCGGACCAATACTTTGGTATTTCTGCGAAAACCAACGTTCCCGACGACGCTTGGATGTTTCTTAAATTTCTTCTCTCCGAGAACATACAAGACCGATACTCGGCAAGCGAAGTCAGCGGGGATATGATGCCCGTACTTCGATCCTCGTTGGATAAGATGATCCACTCCGGTTATGACCGATACCTGAAAGGTGAATCCATACGAATTTATCTTTATTCGGATTCGGAGACTGAGATCATGGACGAGCAGATCCTTCTTGCGGAAGAGACCGGAAACACCGGCGCCCTTCCCCCGGATAATCGTCCCTCGGTATATCCTTTTTCGGAAACGGAAGCGAAGCAAGCGTTTATGGAGATCGTTCTTTCCGCCCGGATTCCTTTGAGTGCAAATCCGGATATTACCGGAATTGTATTTGAAGAGTTGAAAGCATTTTTTTCCGGACACAAAACAAAAGAAGATTGTTTGTCCATTATTGAGAATCGTCTTCAAACTTATATCGCCGAAAACAGAGAAGCCGGATGGTAAAGCCATCGGAATCGCCTTCGAAGCTCAGCCCGGCACGGATTATCGGGATCGTCCTTGCAATCCTTGGGATCTTTGCTTTTCAGCAATTCGCGAGTAAGGTCGGCGCGATCATCGCGGATCCGATCGACTATGGGGTGATCGATCCGGACCGGGCGTTTATGGCAAATGGTGTCCATCATGTCATTCAGGCGCTGATTGCACTCGTACCGATCCTGATTCTGGCCAAGCTCTTCGGCATCGATTTCGGCTTTCGAAAAGGCGAGGTCCGGCTCGGCATGAAGATCGTCGGCATCATGAGCGCCGTGCTCTTCGTGTATACGATCCTTTCCTACATCATCGGGTACGCGTTTGATTTGATCCGCCCGTACGGCTATCCGCTGAACGCACGTAATATCGCGGGTACGATGGCGTTTCAGCTCTTTTTCACCGGCCCGTCGGAGGAGATCCTGTTTCGCGCCCTGCCGATCGCTTTTCTGGCGTATGTGATGCGCAGCCGCTCGAAAACCGCCTCCGCGATCAATGTGCTGATCGTCGCGCTTTTGTTTTCGATCGCGCATATCCGGTGGTCGTTCGGCCCGACCGGCTTGTCCTTCCGCTACGACGTGATCCAGCTGATCTTCGCGTTCGCGCTCGGTACCGTGCAGGGCTTCGTTTTTTTGAAGACTAAGAGCGTATATTATTCGATGGCGATCCACAGCATCAGCAATGTTCTCGCGGTGGGTGGAGGGTATTTGATTGTTCTGTTAGTGGCGTGATTAAAATACTTTTGGAGTCCCTGTTCTGAATTGTCCGATCCGATCACTGTGTCTGATTTCTACCCCCTTTGTGTTCAGTTTCACCGTACCGCTGCACCAACGCGCAAAAACAATATTGTTAAATATTGTCATAAATGCTTGACCGGGGGGGGCAAGTGATATGTTTGTTGACAAGATCAGCTTCATTTTATGTCATTTGTTTGAAAGGAGTTCCATCATGAAAAAAGCCATTATTGTATTGGTAAGCATGTTGCTTGTTACCCTCATTTCGGTCGCTTCTTTATCTGCTGCCTTTGTTTATCCGGGCGGATATGTAAAATACTACCCGCATACGTTGATCAAAGATAAAACCACAACCACGCTGATATTTAACGCACAACCGGATACAGCCGGAGTATATGACTACAAAATATACGCTTCCGTTATTGGGACTTATCAACAGAACAATCACGTTGTACTAAAGACCAATACGAAGGAAGCATACGGAATAAAATATTACTCGACCCAAAGAACATACAGAATCTCCGCTGAGGCGAATGACGGTGCATATGGGTTGGGTATCGTGGATGTCTTTACATCCACTCACGGTCGCCTCAGTAATTATTGGTATGCTAATTGATATTTGTATGAAATAATGAGGTTGATCGTTCCGTTGCGTTCGGCCGCTTTCTGTTCTGACGGTTGAATCGGCCGGACGCGATGGAGAATTTCAAAATCTACCGAGGTTCTTGAATGTACAGACGCAAGTTTTTCGTTATTCATTCTTCGATTACGCATATGTTGGTTCATAAGATGATTTTCGGCCTCCTCCTTTTGACGATGGCCTTGGTTTTTTTTGTCCAATTGGTTTTTTCCGGGGTCATCCTCTCGTACAATCAAAACCGCTTTGCGCACACGGAATGGGGCAAAAGATTATTTTATTCATCGAATCATGCACTTGATTCCGGTCAAGTCGAAATAGTTCTGAACGAACTTTTTCCTTTGCGCAATCAAATTTTGGATGTTTATATTTGTGGTCTGATTCCTGAAGAATATTACAAAACACATGAACGCATATCCGGATTGTCCCCCGCATTATCGATCGTCGCTTTTTATCCGAATATATCTTCGGACCGCCTGACTGACGGAGGCGATATGCACTTCTTCGACGATAGGGACACCATATATTTGGATGGCTTATTGTCGGGGTTTGTTATCTATCCCGAAGAATCTTCGCCGGATTCCAGTGAGGTCGCTATAACATCGGACGGACAGGAGGGCAATCCGGGAATCCCGGGAGCAACGTACCGCATCAACGGAAAACTCTGGCGATCAAAAGGTTCTATCGACTTCAAACATTCGGTTTCCGCAGATACCGAAGCATATATAATATCATCTTACGATCAATTCTTCGAGTTGACCGATCTTTGCACCCGTATTAGCATTCAATTTTGTCAACCGCTCAACGATAGCGATCTGATGCGATTAAATCAAAGAATGCTTCAAGCAGGAGTTTACTCCGTAGAATTTGTACCCGCTCAAACGAAATCGAATCCCGATCAGGCGGCCGTCTTCTTAACGGAATACACCACGATCGCCGCTGTCATTCTTTTGCTCGCCGTCAATGTCTTGTCTCTTTTTGATTATCTGGTATCACTGAGAAAGAATGAGTTTCAAGTCTATCTGATAAGTGGCGGCTCCCTAAAAACAATTTGGAAATGTGCATTATCGGAGATTATGATCTGTTTCATTCTTTCAACCATAATCGGAGGTGCTTTGATTTTGCTTCCGTTCAGTCGAGTTCTTATATCGGAAAATATTTGGGCAAATTTTTTGTGTTTTTTTACCGGAAATGCGATTTCGTTTCTGGGAATCGTTCTTTTAGGATTTGTTATTCGAATGAAGCTTCTGCGATTGGAAAAGAAGTTTCTTTTTTCGGAAAGAGGTTCGAAGTGAAAAAATGGATCTTAGCCGCGAATATCATCGGGGATAATCTTTTGTCCAATCTGACGATTTTTGTATTTGCGGTTTTGTTCGCCTATTTACTGCAAGGATTAGCCGGATCTTATGTCGCGTATTCCCAACGCCTGATTATGGCACAAAACGTACAATTGACAGAAAAGATTTTGGTCCACACGGTTAACACGGATCTTTTGCCGGGAACCGATACGCCGGAATTTTTTACATATCGTAATAATGTCATGGAAATAGAGGGGGTTCACGATTATCAGCCGATTAGCACTTTCGGAATTTTTGCTCCGATCGATGCCTCGGAAGTAGTGTTGAGGCTGGATCCGATCCATTCCGACACGTATCACTCGGTGCGTTACAAACTGGTTGCCGGATCTTGGCCGGAAAATCCCAATGAGGTCGTTCTGACCGAATATGCCCGGGAATATCTTCAGATCGGCGATCAGATTCCCGTATCTTTGATTACGATCGACAAAGACATGTCGATCGAATCTGCGGATGCCTTAATTACGATCGTCGGATTTGTGGACGCGAAGTCGCTAATTTTTTATTTTAACACAACATCGAATCGCCCCGGCCTTCAGGATGTGACCACAACGCTTTCGTTACTGGCAACCGAGGATAATTCGATCGAAAACAAAGAAATGCACGGGTTCATCATGAGTCCGACAAGTTCAAACGGTCAAGCCATCGGAACATCCGCTCGACGTGCGAAATACATTGTGAGCATTGAAGCCTATGCGGATCTATCCTCTGTTACATTTGAATTGGAGAACATTTTCGGTATGGGTCGTGTACACAGCGGAGTAGAAATGATCGAAAAATACAAAAACGATCACCGGGAGGATTTTTTGCTCTTGGTCCGCTTCTCTGTGCTTCTTCTGATCCTTACTGTCACCAGTCTTTTTGCATCCGTGTTCCTCCAACTGAGCAAACGCAAAAAGGAGATGGCTACCTATTATATTTGCGGAGCCTCGTGGCGACAATGCATTTTATTGTTCTGCGGAGTATATTACCCCTTGATTTTTCTTGGCACGTTGGTCGGAAGTGCTTTATATGTTAACTTTACCAACTTAAAGTTATCCGAAAACGGTCGATACACGGGATGGATTCTCCTGCTGATCCTGGTTGTCTGTACGATTCAAATACTGCCTCAATATCTGGCCGCGATCCGGACCTCGCCGGTCGAATACATACGAAAGGACTGAGTAATCACAATGATCATTGAGATGAAGGAGATCACCAAGACCTATCATCCGCATAAAGACGTTCCGGTAAAAGCTCTTTCCGGTCTGAATATGTCCGTTCGGGAAGGAGAAATGCTTGCGATATACGGAGTTTCCGGTTCCGGAAAATCAACCCTGTTACATATTATCGGGGGCTTGGATCGTGCGAGTTCGGGCGAATACAGGTTTGACGGCATCGACATGAACACTCAAAAAGACACACAGCTTGCACGCCTGCGCAATGAACACATCGGTTTTGTCCTTCAGGACTTCGGCCTGATCTCGCACCGAACCGCGATCGATAATGTTATGGTGCCGGTCATGTTTTCGAAAAGAAGCATAAAAGAAGGCATACTCCGCGGCAAAGAATTATTGAATGAATTGGGAATCGGAGAACTCAAAAACCGAAAAGTATACCAAATGTCGGGCGGTCAGAAACAGCGGGTGGCAATCGCCCGGGCGCTGATGAATCAGCCCAAACTGATTTTAGCGGATGAACCCAGCGGGGCTTTGGATTCGACGACCAAAGCGGAGATTTACTCCATCTTTGAGAAATTGAAGCAGGAGGGGAAAACGATTATTGTGGTTACGCATGATCATGAAATCGAAACGATTGCGGACCGCGTTCTTCAAATAAAGGACGGGTGTTTACATTGATGAACAGAAGAAAAGGACTCCGTCAACTAAGTTTATTGGTCGTAATAATGCTCCTGATCATGAGTTTCGGATTTTCTGCGTGCAAAAGAAAAGATGCTTCGGAGATCATCCTTGATTCTTCCAAAAGATACTTTTCGGTTTTTCAAAACCTTTGTTCTGTCATGAATATAACAAATTCTCTTTGGGGAGAAACCGACGAGATGATCCCCGGAAATCTGACTTTCATCGACTTCGACGCCACGCCCTCTGAACTTTATCTTCTTTGTTCCGACCCAAATTCAGCATTCGTTGCGGTTCTCGATTCAAACGGATCGATCCGGGAAATATGTCCTGTTGCGTTGCCGAAGAACGCGGCGCCGGCATACCTTTTTTCGAGCACGGACGGTTTCGCCTATATTTTTTACGAGACTCAAGGTAGCGGGCCGTGGGACATCGGACTGGGCGGAGTGACACTTCTTCCGGCAACCGGTGAAACCGCTCCGATTGATTTATCAAGCCTCGGTACCCCGGCGATCTGCGATATTTCCTTTAACGGGATTGATACCTTTGCTTTCCTTACGGAAGATACACTCTTTTTAACGAACACCGCCGGTCAAATCATTGAGAAAACCACCGTGCCGGAATACGGAACTTATTTCCAATCGGTAAATTTCGTCGAAAAAACACGGATCCAAACACTCTATTTGGATTCGAATTCGAATCTATTTCTGCAAACACTGTCGATCCTTCCGATAAAAACCGAGCGACAGGATCAACTGATCGGATTTGTGGGTACCGAAGTTTATAGCGCTCAGTTGATCGCTTCCCGGCAACCCGATTCCGACCGTGTTCTCCTCGAGACCGAGAGCGCAATATACTGCTATAACAAACAAATTAACGTCTTTTCCAAATATCTGGATAAGACTCTTCATGATTTTTTTCCGGTTACTTCTGTCTTTCATAACGAAGGAGATCAAATACTCGTTATCGGAATTACAAACATATCCGATCTCGATTTATCAGATGCCGAATCCGTTCGGCAAAACTATGGTTTGTTTTCCGTCTCATTTTCAGAAGATGATCGACCAGCGATAACCGTTCGTGTTGGATTGTGTACACAGTCTCCGGAAATTGTGAATCATTATATTCGGCTTTTTACGAAAACACATCCGGAGTACATTTTTGATTTCATTGACTATAACGCACCACAAGCGAAGGACAGCGCCGCAACGGTTAAACCGATCGATGCCTTGTATGTGGACTTATTATCCGATCATCCTCCGGACATTCTTTTCATTGATCCTTCGGAATACGAGCGGATTGCTTCCACGAACGCATTGACGGATATGAATCAGTTGATTGCACAAGATGACTCGTTTGATGCCGCCGTTTTTCTCGATAATGTCTGGGCGGCGGGTGAAACCGACGGTACCCGATGCCATATATCTCCGTTTTTCGGCCTCAACGGCATGTATGCCCAAAATCATTTATCCGATACTTTTTACGGAAAAACACTCGGCGAATTCGAAAATAATCTTCGCTCGATGAGCGAAACTCCGCACATTCTCCAAAGAAATTCCCCTCAAGAAATCGCCGAATTATTCATTTCGCTTCAAATGAACGAGATTATTCTTTCCGGCACGGAAGGACAATGTCTTAACACTGATCTTTTAAGGTCGATTGTTTCCTTTGCACGAAATTTCGGCACACCAAACAATTATGAATCCCTGTCTTTGCAAGAGCAATTTGCGGAAGGAAAAATCCTCTTTTCCGAGAAGAAATTACGAAGTTACCTTGCGTTTCTTTATGATATGGAACACTATTTCGGATCGGATGTGCGCTATATATCCTCACCGGGAGTATCGAAAAGCGCCCCGATTATTTTCTCAAATCTGTTAATCTCGATTCCGACCGCGTCCGGGCAACCGGATGAGGCATGGACACTTGTGAAATATATTCTTTCGCCGGAAATTCAGGATCGATTTGATGATATTGACTATAGTATCGGATGTATGCCGATCCGCACATCATCCTTTGATTTAATGCTCGAAAAAAACTATTCGGATTACCTCAAGGGCATGACTCCTCCGGTCTCCGATCTTCAGATATCGGATGGGACTGTTGATCAAATGCTTCCGGGTTTGGGGATAAATCAAGCCGACCCGTATATACAAACTCCGGATGGCCCGCTCGGTCCTCCGGTCCCGCAGAATCCGCTCCCCCAAAAAGAAACCCTCGAAGCTTTTCGAACGCTGGTCTGCTCCGCTCAAAATTTTCAAACACATAATGACCGAGCCGCCCGCATTATTTTTGAAGAATTGTCTTTGGTTTTTACCGGTCAGAAAAGCACGGACGAAGCCGTTCTGGTCATCGAAAATCGCTTACAGGCTTTCTTTGACGAAGGTAAATAGAAGTTTCTTTCAGCTCTTTTCTCCGGACCTTCGGAAGAGATTCTTTTTCGCGCCCTGCCGATCGCTTTTCTGGCGTATGTGATGCGCAGCCGCTCGAAAACCGCCTCCGCGATCAATGTGCTGATCGTCGGGCTTTTGTTTTCGATCGCGCATATCCGGTGGGGATCGGGTATTGGATTGTTCTGTTTGTCTTGTAATTACCTTTCCGAGGCAACGCAAAAGCGCGGCTCCGGTTTCCCGAAGCCGCGCCTCTGAATGAAGGAGCGGGAAAAATTACTCGACGTCCTGCAACGCGTCGTACCCTTCCTCCCCGGTACGAACCTTGATCACATTGAGCGCCTGATAGATAAAGATCTTTCCGTCTCCGATATTTCCGGTGTAGAGGACTTTCTTGGCCTCCGCGACCACGAGGTCGACCGGAACTTTGCTGACGACGATCTCGACTTTGATCTTCGGCAGAAGCGTCGTCTCCATTTTGATCCCGCGGTAATATTCGGTCCGTCCGCCCTGGACCCCGTAACCGAGAACCTGTGTGACCGTCATGCCGGTGATCCCGATCTTGTCCATTGCTTCTTTGAGCACCTCGAACTTGTTTTGTTTCGTGATGATCTCGATCTTCGTGATCGGGACGTCCGAAGCGATCGGCGTCGCAGGCGCGGTCTTCATCTGAACGGGAATCGCTTCATCGATATGGACCGCTCCCGCCGGAACCGCACCTGCCGGAACAGCGGCCGCCAAGGGCGCACCTTCGGTCACCAAATCCAGAACGCTTCGATCGATGATGCTGAAGTCACCGTACGCGCTCTCGAGTCCGTGCTCCGAAATATCCAATCCGACCATCTCTTCTTCTTTCGAGACACGCAATCCAATCACCTTGTTGATGATCAGGAACGCGACGGTCATGGTGACCGCGACCCATCCCATTACGGATACGACACCGAGCGACTGCACACCGAGCATCTTGAAGCCGCCGCCGTAAAAGAGCCCGCCGTCGACGGCAAATAATCCGACCATGATCGTTCCGGCCGCGCCGCAGACTCCGTGCACACCGATCGCGCCGACCGGATCATCGACCCGGGCAACTTTATCGATCAACTCGATCCCGACAAAAACCAGCACGCCGCAAATGATTCCGATCAATACCGCACCGGCCGGGCTGACCGCGTCACATCCGGCGGTGATTCCGACCAATCCGGCGAGGGCTCCGTTTAATGTCATCGATACGTCCGGCTTTTTGTAGCGGATCCACGTAATGATCATTACAACAACGGTCGCCGCTGCCGCCGCCAGATTGGTCGTCACGAAGATGCTTCCCATGGACGCCAATACGCCGTCGCCTTCCGCGGACACCGTCGATCCTCCGTTAAAGCCGAACCAGCAAAACCACAGAATAAACACGCCGAGCGCGGCCAAGGTGAGGCTGTGTCCGGGGATCGCTCTGGATTTTCCGTTTTTATCGTATTTCCCGATACGGGGCTTCAGGATTATCGCGCCGATTAATGCGGCGACACCGCCGACCATATGCACGGCGGTCGATCCGGCAAAATCATGAAAGCCGAGCTGTGCGAGCCATCCGCCGCCCCAGATCCAGTGACCGCTGACCGGATAGACCAGACCGCTGATCACCGCGCTGTAGGCACAGTACGCCAGAAAATTCGTGCGTTCCGCCATCGCCCCGGACACGATCGTCGCAGCCGTCGCGCAGAACACCGTCTGAAAAATCATGAACGCGTATTTGGATACACCGGCCGGAAGAATGTCGGCGTATAATCCCCGACTTAAAATGTCAAAGCCTCCGAACAGCGCACCGGAGCCCGCGAACATGATCCCGAATCCGAAAAGCCAAAACAAGAGCGTTCCGATCGAAAAGTCCATCACGTTCTTCATCAAAATGTTTCCTGCGTTCTTGGCACGGGTCAAACCCGTTTCCACCATCGCAAAACCGGCCTGCATAAAAAACACCAGCGCCGCCGCAACCAAGACCCAAATTGTGCTTACCGACGATAACATCGTTCCACCTCCTTTTAGATAAAAGAAAAGACGTCGAGCCCGAATATCGGACACAACGTCTTTGTTTATGGGATTATTTTACTTCGAGAAAACCGGGCTGTCAATCGTTATTTGCAAGTTTTATGTTGTTATCTTGCATAAATAATCTTGTGTGAGCCTTTTATTGGTGTGCACATTTCACGTTATGCAAGGTTAGTCGTATGTTATTTCGTTTTTACTGCGGCAACTCGGAATGTCCGGACAGATAACAGTCACACGCTCGCGCCGCCTGTCGTCCCTCCCGGATGGCCCAAACCACCAGGCTCTGTCCGCGACGGGCATCTCCCGCCGCAAAGACTCCGGGAATATCGGTCGCATAGGTGTCATTTTCGGTCGCGATGTTTCCCCGATTATTTCGGCGAAGGCCTGTGTTTTCAAAGGTTGCATCCGTCGGTCCGAGAAAACCCATCGCAAGAAGAACGATGTCCGCCTCTAATTGCTCTTCCGTGCCCGGCACGGGAGTAAAGCGAAAGGCTCCGTCTTCCCCTTGATTCCAAGCGACACGAACGGTTTTTACGCCCGAAACATGACCTGCTTTCCCGAGAAAAGAGGTCACGGTCGTTTCGAAGTTTCTCGGATCCTCGCCGAACCGGTATATCGCTTCTTCCTGCCCGTAATCGGTTCGGAGTATTTTTCTCCATTGCGGCCAGGGATTATCCACGGTTCGGGTCTCCGGAGGTTTCGACATGATCTCCAGCTGTCGGACGCTTTTGACGCCGTGCCGTACGCACGTCGCCACGCAATCGGTGCCGGTGTCGCCGCCTCCGATGACCACCACGTTTTTGTCTTGGGCGCGCAGATCGGCGGCGCAGCCGCCGGCACCGATTGCGTCGGCCGGCGCCCCGGCTGCGCCGGGGCCGGCCAAAAGCGTCCTTGTGTTTTCCGTAAGAAAATCCATGGCGAAATATATACCCGACAGCGACCGGCCCTCTACGTCCAAATCTCTGGGCTTCTCGGCACCGCAACAGAAAACGACCGCATCGTAGTCGGAAAGCAGCTCCTCAATCGTCTTGTCTCTTCCCGCTTCCGTATTCAGGAGAAACCGGATGCCCGAGCTCTCCATCAGATGAATTCGACGAAGCACAATTGTTTTATCCAGCTTCATGTTCGGAATTCCGTACATCAGAAGCCCGCCCGGTCGATCCGCCTTTTCCAAAACATCGATCGTATGCCCGGCGCGATTGAGTTGATCCGCACAGGCCAGTCCGGCCGGACCCGAACCGATTACCGCAACTTTTTTGCCGGTACGAATCGGCGGAATGTACGGTTCGACAAAGCCTTCGAGAAAAGCTTTTTCAATGATGTGAACCTCGTTTTGTTTGATCGTCACCATCGGGTCATACAGTCCGACCGTACAAGCATCTTCACACGGAGCCGGACATACGCGGCCGGTAAACTCCGGAAAATTATTCGTTTTCATCAGTCGCGCGTATGCTTCTTCCCACCGGCCCTTATACAAAAGCTCGTTCCATTCCGGAATCAGGTTGTGAATCGGGCACCCGGTCGTCGCTTTTTCGACGATTCGACCCGCGTGACAAAACGGGATTCCGCAATCCATACATCTCGCCGCCTGCCTCCGCTGTTTTTCATCCGAAAAAATCCGGTGAAACTCATCGTAATCGCGAATACGCTCATCGGCGGAGCGATCGAGGGGCAATTCACGAGGAAACAACATAAATCCGTCCGGCTTAGCCATTATTATTTTCCTCCCGACTCCTCTTATTATCCGGGGCAACGGGCGGGAATCCGACAATCTCCGAGCCTGCGGAATACCGCTCTTCGAATGCCGCCATCATCGCGTCCTCTCCGGTCATTCCGGAATCCTCCGCCCGACGCAGAGCCATCAGCATTTGCTCGTATTCCGTCGGAACCACCCGCACGAAAAACTTCGCGTTCCGGTTGAAATCCTTGAGAATCAGCACCGCTTTCGGACTTTCCGTGTATCGAAGATGTTTTTCGATCAGGCTTTGCACGACAGGGATCTCCTCCGGATCCGCAAGCGGTTCAAGACAGACCATTTCCGTATTGCACGAACGGGAAAAGGATCCGTCCGGATCGAAGACATACGCGATTCCGCCGGACATCCCCGCCGCGAAATTCCGGCCGGTTTTGCCCAATACGACAACCTTTCCTCCGGTCATATACTCACAACCATGATCTCCGCAACCCTCGACAACCGCCGTCGCTCCGCTGTTTCTTACACAAAAACGCTCCCCGGCCGTGCCGCGAATAAATGCCTCGCCCGAAGTAGCTCCGTACAGGACGGTGTTTCCGACCGCTACCCCGTCGTTTTGTGTTCGCGCCGAGGACGGATGCTCGCGAACGACGATTCGTCCGCCGGAAAGTCCCTTGCCGACATAATCGTTCGCGTCACCGCACAGAACGAGCGTCAGCCCGGACGGAATAAACGCACCGAAGCTCTGACCCGCCGAGCCCGTGAATTTCAGTTCGATCGTATCATCCGGAAGTCCCGCGCTTCCGTACTTGGCGGTTATCTCGGCTCCGAGTTGCGTACCGACCGCGCGGTTTATGTTTCGAATCGTTAGCGACGCCGTCGTTCGGGTCTTCGAAGAAAGTGCCTTTTCACAAAGCGGGATCAGAATTCGATGATCGAGCGTCCGTTCCAGTCGATGCTCCTGTGTCCGCGTCCGGCGAACCTCTTTTCCCCCGCAAAAAGACGGAGCGGCCAGAATCGCCGACAAATCGATGTTCGCGGATTTCCGACGGGTATGATTTCGAACCGGACGCAAAAGATCCGTCCGACCGATCATTTCGTCCATCGTCCGGAAACCGTGCTCCGCCATATACTCCCGAACTTCGGCCGCGATGAATCGCATGAAGTTGACCACATATTCCGGTTTCCCCATAAATCGGACGCGAAGCTTCGGATTTTGGGTGGCCACACCGGTCGGACACGTATCCAGGTTACATACGCGCATCATCACGCATCCGATCGCAACCAGCGGCCCGGTCGCGAATCCGAATTCCTCGGCTCCGAGAAGCGCCGCAACAATAACATCCCGGCCGGTCAGAAGCTTACCGTCGACCTCAACCGTAATCCGGCTCCGAAGATCATTTAAAAGAAGCGTTTGCTGAACCTCCGCCAAGCCGAGTTCCCACGGAAGTCCGGCATTTCGGATGGAGGTCCGCGGCGACGCGCCGGTCCCGCCGTCACAACCGCTGATCAGAACGACGTCCGCCCTTCCTTTCGCGACACCGGCCGCTACCGTTCCGACGCCCGCCTCCGATACGAGCTTCACGCTGATTCTTGCGTATTTATTGGCATTTTTTAAGTCGAAAATCAATTCGGCCAAATCCTCGATCGAATAGATATCGTGGTGCGGAGGCGGTGAGATCAACCCGACACCGGGTGTCGAGTTTCTCGTCTTGGCAATCCACGGATACACTTTTTCTCCGGGAAGCTGTCCCCCTTCTCCGGGCTTTGCGCCCTGTGCCATCTTGATCTGAAGTTCCTTGGCGCTGAACAGATACTCCGACGTTACGCCGAATCGACCGGACGCAATTTGTTTAATTGCGCTGTTTTTCAGGTCTCCGTTCGGAAGAATCGTAAATCGATCGGGGTCTTCCCCCCCCTCTCCGGAATTGCTCTTTCCTCCGATTCGGTTCATCGCGATCGCAAGTGTCTCATGCGCTTCCCTGCTCAGAGATCCGTAGGACATCGCCCCGGTCTTGAACCGTTGAACAATACGCTCGACCGGTTCGACCTCCTCGATCGGGACCGAGTCTTTTGTCGGAACAAACTCCATCAAACCCCGGATCGTGCAAGCGTTTCGGCCGATGTCATTCATCTCGGTGCTGTATTTTTTAAATAACGCATAATCACCGGACCGAACGGCACGCTGAAGAAGTCCGACCGTCTTCGGATTCACTCGATGGTATTCCCCGTCGCTTCTCCATTGGGCGAATCCGCCCGATTCAAGGCCGGGATCGGTGTTGTTTTTACAAAATGCCGCGGCGTGTCTTCGTGCCGTTTCTTCCGCAATCTCCCGAAGGCCGATGCCTCCGATCCGGCTCGTCGTCATCGTGAAATATCGGTCGATAACTTCCGGACCGATGCCGAGCGCTTCGAAATTTTGTGAGCCCCGGTAACTTCGTACCGTCGAAATGCCCATCTTGGAAAGCACCTTCACAACGCCCTTTGTCGATGCGCTTATGAAATTCTCCTCCGCTTTTTCACCGGGGACGCTTACAACACGGCGCGATACACTTTCCGAGATCGACTCGAGTGCCAGATACGGGTGGATCGCAGATGCGCCAAATGCGAGAAGCAGTGAAAAATGATGCGCGTTCCTCGGCTCTCCGGACTCGATAATCAGACTGAAATCCTTTCTTTTCCGCTTTCGGGTCATATGCTGATGCAAGGCGGAAACACAAAGCAGTGACGGCATCGCGCTTTTCTCGCGACAGACACCCCGGTCGGAAAGAATCAAAATTTTCGCGCCTCGTTTCAGCGCCTTTTCCGCATTTTCACAGAGACGATCCAAATACTCCCCGAGCACCCTTCCGTCTCCCCCCGCCGGATACAAAAGGCTGAGCGTCTCCGCCCGGAACGCTTCGGAATAAAGCGACCGGAATGCGTCCATTTCCCCGGTTGACAGAATCGGTCGGGTCAGGATTATTTTTTGGGCATCTTCGGGAACGGGACAAATCACGTTTCCCTCCGCCCCGATATATACACGCTCTGAAACGACAATCTTTTCGCGGATCGCGTCAATCGGCGGATTCGTCACCTGTGCGAACAACTGTCGAAAATACTCGAAAAGAAGCAACGGTTTTTCGGAAAGTACGGCCGGCGGGGTATCGTCGCCCATGGATCCGATGGGTTCAACGCCCTTTTCGGCCATCGGTTCAAGTGTCATTCGAATGTCTTCGACGGTATACCCGAATGCTTTTTGCAGTGCTTCGAGGGACTCGGTACGGTCGGCCCCTTGTAACGGATTTCGTTCGCGTTTTTCCGTCGGTGCGGCCATCGATGCCGTCGTCGGCACAGCCAAAGGAACCGAATATGTCTCCAACCATTCCCGATACGGGTTTTCACGCGCGAGCTGTTCCTTGATCTCTTCATCGTTGATGATCTGTCCCGCTTGGGTATCGATAATCAGCATTCTGCCCGGACGCAGACGGTTCTTGTACGCAATCCGCTCTTCCGGCACATTCAGAACGCCGGTTTCGGACGCCAGAATCACCCGTCCGTCCTTGGTTACCATGTATCGCGACGGACGAAGACCGTTCCGGTCCAGAAGCGCACAGATTTTCCTTCCGTCGGTAAATGCCATGGCCGCAGGTCCGTCCCACGGCTCCATCAACATCCCATGATACTCATAAAATGCCTTTTGTTCGTCGCTCATTCCCTCGTGTCGCGACCAGGGCTCGGGCACCATCATCATGGCGGCATGCTCCAGCGACCGGCCGGACAGGGTTAAAAACTCAAGACAGTTATCAAACATCGCGGAATCGCTTCCGGATTCGTTGATGATCGGAAGAATCATTTCCGAACGGAACCCGAACCAATCCGGTTCCAGATGCGACTCCCGGGCATGCATCGCATTTACGTTTCCCCGAAGCGTATTGATTTCACCGTTATGGATCAGATACCGGTAAGGATGTGCGCGCTCCCAGCTCGGAAAGGTGTTGGTGCTGTAGCGGGAATGAACGAGCGCCAATGCGGACTCAAAATCCAGATCGGCCAGGTCCATGTAAAACGCATCAATCTGATTGGCCGTCAGCATCCCCTTGTACACGATGGTCCGGGAAGAAAGGCTTGCGAAGTAAAAGCCCTCCGCGTATTTTTTCAGAAACGCCGGTGCGAGCGACTCGCACTGCTTACGCATAACATATAGACTCCGTTCGAACTCTTCTTCCTTTTCGATCGTTATCGGCCGCTCCAGAAAAACCTGCGCGATATGCGGTCTGCAGTCGCGCGCCGTCACCCCGATAATCGAATCGTTAACCGGCAGATCTCTTTGGCAGATTACCTTGAGCCCCAACTCGTTCGCGATTCCGTGGATCAGCTTCATACACGCATCACGAGCCTCAGAAATCCGGGGCATAAAAAGCATGCCGACACCGTATTTTCCGGGAGCGGGAAGGGAAACGTCCGGAAGGATTTTTCGAAAATGCCGGTCCGGTATCTGCAGCAGAATTCCCGCACCGTCACCGGTCAGCGGGTCACTTCCCGCACCGCCCCGATGCGCCAGGTTCGCAAGAATATCGAGTGCGTCCCGGACGATTTCGTGGGATTTTTTTCCGTTGATGTCGGCGACGACACCGATTCCGCACGCATCATGTTCAAATTCCGGCCGATAAAGCCCCTGTGCTTCCGGATATGTCTGTTTCATTAAAACGCCCTTTCGCATATATCTTCATCGATTCATTGATGCCCGAACGAAATCCGCAAACAGCGGATGCGGACGATTCGGTCTGCTCTTAAATTCGGGATGAAACTGGCAGGCAATATACCAGGGATGGTCCGGAATCTCGATCATTTCAACGATTCTTCCGTCCGGAGAAACGCCCGACATTCTCATACCCGCCCGTTCATAGCGCTGCCGATACGCATTGTTCACTTCATATCGGTGCCGGTGTCTTTCAAATACATTATCTTCTCCATAGACTTCTCTTGCAACGGAATTCTTTGAAATCACACACGGATACCGTCCGAGCCGCATCGTTCCGCCGAGATCTTTTACGTCATTCTGGTCGGGCATCCGATCAATGACGGGATCCGGGGTTTCCGGACACAGCTCCGCACTGTTCGCCTCGGGAATCCCGAGCATGCTGCGCGCAAATTCGACCATCGCGACGTGCATGCCGAGACAGATTCCGAAATACGGCACCTTGTTCTCCCGCGCGTATTTTGCCGCCGAGATCTTTCCTTCCACACCGCGGAGTCCGAATCCGCCCGGAACAAGGATCCCGCCCACATCACCGAAAATCTCCGCCGCATTTTCATCGTTAACCGACTCGGATTCGACCCACCGTATCCGTACCTTCGTTCGGTTAAACGCACCCGCATGCGTCAGCGATTCGACAATCGACAGATATGCGTCGTGAAGTCCCGTGTATTTTCCGACGATCGCAACCGTCGTTATACTTTTCGGACAGTTCAGGCTGTGAACCAGCTGTTTCCATTCCGAAAGTTCCGGCACCGCCGCATTGATCTTGAATTTTCGGCATACGATATCCGCGAATCTCTGCGCCTCCAATGCGAGCGGCACCTCATACAGAAGCGGCATATCCCGATTTTCGATCACACATTCGGGCGCGACGTTGCAGAAAAGAGCGATTTTGTCCTTGAGTTCCTGCGTCAGACCGACCTCCGTACGACACACCAATATGTCCGGTTGAATTCCGTGGGAGAGGACCTCCTTGACCGAGTGCTGTGTCGGCTTGGTTTTCTGCTCCTGTGAAGCGGACAGATACGGTATCAACGTAACATGGACAAACAGACAATTTTCGCGTCCGATATCGGAAGAAAACTGACGGGCCGCCTCGATAAACGGTAAGGACTCGATATCTCCGATTGTTCCGCCGATTTCGATGATCGCAATATCGTATCCTTCCTTATCGGCACTCAACCTCTCTTTAATCTCGTTGGTGACATGCGGGATAACCTGTACGGTTCCGCCGTTATAATCCCCGTGACGCTCCTTGGCAAGAACGGTGTGATACACTCTGCCTGCGGTGACGTTCGCGTTTTGAGATAGATTTTCATCTATGAATCGCTCGTAATGTCCGAGATCCAGATCGGTTTCGGCTCCGTCCTCGGTAACAAACACCTCTCCGTGCTGATACGGATTCATGGTCCCGGGATCGATGTTGAGGTACGGGTCAAATTTCTGCATCGTCACCCGGATCCCCCTGCACTTCAGAAGACGACCGAGTGACGCGGCGGTGATTCCCTTTCCCAATCCGGAAACCACGCCTCCGGTGACAAATATATACCGAACACCGGCCGCATGCCCGGATGCGTGATTAACGCCCGATTGATCAATTTCGCTGATTCCCATCTCCCTTTTCCTCCTTCGCTTTTCCCGAGCCCGCCGCCGTGTCTTATTTCGCGAATTCTTTTCGAAAACGTCGCGCGGCTTCTTCGGCGGTTTCCCGGCTGCCGAAGGCGGTTACGCGAAAATAACCCTCGCCCGCTTTTCCGAATCCGACGCCCGGGGTAACAACCACCGCACAGCGTTCCAACATCCGGTCAAAAAAGGACCACGAATCCGTTTTTTCGGGGGTTCGAATCCAAAGATACGGCGCGTTTACGCCTCCGCCGACCGAAAAGCCGCACGAGACCAGCGCGTCTTTCAATATCCCGGCATTTTTCGCGTAATATCCGATCGTTTCCCTTATCTGCTCTTTTCCGGCCGGAGAATACACCGCTTCGGCCGCCCGTTGCGTGATATAGGAAACACCGTTATTTCGCGTGGATTGTCTTCTTGCCCACAGATTTCGAAGAACGATTCCGTCGCAGACAAGCTCTTTGGGGATCACCGTATAACCGCACCGCACGCCGGTAAACCCGGCGGTTTTCGAAAAGCTTCTCAGCTCAATCGCGCAGGTCCGGGCGCCCTCGATTTCGAAAATCGAGTGCGGTAAATCTTCGCTTATATACGCTTCATACGCGGAATCGTAAATGATGACACTGCCGGTCCGGTTCGCGTATTCCACCCAGGCGGAGAGTTTTTCTGCGTTAATCGCGGCACCGGTCGGATTGTTCGGAAAGCACAAAAAAATCAGCCCGCGGAACGCCCTCTTATCGGAAGCGTCCGGAGGAGTCGGAATATAATTATTATCTTCATTGCATTGAAACGTATCGATGCGTGAGTAGGCTCCGATATTTTCGTCAAAAAGTCCGCCGCGCCCGGTCATGACCGCGGCATCCACATAAACCGGGTACACCGGATCACATACCGAGATCGAGGTCGCCTCGGAAAAAAGCTCCAGAATCCCGGAGGAGTCCGACTTACAGCCGTCGTTCACGAAAACCTCTTCCGGGTCCATTTGAACGCCGCGCGACGCATAGTCGTTATCGATAATCGCACGTACGAGAAAATCATACCCAAAATAAGGCCCGTATCCACGGAAGGTTTCGCCTTCCGACATTTCGTCTACGGCCTTATGCATCGCCGTTATGACCTCCGGGCAAAGGGGTCTCGTCACGTCGCCGATCCCCAGACTGATCAGTCTTTTTTCCGGGTTTTGCCGGCGAAAGCTCTCCGCCCTTTTATTGATTTCCGCAAAAAGATACCCTCCGCGAAGTCTGTCAAAATATGGATTAACGCCGATCATATGTCCTCCTTCGGATTTCGGTCCGTCTCCGGATCCGCCTGCGGTCCCGGGATTCTCTAAACGATAGTCTTTGCTTTCACGCTTCGTATTCGACCTCTCCGTCAAATACGAATTCCGCGGGGCCGGTCATTTCGATTTCATCGGTTTTCGGATCCCAGACAATCCGCAGGTCTCCGCCGTTCAGTCGAACCGTGACGGTTCGGTCGGAAAGCTCGTTGACAACCGCCGCGGCGACGGTCGCACACGCACCGGTCCCGCACGCCATCGTCTCCCCGGATCCTCTTTCCCAAACGCGCATGCGAATGGTTTTTCGATCCATGATTTCCGCAAATTCCGTATTCACTCCTTCCGGAAACATCCGATGTCGCTCAAAGAACTTTCCGATCCGGTCAATCTCCAGTCGTTCGACATCTCTGGTGAAAAGAACCGCGTGCGGATTGCCCATCGATACGGCGGTTACGTTGTACAGCGTGCCGACTGCATGCATCGGCTCGTTAATCATCGTGTCCGCTTCCCGAATCACCGGAATGTCCCGAAGATGAAATGACGGCTTTCCCATGTTCACCTTTGCGAAAAACATGCCGGCCGAATCTCTTCCGACAAGGATTTTTCGGATTCCGGCGGGCGTTTCCACCGAAATTTCGTCTCGATTCATCCCGCATCTTTCACGGACATAACGCGCAAGACAACGAATTCCGTTTCCGCACATCTTCCCCGGGGTTCCGTCCGCGTTGTACATCTCCATCCGGAAGTCCGCACTTTCGGACGTGCGAATCAGGATGAGTCCGTCGCTCCCGATCCCGAAATGACGATCGGAATAACGATTGGAAAAATCCGACGCCGTGCCCGCCGGGAAATAATCGGTTTCGGTGCAGTCGACATAGATGTAATCGTTTCCGATTCCCTGCATCTTGGTAAAAGGTATCCGCATCGCTTTCTCCTTCAGGAATCCCGCAGAAGCTGTCCCGCAAGTTCCGACATCTTGATTCCTTTGATCATGCTCTCTTTTTGGAGATATCGGTGGGCTTCGGCTTCGGACATCCGCTCCTTTCTCATCAAAAGCAGTTTGGCCGTCTCGATGAGTCTTCGTTCCTCCGGGGTACGCGCCGGCTTTTCCGAAAACACATCCTTCGGTACGGACGGCGTTCCGGTTCCGGCCCCCGGATTTCCGATTCCGGGAAATTGCCGGGTTTCCAGAAGTGCGCTCGTGTAGAAAGCCAGATCCTCGGAGAGTACGGGAAGTGAAATCCGGTACAACCCTTCCTTTTGATACTCGCCCATATCCGTTTCCGCTCCGGTCGTTAACACCAGCATGTCAAAATCCTCGGTTAAATTCGAAAACAGAATCGGAGCCGTCATGTCCGAAAGAACCGGTCCGCAAAGCACGACGCCGCCGCCGTCCTGAAGAAGCGCGAGACGCAGGGCCGCCGCTCCGTCACGAGCGATTCCCCGAACCGCAAGTCCGTTTCGCATAAGCGCGTCACGGATTCTTGCGGACGTCCCTATGTCGGAAAATGCCAGGATAATACCCCTCATCGTTCTTCTCCCGCCCTTTGCATCAATCGATCATCAATACCGAAGTAAATACCGGTCGAGTTCCCAGGCGCCGACCGTCATGCGATACTCGTTCCACTCTTTTCTCTTGGCCTCCAAATACTTGGAAAAAATATGATCTCCGAGCGTCTCTTTGGCCATTTCACTTTGCTCAAACAAATCCAGCGCCTCTTCGAGACTTCCCGGAAGATTATCGATTTGATGCGCCTTTCTTTCCTCCGTTGTCATCTCAAAAATCGAGGTCACGATCTGCGGCGGCGGTGTCAAATGATTCTCGATTCCGTCCAAACCCGCCGACAGGCACATTGCCAGAGAAAGATACGGGTTGCATGCCGGATCGGGACAACGAAGCTCGACACGCGTTCCTTTCCCGCGTGTCGCGGGCACACGAATCAACGCCGAACGGTTCGCGGCCGACCATGCGAGATAACAGGGCGCCTCATATCCGGGAACCAGTCGCTTGTACGAGTTCACCAGCGGGTTGCTGATCGCCGTAAATTCCTTTACGTGCCGCAAGAGTCCCGCGATAAACTGTCCGGCCGTATCGGAAAGCCCGAGCTCCCCTTCCGGATCGTAAAATGCGTTTGCGCCGTCCTTCATGAGGGACATGTTGGTGTGCATTCCCGAGCCGTTGATTCCGAAAATCGGTTTGGGCATGAATGTCGCGTGCATTCCGTATTTTTTGGCGATCGTTTTGACCGCGAGACGGAAGGTCATGATATCGTCCGCAACCTTCAGCGCATCGCCGAATTTAAAATCGATTTCATGCTGGGCTTGTGCCACCTCATGATGCGTCGCCTCGATTTCGAAGCCCATCGATTCAAGCGCGAATGTAATTTCCCTTCGGATATCCTCTCCCTGACCGACCGGCTCCAAATCAAAATACCCGCCCTGATCATGGGAGAATGTCGTGGGTTTTCCCTGCTCATCAAAATGAAAGATAAAAAATTCCAGCTCCGGCCCCACGCAAAAGGTGTAACCCATTTTTTGGGCTCGCTCCAAGACCCGCTTCAACGCATATCTCGGATCTCCGACAAAAGGCTTACCGTCCGGCGTATACACATCGCAAATCAACCGGGCGACTTTTCCGATCTGCGGACGCCACGGAAAGATGACGAAGGTGTCCGGATCCGGGTACAGATACATATCGGATTCATGAATCCGGGCAAACCCGTCGATCGATGAACCGTCGAACATGCAGTCGTTGCTCAGTGCCTTTTCCAGTTGGCTCGGCGTAATCGCCACGTTTTTCAGGATGCCGAAAATATCCGTAAATTGAAGTCGGATAAAATGAACGTCCTCTTCCTTAACCAGCCGAATAATGTCTTCTTTCGTATACTTTGCCATCTTGATCCTCCCCGTATTCCATACTTTTTCGATTTTGAATCCATTTTTAAACGCAAAAGGAGACGGACAACCCGTCTCCTTTCGGTCGATGTTATTGTATTTCGTTTCCTATGCTCTTGTCAACCCCTTTTTGCAAGTTTCTATTTGCTTTCTTGCAATATTTTCCGTTTTGCATTCCGCCGGCTCAAGACAATACTCTTCACCGAGTCTGTTTTTCAGCGCCTTTTCGATTAGATGATCCGTTATTCCGGGATTCTTCGGAAGGAAGCTCCCGTGGGAGTATGTGCAGTAGACGTTTCGAAAAACGGCTCCCTCGGTCCCGTCTTCACCGTTGTTCCCCGAGCCGGCCAACACTTTTGCAAGAGGTTTGACTCCTTCTCCCAAAAAAGTTCTTCCGCTGTGGTTCTCGAATCCGTACAGTTTCTGCGGTTCAAATACTTCTTTCGCGGGCGATTCATTCAGAAAATCGCACCGGTAAACGGTATTTCCGATCAGTCGTTTCTTCTGAGCGACCGTATGGACATTGATTGCGCCGAGGCAATCGATTTGTTCCCCTTCAAACTCCCGGTAGTACTTGCCCATCATCTGATACCCGCCGCAGACACACAAGAAGACCTTGTCGTTTTCGACGGCGGCTTTCACCGCGTCACCCTTTACTCCGACCCAATCCCTGCGTATGATATTTTGTTCGGCGTCCTGTCCGCCGCCGAAAAAGACAATGTCGTAACGGTCCGCCTCGAACCGTTCCCCGATCGTGAGTGTGTATACGTTTGCGTCGATCCCGCGTAATCCGGCCCGGTACATAAGTGCCAGAATATTGCCCCGGTCTCCGTATAAATTCAACAGATCCGAATATAAATGACAGATTCGAAGACTCTGTTTCATTCCGATCCTCCTATTTCCAGAAATTTCTGAGTCGAAAGCGGCCGACCAGATATTTCCGAAGCGCCAGCATCGCCGTGTAATTGGGAAGAACATACAAACATTTTCCGTCGGGGCATGCCGCAAGAGCTTCCTCGAAAAGCTTTTCGCATTGGCTCATCTCTGCACTTCTTATATTCTCGGGCGCCGCCCCGGAATAGATCAGACGCAAAAGCATCTCCGCATAACGCTCTCCGGAAACATACAGCCGATCGGGAAAGGTGCGGTTTTCAAAATCAACGTCCCATATCCAGGAAACATCGGTTCCGTCCGCGATATTGCTGTTCAGAAGAAGATACAGTCCGCCGACATCGGAAGCCTCCGATACCATGCATAGAGCCCGGTCCAGACCGACCGGGTTTTTTACCAGCAGAATACAAAAGCTCTTGCTGCCGACGTTTATTTTTTCCATTCGTCCGAATGCGGGACGAATATCGGGCAGGGCTTTTGCACAAAAATCGATGGTCAGACGTTCGTCTCCGACCTCCTCCCCGAACGTGACGCATGCCGCGGCGGCGGCAATCGAATTATAGACATTATGCACCCCCATAATCGGAAGTGAGGTGCGAACGATATGCTCGCCTTTTTTCAGTATCATCGTCGATTCGTCGTTCGGAGCTTTTTCTTGTTCGCAGTATGCGGCATACTGCGGCAACCTGCGATGATCCTTACACGACGGACACTCGAAAATCCCGAAATGTCCGAAGCTTCGAGCGGTATAAATAAACTTTTTCTTGCATTTCAGACAATATTCAGCGTCAGACGAAGGCTTCATAGACCCTGAATCTTCGGTGTTTGTAACTATGTTACGCGTCATCCCGGCTTCATCGAGTCCGAAAAAGATTACCCGCTCCTCCCTGTCCTTTTGAAGTGCGGAAATCATTGAATCGTCCGCATTCAAAAGGATTCGCGCATTGCAGGAATCCAGTCCCTTTTCGATACATTTTCTCGTGGTAAGAAGCTCCCCGAAACGATCCAATTGGTCGCGGAACAGATTGGTCACCACGCAAACGCTCGGATTCAGTTCGCCTGCGGTCTTGGCAAATGCGGCTTCGTCTGTCTCCAAAACATAGACGGCCGGCACCCGGTTTTTCACGGCGCGCCGCTCTCTGGATCGGTACTCCGCAAAGGTCGTTGCCAGCCCCGCCGCGAGATTTGCGCCCGAAACATTGGTCGCGACCATGTACCCCGACTTTCGAAGCATCTCGGAAATCATGTGCGTCGTCGTCGTTTTTCCGTTCGTTCCGGTAATCATAATGACGTTTTTTCCGTAAGCGATCTTCGAAAGAAATGACGGACAGATTCGAAGCGCGATTTTACCGGGCAGGTTGGTCGCGCCCTTGCCGGCAAGCCGTAAGACGGTACGGATTGTTCCGGCAACAACCAGGGCGGCAGTGGTTCGAAAGGATTTCATTTTTTATTCCTCTGATCCCGATACGCGGAAATCCGGTCAATAAACGCATCAAACAACTCATTGTTGTCCCGGGGGCCCGGAGAGCCCTCCGGATGATATTGGACGGTAAATACCGGGCGATCCGTTAGACGGATTCCCTCAACGGATCCGTCGTTTACGTTGATGTGAGACACCTCGCACCCTTCCTCGGGAAGGGATTCTTTAACGACGACATACCCGTGATTTTGTGCGGTCATTTTTACCGTTCCGGTCCGTAGATCCTTGACCGGATGATTCGCGCCGCGATGACCGTATTTCAGTTTTTCGGTCCTCGCGCCGATGGCCAATGAGATGAGCTGATGTCCGAGACAAACGCCCATCATCGGAATGCTCGATTCCGTTAATTTCCGAATTTCTTCGATTGCGGGTCCGCAATTTTTCGGATCTCCGGGGCCGTTGGACAGAAAAATTCCGTCGGGATCGTCCGCCGTGATGTCCTTTGCTTTCGTATCCCACGGATAGGTCGTCACATCACAGCCCCTTCTCGTCAGATTCCAGATAATATGTTGCTTGACGCCGAAATCCATCAGGGCGACGCGATATTTTGCGGGCATTCCCGCCATGGGCTCCGGATCGTGACGGTGCCTGGATTGCTCTCCCCGTTCCCGTCGATCCGATATCTCCTCTTCTCGCCAGCCTTCCTTCCAAGCGGGGAAGAATATTTTCTCCTTCCGACTGACGACGGCAACCAGATTGGATGCGTTATACGCTTGAATCTTCTCGAAAATCTTTTCCATATCCAATGTTTCGGGGGTTCCGTCCGCAATCACACCGACGCGCGTACCCTCTTCGCGAATTTTGAGCGTCAACGCCCGTGTATCAATCCCGCGGATTCCCGGGATATCGTTTCTTTTCAGGTACTCATCCAAATCCTCGGCGCCGCGCTCATCCTTTTCAACCTTCGTCAAGTCCCGGACGATCAGGGCCCCGACCCAAAGACGGTCCGATTCCGATACATCCTCGAAAACACCGTAATTTCCAACGACCGGATGTGCCATCGTCACCGCCTGTCCGCAAAAAGAGGCGTCGGTCAACAGTTCGACATACCCGGTTAATCCCGTAGAAAAGACGACCTCGCTGACCGTTTCCCGATCGGCTCCGAATCGAATTCCGGGAAAAACGGTTCCGTCATCCAATACAAGACAGGCTTTTTTCATATTCGTTCACCGTCGCTTTTCTTTTTGAAAAGTATATTATCATCGATTGTCAATTATACCAAATACTGTTCGTATCGGATATTTTCTGCTATCATAAATTTACTTTTTCAGTTCGATTTTTTCGGGAAAATGAAAGCGGGTTATATGCAAGAGGCGCAAGTTCGGTCTGTCTGGAAAAAAGTTCGCGATGTTCTTTCAAAAGAGATGTCCGAGGTCAGTTTTAAGACCTGGATCGATCCGATGGTTCCGCTGTTCGGCGACGATAAGACCTTTATTCTTTCGGTACCGGACGATTTTTCGTATTCATACGTGATGCCGTACCAACCGCTGATTGCCAATTCTTTTTCTCAGGTCCTCGCCCGTTCGATTGATGTTCAGATCCAGGTCAGCGGCTCCGGCGAGCTTCTGGACGCGATGCGAAATATGAGCGGATCCGCGGCTTCGCAATCGGGCGCTCCGATCTCTTTTCCCGGTATTTCGGGAGATTCCGAGATTGTGTACTCTCAGCTGAACCCTCAATATTCCTTCGACTCCTTTGTCGTCGGTTCCGGCAATCGGTTCGCGCACGCCGCTTGCGTCGCCGTCGCCGAAAAATTGGGCGGTCGCAACTATAATCCTCTGTTTCTGTACGGCGGCTCCGGACTCGGAAAAACGCACCTGATGCACGCCATCGGAAATTATGTCACCCGCAAGCGAAAAGAAAAAAAGGTGATTTACGTTCAATGCGAGCAGTTCGTTAACGAATTCATCGCCGCGATTAAGGAAACCTCCTATGACGAATTTCGGGACAAATACCGTTCCGCGGATCTTCTGCTGATTGACGACATTCAGTTTATCGAGGGAAAAGAACAGATGCAGATCGAGTTCTTCCATACCTTCAACGCCCTTCATGAATCCGGAAAACACATCGTCATGACCTGTGATAAACCGCCGCAAAGCCTTGCATCTTTGGAAGAACGACTGAGAACACGCTTTTCATCCGGCCTGATTGTCGATATTCAACCGCCGGATTATGAAACGCGCTACGCCATTTTGCAAAAGCGCGCCCAACAGAACGCAGTCCAGGTTCCCGAGGAGGTTCTGGATTATATCGCCTCCAATATCGCAACCAATATTCGTGAGCTCGACGGCGCGTTTAACACCGTCCTTGCCTACAGTCTTCTTTCGGGCGCGCTCGATCTGGAGGTTGCCGTATCGGCGCTTAAGGATATTATTCTGCCCCGTCCGGAAAAAACAATCACCGCTCAGCTTATCATGGAGGTCGTCGCCCGGTACTACAATATTACCGTCAGTGAGATCCTTTCCAATCGGAGAAGCAAGGATATCATCGTTCCCCGTCAGGTTGCCATGTACTTGTGTCGCTACGTAATCAATATGACCTTTCCGAAAATCGGAGAGGTTTTCGGAGGAAAGGATCATACGACGGTGATTCATGCCTGCAATAAGGTTTCTACCGACCTTTCCTCTTCTCAGCCGGATTTGATCGCCGATGTCGAAGAAATCAAAAAACGTCTGTCCGGCTGATTTTATCGACGGATCCCTTTTCGATTATGACAAACACTTTTTCCAAAAAAGGTTTTCCACTTTTTTCTGTCGATATGTGGATAATTTCATCGGGATATCGTGTTCGGATCCTGTGGATGAAAACCGTGTGATTCTACCGGCCTTTCCCCCCCTCTTTTCCCCCAACTTATGCGCCCGTTATTCACACCGAAAATGCCTGTATTCATGGCTTTTCAGGCTTATTCACTCTTTTCACTCACCATAATAAGAAGGGGGATATCTTTCTTACATATTTCATCGATCGTTTGAGATGAAACATTGTTACAAACATTTTTTCGGTTTTACAAAAAATCCGTATTGTGGAAAACTTTTCTTTCATATATATTGTCGTTATATTTCATTTATGTTACAAGGACCGATCGGTCTATTCTCCTTTTTCATCCCGGATCGTCGTAAATTCGTAGAAATTCTTAATTTTTTCTGTATAATAGTAGTGTTATCTGTTTTTGAATCGGAGGTGGCCTTTATGAAATTTATGTGTTCCAGAGATCGACTCAACGACGCGATATCGATCGTTCAGAAGGCGGTTTCGACAAGGTCGACGTTACCGATTCTTGACGGGATACTGATTGAGGCTTCCCGGGATGACGGAGTGAAGTTAACCGGATATGATCTGGAAACCGGTATAGAGGCTCAGCTTGAGTCCGATATTCGCGAGAACGGAGCCATCGTTATTAATTCGAAGCTTTTCGGAGAAATTGTACGAAAGCTTCCCGAAGAGAATGTTGTTATCGAAACAGACGAGAAAATGACGATAAATATTGAAAGCGGTCCGTCTGTTTTTTCTATTAAAGGTCTTTCCGCGGAGGGATATCCGAAAATTCCGGAGGTAACGGATGCTCAGAAGGTGATCCTCATGCAAGGAATTCTCAAGGAAATGATTCGACAGACGATATTCGCCGTTTCCACGGATGAGAGCCGACCGACACTGAACGGATGCTTTTTCGTATGTGACGGAACCTCGGTAGAGATGGTGGCGATTGACGGTTTTCGCTTGGCATTACGCAAGAAAGAAGTCGGAAGTGACCTTCCGATCATGAAATTTATCGTTCCGGGCAAAGCATTACATGAGGCCGGAAGAATTTTGGGCGGAAAAGATACGGAATTAGTGGTGTACTCCTCTCAGAATCATATTCTTTTCGACACGGGGAAGGTACGGATTGTTTCCCGGTTGATTCAGGGAGAATACATGAACTATAAAGCAATTCTTCCCAAATCCGGAGAAACGGAGATGTTGATCTCCACCGCTGCCATGCTCAGCGCGATTGAGCGAGCTTCTTTGATTATTCTTTCGGAGGACAGAAGATGTCCGGTTCAACTGTCGATGCCGAGCGATGAGGTTCTTGTCATCAGCGCCAGCACGGAGCTCGGAACGCTTCGGGAGGAGATTGCGGTATCGATTCGCGGAGAAAAGGTCGATATTGACTTTAATCCGAGATATTTTATCGACGCATTGCGTGCGATTGACGAAGAGGAAATTTCGATTCAATTCAGCGGCAGCAACGGACCTTGTGTTTTGAAGCCGACGGAAGGAGAGGAATTTGCCTACCTCGTTCTTCCTTTGCGGCGATAAAGGGTAATTCGTCTAAATTCATGCGTATTCGCTCCGTTCATTTAACTCAATTCCGTAATTTTCGAGGGCTTGACCTGGAGGTCGGGTCCTCGGTTAACGTTTTTTACGGATCGAATGCTCAGGGAAAAACCAATTTACTCGAGGCGATTTATCTTTGCGCTTGTGCCCGATCACACAGAACATCCAGAGATCGAGAACTGATTATGCGGGATGCGACCTTTTATAAGGTTCGCCTTCTGCTCTCTTGCGATCGAAGAAAGGATTACGAGGAAAGCGTCTCCCTATCCTTTTATGATGAAAATCACCCGGAATTCGCACAAAAATCGAGACGGATTGCGGAGCACGATGATATACCGGTCGATAAATTGAGTCGATACGTCGGTATTTTTAACGCGGTCATCTTTGCCCCGGAGGACATGCTTCTCATAAAAGAAGGTCCGTCCGTTCGAAGAAGATATCTGGATCTGCTTATTTCCCAGATTCGCCCGATGTATTTTTTTGCACTTCAGCGATATTCTAAGCTTCTTCAACAAAGAAACAGGACGCTTAAGATCATTCGTTCGTCAAGAGGAGCGGCCGTGCTCCGACCGGAAGAGGAAGCGGAACTTGAAATCTGGGATTTATCGATGGCAAAGACAGCCGCCGAGATTATTTCGGAGCGGATTCATTTTTCGGAAAAAATTGCGGCGGCCGCAAAGACTCATCACGGACGAATCTCTTCGGAAACAGAGAATCTGTTTGTAAGATACCGGACGGTCGGAGGACTTCTTTCGGAAATTGCCGAAAGGGTTGAAAACGAACCGGTAACGGAAACGATCGAAAAGCACCTGACCGCAAAGTGGAAGAGCACGCATCATGAGGATTTTGAAAAAGGAATCACTACCGTCGGACCGCATCGTGACGACCTCGAACTTTCCTTGGACGGAGAAGGTCTTCGCCCCTTTGCTTCCCAGGGACAACAAAGATCCGCGGCCCTTGCCATGAAGATGGCGGAGTTGGACATTCTGAGGGAGGAAACGGGAGAGACGCCCGTTCTCCTTTTGGACGACGTGTTCAGCGAGCTGGATCATCACCGACGTGCGGCTCTTTTATCCGGATTCGGGCCGGCACAGGTGTTCATTACCTGTACCGATAAAGACTTTGTTTCCGGGGAACTTTTGCCGTTATTCCCGGAGCGGTATACCGAAAAACAGGAGGTTTCTTTCTTTCGGATCGAAAACGGAGAAGTATATCCGGAACAAAACGAGTAAGTGACGGTATTGCACGCGTCATAAAGCACGCTGTGGTATAATATCATTGTTCGCGAGGCATCGGTCGCCGATTGAAATATCTCGCGGGAGAGACAAAGCATGTATGTACACATCGGAGGAGAATACGTCGTTTCCGATCGCTTTATCGTAGCGATCATCGATCTGGATCACGTCTATCCTCATCAGACCGATATGAAGCGTTTTCTGATGGCGCAGGAGAAATCCGGGCGTATGGAATATATCGGAACGGAGCTTCCACAATCGCTGATCATAACGATGGATCGTTCGTTTGTATCGCCGTTGTCGTCACAGACGATCGTTCAACGAATGCTAAAGGGAGCGGAAAATCAAGAGAAAACGATCCCAAAATCTATGTAACACTGTTACAAACGTTGATAAATCAGGATTATCCCGAAACAGAGAAAGCGGATGAGAATCCGACCGAACTCTTCTCGGAATCAAAAAAAGGAATAGGAGCGGAAACGAATGGCCGAAATAAAAAAGGATGAAGAGATGAACCGCGCCGTGGATCTTTACTATCAGCCGATCGAGAGGAGCGGTGACTCACCGGACGAAATCGATAATCTTGCGTTAAACCCCCGAGCCCTTACGGACGATTATGCGGAGGAGTCGCTGGAGGAGATCGAGGGCGTTTCCGCGGGACAGGATCGTTTTGATACCACAAACACATCGGAATACAACGAGAAGGATATTCAGGTACTCGAAGGACTGGAGGCGGTTCGAAAACGTCCGGGAATGTATATCGGGGACACCACCCTTCGAGGACTTCATCATTTGGTCTACGAAATCGTTGCAAATTCAGTCGATGAGGCACTCGCAGGACGTTGCGATACGATTAATATTACACTGAATAAAGACGGGTCCGTAACCGTAGAGGACAACGGATCGGGAATTCCGGTCGGAATTCATCCTCAACGCGGAATTCCGAGCGTGGAGGTCGTTCATACCATCCTTCATGCCGGAGGAAAGTTCGGCGGCGGTGCATACAGCGTTTCCGGCGGACTTCACGGTGTCGGCGCCTCCGTTGTCAATGCATTGTCTTCCGCGATGACCGTACAGGTTTGCAGAGACGGAAAAGTTTACGAAATCGGCTTTGAAAGAGGGATTACCAATCGGCCGC
This sequence comes from Clostridiaceae bacterium, assembly GCA_012729635.1. Classification (GTDB taxonomy): domain Bacteria; phylum Bacillota; class Clostridia; order Saccharofermentanales; family Saccharofermentanaceae; genus JAAYCT01. Next base: position 2,017 of record JAAYCT010000036.1, on the reverse strand, counting down.
TCACAATTGTAGACACGTGCCCGACCTGTAAAACAGGCACAAAAACGATTTTTATTCCGGATGAGCAGATCTTTCCCGAGCGGACCTTTGATTTTTCGACCATGATTACACGGTATCGCGAAATGGCCTTTCTGAACAAGGAAATCACCTTGATTTTAAAGGATGACCGTGGGGAAGAGCCCGTAATCAAGACACTTCATTATGACGGAGGAATTATCTCTTTTGTGGAGTATTTGAACCGTCACCGGGAAGTGTTGCATAAGCCGCCGATCTATATAGCACAGAGATCGGGGGATTGTTTTGTCGAAGTGGCCATCCAATACAATGATTCCTTTGCCGAGAACGTTTACTCCTACGCAAATAATATCGCGACCGTCGAAGGCGGAACACATCTGACCGGATTTAAGTCCGCGCTGACAAAGGTTATTAACGATTATGCGCGAAAATACAAATATTTGAAGGACGGAGATAAGAATCTTCAGGGCGAGGACGCACGGGAAGGAATCGGAGCGATCATCAGCGTGAAGCTTCCGGAGCCTCAGTTCGAGGGACAGACCAAGTCGAAACTCGGAAATTCCGAAATCCGAACGATGGTTGAATCCGTTATGAACGAAAAAATGGCCCAATATATGGAGGAGAATCCTCAGGTTGCCAAAATAGTCATGGAAAAATGCCTTTCCGCGTCCAGAGCGCGTGAAGCGGCGAGAAAAGCAAGAGATTTAACTCGCCGTAAAAATGTATTTGAGTCCAATGCATTACCCGGAAAGCTTGCAGACTGTCAGGAAAAAGATCCTTCATTATGTGAAATCTTTATTGTCGAGGGTGACTCCGCAGGTGGCTCCGCAAAGCAAGGTCGCGAACGAAAATATCAGGCGATATTACCGCTTTGGGGAAAAATGCTGAATGTCGAAAAGGCCCGAATTGATAAGGTTTACGGAAATGAGAAGTTACAACCGGTGGTGATGGCCCTCGGAGCCGGAATCGGGGAGGAATTTGATGCCGAAAAGCTGAGGTATCACAAAGTAATCGTCATGGCCGACGCGGACGTAGACGGATCTCATATCCGAACGTTGCTCCTGACGTTTTTCTTCCGCTATTTACGGCCTTTGGTCGAAGGCGGTTATGTCTATATCGCCTGTCCTCCGTTGTTTCATGTCTATCAGGGAAATGAAGGCTACTATGCTTATGATGAGCGTGATGTAGAAAGAATCAAAGCAGAAACCGGCTGGAAAGAACCCAAGCTTCAAAGATATAAGGGCCTTGGAGAGATGAGTTCCGAGCAACTCTGGGAAACAACGATGAATCCGGAAACAAGAAAATTGCTTCAAATTCATATTGAAGACGCACAAGCAGCCGATGAAGCATTTACCCTGCTTATGGGCGACAAGGTAGAGCCGCGCAAGGAATTTATTCAGGAGAACGCCAAATATGCGGTTACCGATATCTGACGGATCGATTTTTTCGAGTTAACTGCGATAGCGACTCGGATCTGAGTAAAAAGGAGCAACGAAATCGACGATACCGGCTTGATAAGACGATTCTGTTTCACGTGAAACAAGAAACCAGCACAAAAACACACGAGTAACAATGTTACAAATGTTGGATTCACGGGCATTCTCCGAAATTTCGGAGAAAGCCCCGTTTTTTCGGCCCATAGAAAGTCTTCGAAAAAATAATGGACATAACGAAAGAGCAGGACTTCGAAAAACCAGCGCGACAGATAAGAAATGACGGAGCGACCGGGCTTCCAAGAGAAAGAAATGAATGCATACGCCGGATACAAAAATATACATAACAATGTAAGGGGCGAATTATTTCGTCCCTATGGGCGAAATGTCTATTTTCTATGATTAACTCACGATAAGGGCTACACACTCATTGAGAAAACAATAATTAGGGACTACTGCTCAAGAGCCAATTTGAAAACCAGTCCACCCGAGGCGCAGCGATCCAGCAAATGAAAAATGAAGTCAAAGAGATCTCTCGCCCTCTTTTTCAGGTTCATGACCAGGATAGT
>JAAYCT010000035.1 GCA_012729635.1 Clostridiaceae bacterium | reverse complement strand
CTCCGCCGTGTTCCCGTTACGTCCGGGACTTCCCGTCAGAAAACAAAATATCATGGCGGATTCCGCCTCTTTCTTGTGTTCGTCTCACTCTTCGCTTGATTATATCATGATCAACACGCGTACAGGTGTGAGCCGTACTGCACTGCTTGATAACCTGATTGAGCATCATCGTCGCTGCTGCCCCGAAGTATATTGAGCATCAGTCGGATGAGCAAAAACCGAAAATCCCTGTCTCGTGTACACGAAGCCGTCTCGAGCTCTCAAATGAGAAGAAACTACGGACGAAACCACTCGAAAAGCCCGGTCTCGTACGCACACGAAGTCTTTTCACAGCATCCCCGCATTGATGCTCTTTCAAAGCCACAAAAACCGCACGTCACGCCCTGTTTGAAATCAAACACAATACATACCCGTTTTGTCATTTGCTTAACTACTACACATTTTCGATCGTGATTGTCGAAAAGGTACCGGCAAAAGCCAACGGGTAGCGAGTAAAGTAATAACTGTAGATTATCTGAGGAGTCCCATATCTTGAGCAATATCTGCCATATATAATTAAGAAATGAGTGTGCCGTCGTGATGCGGAAATCTGAAAATACGGAACTAAATCCGGATGTGATCGTTGAATACGCGCTCGCGCGAAAGGCGGAGTTGCAAAAGCTTCTGATCGAAAAAGAAAAATCGGCCCGGGCCGCCCTGGATCGACAAGTTGCTCAATAACTATCGACCGGAGCATATTGATAAAATTTATTCGTCTCTCCACGAGAACCGCAAGCCTTTGGTCTGCCCGGTAATTCTTCCTGACGATGATTATGTGAAGCGGTGGATGAGCGTAGAATACAAAGGAAAATCATTTAATGACAATACAACAGAATACTATACGGCCAAGAAAGAACGCGTCCGATCCAAATCTGAAATCATAATTGCGAACACATTGAACCGGCTTAAAATTCCCTATCGGTATGAGTATCCGATCCATATCCCCGGAATCGGAACGGTTCACTCGGATTTCGTCTGTCTCAATATACACAAGCGCAAAGAGTATATATGGGAACATTTCGGGATGATGGCCGATTCGGATTATGCAGAAAATGCGGTTAACAAGATCGAGAAATATACGTTGGCCGGGTATTATCCCGGAGACAATCTCATTCTGTCCTTCGAGTCAACTTCTCGGCCGTTGAGCGCGTGGGTGATCGAGCACAATATTCAGAAGTATCTTATGTGATTGGTAATGCATCTTCGATCGAATCGGGCAACGAGGCGTGTAACGTATCGTTTAACGAATCGGGCAACGAAGCGTTTAACGAATCCGGCGACGAAGCGTTTAACGAATCCGGCGACGAGGCGGACATCGAGACGGGCATCGTATCTTTTAACGAAGCGAACAACTTAACAAGCAGGCGTCTTGTTTTCGGAGCGAATTTTAGCAGGCGTCTTATCTTTCGGCGTTGCTTTTCGAGAAGCGGTCAGATACAGCAAACACCCGATGATAAAGAACACGGCATACACGACCGGGTAATCGTAAAGTAAACATATGGTCCGTAAACCGATCTCGTCCAGGATTCTCAGGATCAGGATCCTGTAGCAGCAGCGTTCGAACGAATAGTATTCAACTTTCCATATGTAATAAAGGACATTCGAGATGATCGGAATGATCGCCCGCGGAAGCATCAACAAGAAATAGGCGATGCTCGAAAACAAAACGACGCGGTGCGCGATTTTTCGAATCGGGAAACGCGGAGGCGTACCGCTCGTGATCAGAACGATCAATTTTGTGATAAAGATGCCGGCAAGAACCAAGAGAACGGGGGTGCCGACAAGGTGCATAAAATAGAAAAACGCCCGTTCAACCTCAGGGTCATTATAATTTATTTTCCGTTCGTTCTTTACAATAACCGGAGTGATCAGCGTGAACAAAAGAATCGCTCCGAGGATCACCGCGGTCTTGATGATTTCCTTCTTGTCCTTCGGTTTCTGCTCCCCGTACAAGAATAACTCCATGTCCGTATCCAACACTTGGGCCATTTGCCGGAGCGTCTCTATATCCGGATTGGACTTCCCGTTCTCATAATTCGAAATCGTTTGGCGCGTCACGTATAATCGCTTCGCCAATTCCTCCTGAGTCATCCCACTGCTCACTCTTTGCTTTTTAATATTCTTCGCGATTTGTGCCATCTTAATGTCTCCAGACTCTTTTCGCGAGCGACGAAGCGGACGTCGGCGGCTTCCGCTCGAAAAGCCGCGCCAGCATTTTCTCTGCTTTCATATTAATGACATGCCGCGAATAAGTCACGCAAAGATACGTTGCGCGGGCAATTCTACGGGTTTGCCAAAAATGGTGTTTTTTCATCGTTTCCGGCTTTGCAGATAGAGATTTACCCGATCGCTTAAGACCTTCGCGGTCTCTGCTGCGGTTTTCTGTCCGGCCAAAGCGAGCGTGCATTCTTCGGTTATGATCTGGCTGAGGATATCGTCAATTTCGCCGGTCGTGTTGAGCGAGTCAATGATCCCGCGTAATCGCTCGACGCAATCCTCCGGGACCGCTGATTTATCCAAAAGATCCAAACCGGTATCCTCCGAGGGCGTCCGGATCTCCGGGTGCATCGCCTGCTCCATGAAAGATTCGAAAGCGGATGCTCCGACCGGAAAATATCCGGTTTCGATGATCGATTGTTGAACCTCCGGCAACATCATGGTTTTGATGAATTCCCAGCACTCCTCCGGATGCTCCGTTGCATCCGATATCGCGAGCGACGTTGACGGAACACAAATATAAGCCGTCCCGCTCAATGTCGGAGAGCCCACAAAAACGGTCTTTTCGGGAATCAGTTGTTCGATTCCGTGATACATCTGAGCATTTGCGATTAGGGAGTAGAACAAAACTTGCTTCCCTCGAACGTATTTGTCGGTCGTACTATAGTCATACGTTGGAAGTTCTGCCAATCCGCATTCCAGCGCGTAATCGATCAAGGCTTGCATTTGTTCTTCCGATATTCGGAATTCACCGTTTTCGTCGATAAAATACTCCAGGTCATAAAGAATCGAGGCGACGATCAGGTCACTCGAAGTGATCCCCGGGAACAGTATGGTTTCCGAAGGTAACGACTCGGATAAACGGGTCATTTCTTCCGCGGATACCCGTTCATGTCCGGTAAGTAATGTAGAGTTTCCGAAGTATCCGTAAAACATAAATCCCGGGAAAAAGCGGTACAAGGAATCGCCGGATTTCATCAGTTCAAATATGCTCGGTAGCCATCGGTCCGCGCTTAGATCCGGATCTTTTTCCAAATACGGCATCATATCAACGAGCGCTCCGATTTCGCCCAGATAGGAAAAATCAAAAAAAGCACCCTCGGTAATAATATCATCCCCTTTCCCTGAGGAAAGATCGCTGATCAGTGTCGCCAATGTTTGATGAAACGAATCACGAGAATCATAAGGGTACTCATAGGCATAATCCCGTAAGCGAATTCTCGTATCGGAATGGGTGGTATTGAATTGATACACTGCCCTGCAGATGAGATTATAGGATGAAACACCATGGCCTCCGAGCGTCAAGATCGTCTTCCCTTCGTGGGGATTTTTATCCAACCGGGTCAATAAGACCACCTCAACGGGATCACACGCGGAAGAATCCGTGCCCGGATTGTTCAGGTACACAATATGATCTCCATCCAGAACATACGGTTGATCATCAATAAACTGGTACCGGGATGGCGGAATATCGGTATCCAGCACGGACATAAAATCCACAACGGAAGAAGTCTCCGGATCGTATTGCTCCACAACATCATAGGCCTCATAGAAATACCCGAAGGCGGAGTTGCACTCCGCTCCACTGACGGACAAAATATTGTCCTTCACCGGAACAATTTTCTCAGAAAGAGATGCCGGATCGAGGATGACCCATTCGGTGTCGCCTTTATAGTTGGTTGACAGCCAAATGATTTTATTATCCTGAACGACAAGTCTCTGGCTAAATATGTCATCAACATGACCCGGTCGGGTATATATCGATTTTCCGTCCCGAAACAGCTCGACGCGCCCGCCGGCATAGATAAATGCCCACGTATCCCCAACAAGGACCGCATCCTCTACATTCTGATTCTGAATATTCCATTCGATTGCGTTGCCGGAAACACCGGGCAATCCGTATTCCCGGGCTTTACAGTATCCGAATTCATCCGATCCGATGACAAATACCGTATCAGAAAGCGCGAATAAGCAAGTTGTTCTTCCGTAAAACCCGTCCGCCGGATGAGTCGCTTGCACGTTTCCGACCTTATCTGTCCAAACCAGCTCTTGACGATACGAAAGCGCATCATTCGGATCGGTGTACCAGCCCTGCAGAAAAACAATATGTTCTTCTGTCGCAATCACACAATCTGCACGAACACTCCTGTTTTCGTGCGTCGGTAATTCAATATAGGATGCCTGAAAAACATTGCATTGATTCGTCTCTGCTGTTGTCGTTTGATCCGCCTTTCCCCGGCAACTGCTTAAAATGAGAATCATGCACACCACGAGCCAAACGGAAAGAATTCTTTCTATTTTTCTCCTCACTGTTCTCCTCCATATATACTATGCTTCACACATTCTCCGGTAATTGCGTCGAAAAACATCCGTGTGCTTGCACTTCGATCAGGATTCCCTTCATCGGGTTGCGACTGTGAACAGCGAATCACCCAATACGGACGAAGCATCGATTCCCCTTCGGAAAACGATCGGAGCTTCAACTCCTCAATAGTAAATCGCTCAAAAAGCGTAATATATACTAACGAGACTTCGTTCACGGTGATCGGTTCGGGACAATCCAAGGTCACGATCTCCCCGACACCACTCTTTTTGATGTCTTCAAATGAATGTTCCCGGGATATAGCGTACAGTTCCTCCGAAAACAAAACCAACAATTCATCCAAACTCATTAAGTCGCCGGATGACATTTCGACCGGCGAACTGAAATGTCCGGTTAGGCTAACATAGTCCACCCCATGCGCGTTGACGATCACATCGATCTCCCGTCCGTTGATCGGCATCTCTTCTCGCCCAAAGCGTTCGGCAAATTCTCCTTCAAGGAAAAGATATCCGCTAAAGTTTTGGCTCGCTTCAGGAATCCCTCCGATATCCCAGAAGAAAGTGAACCAATATGCATCTTCCTCCTCCGTCCAGCCACCCGGGAGGATCACATCCGCATCAAATCGTTCCGCCGCTTCTGCAGAATGATTGTACACACGTAGTTCTGCGTCCAGCTCCTCGTGCGAAAGACGCCGAACACGATAACACTCATTAATCGCAATTCCGGCGCTCTCCAAAAAACTTTTCGCGCTTTCATGCGCAGTCTTTTCATCGGCAAAAGCAAAATCCGTTGAAGCATAATACTCGGGTGACAAGCTTTGACCCAAAGAATAAGTCATGCGTCCCCGGAGTGTATATACGCGTGAATACGGGGAGTAAGACGGACCGGTCTGACAGAGATATTCTTGCCCGCTACTGTCGACATAACGATCCTTATATGCCGTACCTATCAATTGAGAATCAAAATACTGAGGGTACTCTTCACTTTCGGTCAAGGTCCAATCATCCCCGGTGAACATATTTCGCTGAGATTCGCTTGCCAATGATTCTCCGCCGGAATATACCGACGCTTTCCCGGGATGATTCGGATCGACCGAACAAAGAAGTTCGGCGTCGATGATCACCCGATCCGTGATCCTGCCCGTTAACCGTTGATTCGTGGGATCCGATATATTGATCATCAAATCTTCGATCACCGGTTCCCAAACGAGCGGAGCCCTCGTGGCCGCGCTCAGTTCCGATGAACTCGCGATTTCACTCATACTGCTCGAAAAGTTCTCTGTCGTTTCGAGTGCTTCGAACCGGCATCCTGTCAACGCCAGAATGAGTCCGACGAGTATAAGAGCCGATAATCTCTTCATGATGACCTCCGATACGGCGCGCGGAGCGTGAATCATCGTTCTCACGCCCCGCGCGGGCAAAACTTTAATTATAGTTTACTTCAAAACGAATTAATTACAATTTTCGAAATTGAGTGATATATCGGATTCAAGCGCTTATGGGTTCCATCTGCCGTCAACCCAGACATAATAATTTTCCGAACCGGAAGAATTCAGGCTACATTTCAGTGCATAATCAGCTCCCAGTCCTCCGATGTCTACATATTGATACATCCTGCATGAATATTGACCGCTTTGATATATAATTGTTTTATTGTAGAAATTCACTGAGTCCCCTGCCGAAACCAATTCATCGCCCAACCGAAGGTACGGTCTGAAGATGAGGTTGTTTTCGCCAATGTCTTTGTACACGTAAACCGTCACCGGAATTCCGGTAATTGTCCGCTTCGAATCAATGAGGTTTACACAATACATTGTTTCCAGGCCTGTCCATTTCTCCGTATCCGCTGTAATGACGCTACTTCCCGCTCCTCTTTGCATTTTCGTATAATTTCCCTCATCGGGAGTAGGATTAAAATCCTTTACTTCGGCAGACACCGTTGATAACGAGAATGCCAAAACAAGCACCACAACAACAAGGAATGATAAAATTTTCTTCATAGAATAATCCCTCCTTTATTATTATAAGAATAATTTTATCCCCCCCTGCGATATTTTGTCAACCATAATTTACATCCAATTTCTGAAGCATCGATCGAGGCCGGAGATCTTGTCGACCCCACTCTACCATTACGCTTCTTTCCAATCCGATCGAAAAGCGTGATAAAATGACTTTGTAGTCTCGCGTTCACATTCAAAGGAGGTTCCCCATGGGTAAGGAAAAAGACACCTCCGCTCCGGACAAAAAATCCGTTTCGTCACCGAGAAGCCAATCGAATACATCCAAAAAAGACAAGAAAATCAGGGTCGGCGACATCGAATACGAGTCGTTTACTTTTCACGGCCGGCCGATGTACCGGATCACCGATAAGTCCTACTATAAGGAGCTCGAGCGACTTCAGGTCGAGCTGGTGAAACTTCAGGAGTGGGTCAAGGCCAAGGGACTTCGCGTCGTGGTGCTTTTCGAGGGGCGGGACGCAGCCGGGAAGGGCAGTGTGATCAAGCGGATTACCGAGGCGATGAATCCCAGGATCTGCCGGGTCGAGGCCCTGCCGGCGCCGACGCCGAAGGAGGAGTCGCAGTGGTTCTTCCAGCGCTATGTCGCCAAACTGCCGTCGGCCGGGGAGATCGTGCTTTTCGACCGGAGCTGGTATAACCGGGCGGGCGTCGAGCGCGTGATGGGCTTTTGCACCGAGGGGGAGTACCGGGAGTTTTTCCGGTCCTGTCCCGAATTCGAAAATATGCTGATCCGCTCGGGGATCATCCTGATCAAATATTGGTTCTCGGTATCGGATGAGGAGCAGGAGAAACGCTTCGAGGACCGGATCGAGGATCCGGCAAAGCGCTGGAAATTGAGCAAAATGGATCTGGAGTCGCGGCGACGCTGGAGTGACTATTCGCGCGCCAAGGACGAGATGTTCGAGCACACCGACACGAAGGAATCGCCGTGGTATGTCGTCAACGCGGATATCAAAAAGCACGCGAGGCTCAACTGCATCGCGCACCTTCTGAGCATGATTCCTTTTGAGGATCTGACACCGGAACCGCTTGAACTGCCGCCGCGCCAGGAGAACTCCGGCTACGTGCGGCCGCCGATCGAAAACCAGAACTTTATCCCGGAACGGTACGGCGGCGCGATTGTAACCGACCGGATCCCGGATCAGTAACCGAGTTCTTTGATCAGTTTCTGAACGTCTTCCTTATAATCCGAATCAACATTGGCATATATAAACGTGTTGTCAATTCGCGAAACGACACAATAATGACCGCTTGAAGTTAACGTGTATTTTGAGTGATTGCCGAGATTGATCTCGGAATTTGAAGAACCCGAACCGCTGAAGGAGTCTTCAAAAAACTCCTTGTTTTCGCTGTATGCTCTGCGGGCTTGTTCTTCGGTCTCTACGATATAGAACTCGATTTGAAAATCATCATTTACGGCAACCAACACTTCAGAGACGCCCATACCGTCAGCGAACTGATTCGTCACGTCTTCGACGATAAAATCCTCATCCTCCATGAACTCCGAAAAGTCATCGCCGTCGATCGGCTCCTTCTTTTCGAAAAGACTGCACGCCGAAAGCGAAAGAATCATCAATAAAATCAGGACTACAGCCGAATTTCTCATGGTTTTACTCATTTTTCACTCCTCCTGTTGATTCCGATCATTTCCTGCGCATCGCTATCAAACGAAGCAACGTAATCAGTGCGGATGCGGCTGCCGCCACATAGGTCATGGAAGCCGCACGAAGAACCTTCTTCGCGCCCTTCAACTCATCTTCCGTCAGAACATTGGTTTCGGACAGGATTCGGATCGCCCTTCTGCTGGCATCGAATTCGACCGGCAGAGTGACCAGATAGAAAAGGACCGCGAATGCAAACAATATGATACCGATCGTCGCGATGGTTTCTCCCGCCTGACCGATATATGCCGTAAACACAAGACCGAAAATAGCCATATAGGGTCCGAACCGGGACCCGATATTCGCCAGCGGAACGAGAATCTCACGGATCTTGTTCGGCAGAAAACTGTGCGCGTCCTGGATGGCGTGACCACACTCATGTGCGGCGACTCCGACGGCCGCAATCGACGTGCTGTCATAGACCGCTTCGGAAAGGCGAAGGATTTTCTCCTTAGGCGAATAGTGATCCGTCAGTTTTCCCGCTACTCTTTCGATCTGAACCGAAGAACTTTCATAGTCCGATTCGGAGGACAGTCGATTGATGCGCAAAATGTACTGCGCGGCTTCATGGCCGGTAACTCCTCGCGAGGTGGGTACTTTACTGTATTTGTTGAATGTCACTCGGGTCGATATGCTCGCGATCAGCGAAAAGACAACCGTTCCGATCAACAATATAAGTCCCCATGAATAGAAAAAATTCCAGAAAGCTTCCATGGTCATCCTCCTTCTTACAAAGAAAAACGCGGGGGAGGCAATCGAATATTGCCACACCCCCACGTATGATCATACCATAAAACGATCGGATTTCTTTTACGAGAGACAGATTTTAGCAAAATCCTCCGCTTTCAGAGAAGCTCCTCCGACCAATCCGCCGTTGATGTTTTTCTGAGCGAAAAGCCCTGCGACGTTCTCCGCATTCATTGATCCGCCGTACTGAATCGTCTGATTCGCGGCCGTTTCACCGGAATACAGCTCGGCAAGCGTCGTTCTGATAAATGCGCAAACCTCTTCGGCCTGTTCGTCGGTCGCTACCTTGCCGGTGCCGATCGCCCAGATCGGCTCGTACGCGATGGTGATCTGGCAGAGCTTGCTCTCGGGAATACCGGCAAACGCGGCCTTGATCTGTCCTTTGACCCAATCAAAGGTTTCTCCGGCCTCGCGCTGAGCAAGCGTTTCACCGCAGCAAACGATCGGGCGAAGACCCCAAGCAAGCGCCGCCTTGATCTTCTTGTTGACGGTTTCGTCGGTCTCCCCGAAATACTCTCTGCGCTCGGAATGACCGATGATCACATAGGTGACGCCCATTCTGGAAAGCCATGCCGGAGAAATCTCGCCGGTATAAGCGCCCTTTTCGGCAACGTAGCAATCCTGAGCGGCGACCTTGACATTGGTGTATGCGGTTGCCTCAAGGGCGGCGGCGATCGCGGTAAACGGAACCGCTACCGCAATGTTGGACGTTGCATCTTTTACGAGGGGCTTAAGCGCTTCGATCAGTTTCAGCGCGTCCGCGGGGATCCCGTTATTCATCTTCCAGTTGCCGGCCGCAAACGTACGACAGGGAACCTTGTCCTGGAGGCAATCGATGCCGGGAAGAACCTTGCCCTCGATGAATTCGAGAGAAGCACCGCCGCCTGTAGAGATGTGTGTGACCCGATCGGCAAAACCGAGTTTCTCGATCGCCGCCGCTGAGTCTCCGCCTCCGATGATCGAAACCGCCTGACTCTCGGCAACCGCCTTTGCGATTGCGCGGGTACCTTCGGCAAATTTATCAAACTCGAAAACGCCGGCCGGCCCGTTCCAAACGACGGTCTTGGCCTTTTTGATTTCCGCTGAGAAAATCTCGACGGACTCCGGACCGATATCCATGCCCATCCAACCGTCGGGAATATGATCACAGCAAACAACCTGAGAGGCCGCGTCGGCGGAGAAAGAATCTCCGACCACATTATCCTTGGGAAGAAGGATTTGAACGCCCTTCGCTTCGGCCTTGGCAAGCAACTCCTTGGCAAGCTCAGCCTTATCGGGCTCGCACAATGATGCGCCGACGTTATAGCCCTTGGCATAATCAAAGGTATACGCCATCGCACCGGCGATAATAATAGTGTCGGCCTTCTCAATCAGATTTTCAATAACACCGATCTTATCGGATACCTTGGCGCCTCCGAGAATCGCAACGAAAGGACGCTCCGGAGCGGTCAGGGATTTACCCATGAACTCGAGTTCCTTTTGAATGAGATAGCCGGAAGCACTCGGAAGAAAATTGGCAAGTCCGGCGGTCGATGCATGGGCGCGGTGCGCCGTACCGAACGCGTCATTGACGTAGAGCTCCGCAAGCGAAGCCAACTCGGCGGCAAATGCGGGATCATTCTTGGTCTCTTCCTTATGGAAGCGAACATTTTCAAGCATCAGAATCTCGCCGTCCTTGAGCGCCGCGGCTTTCGCCTTGGCATCCGCACCGATGACATCCTCCGCCTGAATGACCGGCTGTCCCAGAAGTTCCGAAAGTCGCTGCGATGCGGGCTTCATCGAAAAAGCCGGCTCCGGACCGCTTTTCGGACGTCCGAGATGGGAAACCAGGATTACCTTCGCCTTGTTATCCACCAGATATTGGATGGTCGGAAGCGCGCCCTTGATACGCTTGTCGTCCGTAATCTCACCGGTCTTTTTGTCCTGAGGGACATTGAAATCGACACGGACGATTACTCGTTTGCCGGCTACTTTCAAATCTTCGACATTCTTCTTGGGAACCATTGCCATAGTGCTCACTCTCCTTGATCATTCACTCCCGTTCGGGAGGTATTCAAACATAAACAACCCGACCTGACGGAAGATCCGGCAAATCAAGCCATATCATTATACAGACATTGTCTGTCGGATTCAATGATAATCCGCAGTTACTCTTCACCTATTTGGGTGAAACAAGGGAAAAGCGACAGCCCGGAAGCAGGGCAATGATCGATCGATCCGGTCACTCCCGATTTTGCCGGTATCCGCGCCGCCCGAAATGCCGAAAATATCGGCAAGCGGAGCGCTTTCGGCAATTTTGCCGGTATCCGCGTCCCGGCGATGGTGACGTCTGCACGTTCTTCGACGATAGGTGAAGAGCCTATTTTTTTCGTATTGACATATTATTTGAATCGCGTTATCATTCTCTGGTCACGAACTCGTGCACGAGAATTCAATTACTTCAAGAAAGGAGAGCGGCCATGCGAATTCAAGCAAACGGAACCCTGCGGTTTACTACCGCCAAAACCATTAGATGCTATATTGTCTCCGGCAATTTTGCCGTATCCGCAGATATGCGTGCCGCTCCGCCATCGACTTTCTGATCGAGTGATTCGAAGAGAAATCGTTGTCCCGGAGGGTATCACCCGACGGGATTTTTTATATTATTATCCCGCCGAAAAGAACAAATCCACTTCCATTCCCTTTCGGAATGCGAAACGAGTAAATAACAGCCGCAGGGCGGCGGGAGTAAAAAATGAGTCCGATACAAAGATTCAAAAAATTTCTTTCCCCGGAAAAAGACGGGGAGTTCAATAAAAAACTGATGAAGCTGACCATTCCGATGGCCCTTCAACAGTTGATGATGTGCTGTGTTTTTTTGTTTGACACGATCATTGTCAGCGGGTTGGGCGACGAATATCTGGGTGCTTCCGGACAGTCCGGTCACTTTACGTTTCTGATGTGGAGCGGCCTTTTCGCCATTTCCGGCGCAGGCTCAATCTATGCCGCGCAGTATTGGGGTAAGGACAAGGATATCACCGGCGTTCGCAAAGCCTTTACGACGACCCTTCTTTTCGGTGCCGGTATTGCCGTCCCGTTTTTCATCGTCGGGTTCTTCTTCCGCGACCAAGTGATGTTCATCCTTGCACAGGATGATCGAACGCGGGAGCTCGGGGTTCAGTACCTGTCGATCGTCAGCTTCGCTTATCTTTTCTGGTTTATGGCCGCCATGTTCTGCAGTGTCCTGCGATCCATGGGAATCACCCGAATTCCGATGATTGCGTCCGCGGTGTCAATCGGAATCAACGTAATCATGGACAGCCTAATCGTCTACGGCTTTCTGGGATTTCCCCGCCTGGAAATAAAAGGAGCGGCTCTTTCGACCGTGGTCGGAGCTTTCGTGGAACTCGTCCTGCTGATTGTTCTTGCGCGAAAAGCCAAGTTGGCGGTTACCTTCAAAAGAAAAGACATCGTTCGGCCGGACCGCGAACTTCTGAAAAAATTCACGAAGGCCGTGATTCCGATGCTCGCAAAAGATCAGATGTGGGCGCTCGGCGTTACCGTATACAGTATTTGCTTTACATATCTGGGCGTAGCGCAGACTGCCGCATATAATGCGTACGCGAATTTGGGCGAGTTCATGAATATCGCTTTCTGCGCAATCGGAAGCGCGGGCGGGATCATGATCGGACACGAGCTCGGTAAAGGGGAACTCGAAAAAGCCAAGAACTACGGCTGGAGATTGCTTCGACTCATTCTGGTCACAGGATTGATTTTATGCCCGATATTCATCCTCCTGAGCCGGGTGTTATTGCTTCCTTTTCCGAAGCTGACCCCCGAAGCGATTCAATATGCGCATCAGGCTCTGGTGATTATTTCCCTGGTTATTTGGGCAAGAGGAATCAATTTCACGAACATGAACGGGATTTTACGCGCGGGCGGAGACACCTTGGGCGCCGCATTAATCGACATCGGTACACTCTGGCTTTTCGGCGTTCCCCTGGCTCTTCTGGCCGTTATCTATTTGGGTCTTCCGTTCTGGGGGCTGATGGCAGTAATCGCCACGGAGGAGGTTATCAAGGTCGGTATCAGCATCAGTCGCGTTCGCACCTACAAATGGGCCAAACAACTGGTATAAAGCCAACTCTGTCCGATACCGAGTACTGAGTCCCATCCGAATCTTCCCGATGCCAAGCGGGCGGCGAACAGAATCGCCGCCCGCTTTTTCGCCCGTCGGTACTGCTTATTTGCCCTTATCGATCCTCTCCCGCATCGCTTCGATCGCGGTCTGCATCTCAAAAATCCGTTGCGGGTGATCCGGAAGAAAGCGGTTGATCTGTCCTCCGGCTTCGATCAATTCAATGGACTTTCCGTAATTCAGTTTGAGTCCGCGCAACCGGTCCACCGGAAATTCTTTCTCAACCTTTTCACCTTCACGGAAAGAATCGGGAAACACGCCCTTTTTTGCCGCTCTGTTTCTTTTCATGTCGACGCCTTCTTCCACCGGACACTGCGTCCCGGTGTACACTACCCGACCTTCGCTGATCGTCAGAACGCCGGATCCGACCAAACGAAATTCATGCTCATCAAGCGGGAGCAGAAGTCGAACGTTTTCCGTGATTTGAAAGTCTCTGTCCAGAATCCGCTTGCGCATTCGATCCTTTTCCCAGTTGACCCATTGATGAATATCCGGGAACGATTTATCCGCTTCGCCGTCTGCATGAAAAAATCCGGTCGGTTCCATCCGTACGCGATTTCCGCAGGAAGAACAGATCAAAAGATCCTTTTCGCAAACCATTACATTATCCTTCTCACATCGCGGGCAGGCATGCGCTACATTTTGAGCACCGGAAGCGATTGCCTTGTTTCGAAATTTACGCGGTTGGTCCCGAAAATAATCGTATTCGCTGTAACTCAATTGTTCGATCAGATATTCGTGAATCTCCTCAACACTCATTTCTTTCGTCTGTTCTGAGGAAAGAACCGATTTGATTTCCGCGGTGATCCGACCTCTTCGAAATCCGCTTTTACTCCAACGGGGCCAGGTCATGTACGCACCGTGTGTTGCCATGACCGCGATCGCACTGTCTGTTTTTTTGATCATGCGCGCGAGGGCATCGTCGAAGTGAATCGATGTACCGTCCACAAGACGGGTCGCCTCCGGGAAAATTCCGAGCGTTCCGCCTCGCTTTAAGGCGGTCAGCATTCCTTTGACCGCTTTGGAGTCCGATCGGAACTGTGTTTTGGGGATCGCTCCGCCTTTTGCAAAAACGGGGCCGACAATCCGGTTTCGGAAGATGAATGTCCCGGCAACAAAGTTGATTTTCCTTCCGAAAAGAACGGCCGCCATAATGATTGGGTCCAGAAAGGACGGATGATTTCCGACACAGACCAGAGGGCCTTTCATTTTGACGACTTCCTTGTCTCTTCTGATTTTCATCCCGAAAACGAATCGCGAGATCGTTACCGCGATTCCGAGGCCGATCCCGTTGTAGAGAAAGGTGTTCGGCACACCTCCCAGGCTACTCTCCTTTGAGTCTGTTTTGGAGGGCATCATGAAAACTCCGTCCTTTCGTATTGTGAACCGTCATTTTTAAAGGATCATCGCTTTTTGCGACACAATTTGATAACATCTATTTCGTATTATACAGGAGAGTTCGGCATTTGGCACGACGGTTCCGTCGATGCGCCGAAATCTCTGTTTCGGAGGTCCTACCCGGATGGCAAAATTCTGTTTCTACTGCGGCCAAGAGATCGCGCCCGGCGAGAAATGCAAGTGCAGATGCGCAAGCGGCGAGGAACGGTCGGGCGGTTCGAAGCGAGGCGGCAAAGATGCACAGTCCGCCGATAAAAAGAGTGCCGGCGGCTCTGCGAAAAGCACCAAGGAAGGTCGTGCATCCTCCGGACCGCGAAGTCGGCGTCCGAAGCGCACGAAAGTGACTCGACCGAGTTTTCGATTGGGGACGTTTACCGATCAACTGAGAACCTTGTTTCCGACGTTTTCAAGCGGGGCGATGTCCGCCTCCGGATATTTTCTGCGTCCCGCAACCAAGATCCGTCAGGAATCGTTAAAGGCGAAACGGCCCTTTTCATTGGTAACGGTGCTCCTTTTTTCACTGCTGACCGGACTTCTCGGCGTCATTTTGGTTTACTCGAGATCTCATCTTTTCACCGTGATGCTGGATTCCATTTTCGGCAAACAGGCACTGGAGTTTTGTTTGAACCGGCCGTTTGCCGCATTCGGAGCGCTGGTTCTGATTACGATTGCTTTTGTCATGATCCTCACCTCTCTTTTTTATCTCTCTTCCCGTTTCAGAAACCGGAAACCGACTTTCCGCAAGACATTTGATTTGGTGTCCGTTTCTCTGGTTTATGTCCAGATTCCGGAAATCATTCTTCTGATTTCAACGCTGATGGGCGGACGCAGTTCGATATCCTTTCTTTTTATCAGCCTGATCCTATTGGGACTGGCTCAACTCCTTGCCTTCCGGAGCGCATTGGGTCTGTCGGAAGATGCGATTTTTCTGATGATTCTATTTGTGTACGCCGGCACGTATCTGATCTCGAAACTTCTGGTTTTCCTTCTGATAACCGTCGCGTTCCCGAGCTGACGAAAAGGACCGGCTTGTGGCCGGTCCTTCGGATTGAATCCATGTTTACCGATCCTCCCGTCTACGAATCGGATTTGTCTTTTTTCCCGGACTTCGTACTTCTACGAGCCGCTCGGGGTTTTTTCGAAATCGAAAGATCCCCGTCCTTCTCATCGATCAACGCAATGTCCCCGATCTCAATTTGCTGATCCAATAGCGCCTGAGAAAACTTATCCTCGACAAGCGACTGGATTACCCGCTTCAGCGGTCGGGCACCGTATTGCGGGTCATACCCTCTCTTCGCGAGAAGCTCCTTGGCCGCCGCCGTCATCTCGATTTGAACGCCCATCTCGGATATCCGGGAGGAGAGATTATTAATGAGCAGATCGACGATTTTCAGGATGGATTCCTTGTTGAGCATCCGGAAGAAGATGATTTCGTCCACGCGATTAACAAACTCCGGATTAAATGCCTTCTTCAGTTCTTCCATCACGAGCTCTTTGGCTTCGTCGTAGGTTTTTCCTCCGTACAGGCGCTCGTTCGAGGCTTCGTCGATCGTTACGAAATTCTGCCCCGTCGTCTCGTCCACCTGCGGGGCCGGAACCGTAAATCCGATTCGGCGTCCGGCCGATGTTGTCAGCATCCGGGCTCCGATGTTCGAAGTCATGATGATAATCGTGTTTTTAAAGTCCACCACTCTTCCCTGTCCGTCCGTCAGTCGGCCGTCGTCCAGGATTTGAAGCATCGCGTTGAAGATCTCGGGATGCGCCTTTTCGATTTCATCGAAAAGCACCACGGAATAGGGTCTTCTGCGAATCTTTTCCGTCAGCTGTCCCCCTTCCTCATATCCGACGTAGCCGGGCGGCGAGCCGATCAGCTTTGAAACGTCATGTTTTTCCATAAATTCCGACATATCCACCCGAATCAAAGCATTTTCGTTGCCGAACATAACCTCGGCCAACGCTCTAGCCAGTTCGGTTTTTCCGACGCCGGTCGTCCCCAGAAAAATAAAGGAACCGCTCGGCCGTTTCGGATCTTTTAGGCCAAGCCTGCTTCTGCGGATCGCTTTGGCAACCGCCGTGACTGCTTCGTCCTGTCCGATTACGCGCTTTTTGATCTCCTGTTCGAGATTCTTCAGCTTTTCCGCATCGCTTTCATTGATTTTCGAAACCGGAATTCCCGTCCAACTGGCAACTATACGTGCGATATCATCCGGAGTCAGTTCTCTTCGGTTTGTTTTGTAGTCGTCGTCCACCTTTCTGCGGATTTCTCCGAGCTTCTTTTCGAGTTCAAGCTCTTCATCCCGAAGCTTTTGCGCGGTTTCGTAATCCTGATTTTCGACCGCTTCGTTTTTCAGGCGGACGATTTCATGGATCCTTTGTCCGATCTGCTTTCCCTCGTCGGTGTCTCTGGTACAGCTGATTCGCAAACAGGAAGCGGCTTCATCAATCAGGTCGATTGCCTTGTCGGGTAAAAACCGATCCGTGATGTATCGGCTCGACAGAATAACCGAAGCGTCAATCGCCTCGTCGGGAATTTTGATCCCGTGGTGTTCTTCATATTTTTCGCGGATCCCCTTAAGGATCAATATTGTATCGGTGGTCGACGGCTCCTTCACCAAAACCTGTTGAAAGCGTCGCTCAAGAGCGGAGTCCTTTTCAACGTGCTTACGGTATTCGTCGAGCGTGGTCGCACCGATGATCTGCATATTTCCGCGGGTAAGCAGCGGCTTCAGTATGTTTGCCGCATCCATGGCCCCCTCGGCGTTTCCCGCGCCGATGATTGTATGAAGCTCATCGATAAACAGGATGATGTTTCCGGAGTGAACGGCCTCCTCCAAGCCTTTTTTTAATCGCTCCTCAAAATCTCCGCGATATTTGGTTCCCGCGATCATCGAAGCAAGATCCAACGACATAAGACGTTTACCCCGCAAAATATCGGGGACGTCGTCACTGACAATCCGTTGGGCGAGCCCCTCGGCGATTGCCGTCTTTCCGACACCGGGCTCTCCGATCAGAACCGGATTATTCTTGGTCCTGCGCGCGAGGATTTGCATTACGCGGTTGATTTCCTCTTCCCGGCCGATAATCGGATCGATATTCCCCTCCGCGGCAATCGCGGTTAAATCTCTTGCGAATTTGTCAAGAACTCCGGTTTTCGACCCCTTCTTCACGGGACCCGCCACTCCGGGAGCAGAGTCCGGAGCACCGAAAAGAGACTCTTCGGGCGAACCCGGTTCCTCTTCCGAAACGGATCCCTCAAAAAGATTCATCAAAGCCCCGGTCGCCGCGGTGTTCTGCAACCCCAATTCAATAAGCACACGAAATCCCGTGCTCTGTCCGTCACGAAGGATCGCCAGAAGGATATGCTCCGGTTCGACGATACTGTTCGAAAGACGCTTTGCCAAGAACTCCGCCAGATAAATGATTCGTTTGGTCCGGTTCGTACACATCGCGAAAAGATCGTTCGGATTCATCGATCGCTCGGTGAACGCCCGCGGTTCCTTGCCGGTGATACCGATGATTGCGCGTAATACGTCTTCCTTTTGAATTCCGAATTCCTCAAGCACTTTTCCGGCGGGTGTATCGCTTTCCGCAATCGCGTATGCGATTTGCTCCGTACCGATATAGTCGAGGGAAAATGCATCCGAACAAACGAACGCACGATAGAGTAAATGAATGGTTCCTTCCGATATATTCATATTGATTTCCTTTCTCCGGCACAACGAATTGCCCGGATGATTTTATTGATAATCGCGTTACCTCGAAGAAGGGTCCGATAAGATCCGGCGAATCATCTCCGCACGATGAATTTCCTGAAGCCGCACGGATAAAACCTCTCCCTTGTCCTTTTGAACACCCGCCGGTCCGATAAACGCTGCGAGTCGGGACAAGGTTTCCTCGTTTTGCTCACTGAAAAAGCCGAGTGCAATCCCGAGCCGCAAATCGCTGATCCTCTTCATCGCTTCCGTGTCGGTCATCATCCGCGCGTAGAGAAGCTCACCGTACGAGCGGTACACCATATCCCGAATCTTATCCGGATTACTGTCAAAAAGCTCTTTTCGAAGCTTTCTTTCGAGATCGAGGACCTCCTCAACCATCCGTTTAAAGCTCAGAAGAACGTTTTTTTCCGTAATCCCCAGTGTGATACGGTTGGAGAGTTGATAAAGATTTCCGGTTGACATGCTGTGTTCTCCGAGATAGCCCCGGACGGTGAATCCGGCCTGAGAAAGACCGTCGATCATCGGTTGCATCCGGCCGAGCATCGTCAGTGCCGGAAGGTGAACCATCACCGAAGCGCGCATTCCGGTTCCGGTATTGGTCGGACAGGCAGTTAAAAACCCGTATTGATCCGAAAAGGCAACCGGGAGGTGATTTTCGAGAAACACCGCAATCTCCTCGGCCTTTCTATATGCTCTGTCCAGTGAAAATCCGCAATCCATCACCTGTATACGAATATGATCCTCTTCATTGATCATAATGCTGACCGATTCGTCTTTCGAAATACAAACCCCGAGTCCCGGTCCGCCTTTGGACAAGTCTTCGCTGATCAGGTGTTTTTCGACCAATGCGAAACGATCCGGCTCGGGAAGAAGATCCATGTTTAAGGTAACGAACTTCTCGGACCGTACGGAGGGCATCGCCGTAATTGCGTCGACAATACGATCGCGAGCTTCCATCTTCTTATCATTTGTCATGCCGTGCGGGAAAGCATATCCTTCAAGATCTCGTGCCAGTCGTACCCTGCTGGATAAAATGACATCCCCGTCCTTACCGCATTGCGTGTACCAACTCATAACGTCACTCCTCCCTCGCCTTTAATACCGAAATTTCGTCGCGCAAACGTGCCGCCGACAAATAATCTTCCCGCTCTACCGCTTCGTTCAACTCCGCCGTTTTTTTCGAAATCAGCATCGCCTTGTGTTTCCGGTCCATTTCCATAAGCTCCGGCTGTATCGGATGGGCCGTGACCTCTTCTTCGCCGACGGATTTCGTCGGTATCATCACTTTGTCAAACGTCTCTTCACCCGCTTGATGATCCGGATTATCCGATTGTTTTCGGACGATATGCCCGGATTTTTCGCCCTTTTTTCTTCCGATGTGCTTCTTTCCCATTTGTGTCCGGCAAAAGACAGGATCCAACTGGGTGCCGAAGGATTCGTAGCAATAGGGACAGCCCAAAAAGCCGGTTTTTCGGAACTCGTCAAATGTGAGATTACACCGTGCACATCTCAGTGCGTGCTTTTTCTGATAATCATCCGACCCGATTCCCAACGTGGTCTGAAAAGCATTTCCCATCACCGCAAACGGGTTGTTGATTTTGACGGGCACCGCTATCGTCGGGATCGAAATTCCCATTTCACGGGCACAGACGTCGCAAAGCATAAAGGTTTGAGGCTTCTTGCCCGCCTCCTGTTGAACGATATGAACATTTGCTTCCCGTTCTTTACACCTTTGACATTTCATATTGATCTCCTAACTCCGCCGGACAATGTCGAAAGTCCGGGGAAACGAGGAAACGATTCCTGTCGCTTCCCTCTCCATTAACGATTAAGGTTTCCGGTAATCAAGCTGATCAGCATATTCTTGAATATATCCATCCGTACCGTTCCCTTTCGGTCGGAATCGACACCGGATAAAGCATTATCGGATACCGCCGCCATAATCAGTTTGGCCTGCTCGTTTGTGACAATCCGATAATCAAGAAAATTCTGAAGATAGATTTCCGCCTGTTGTCGTGACATATCTTCCCCGAGCGAATTAATGGTGTGCATCAGGTATTCGGTTGAATCCATCTTTCGCACTCTGGAAATCCGGATCTGCCCGCCCCCGCCTCTGCGGCTCTCAACGATAAAGCCCTGTCCGTTGGTGAATCTCGTGGAAAGAACATACGTAATCTGAGACGGAACGCAGTTCACCTTTTCGGCAAGAAGGCTTCGGTTGATCACCGCAACCCCCTCGTTCTCATCCAACATCTCCTTGATCATCGCCTCAATGACATCCACCAATCGAGCCAATCGTATCATCCTTCCCAAATCCATGCCGAATACCGGCGCCGCCTTTGACTTTGACTATCTTTGACTTATCTTAATTATAGCGCCGTCTCCGCTGATGTCAAGATTGAGGTAACACGAAAAAAGTCGTCTCCCCCGCGGGGGAGACGACCTCGTTCAATGAAGCGAATGAAGGAACCACTATGTTATTCGTCTGAATGCTCGGTCTCGGTCGCTTCTTTCATTCCGGAGCTCTCCTCCGTATGAATCCCGAGCATTTCGTAATTCTCGCGAATGACCGGTACCGATGTGATTTTCCGATAACGGCTCATCCCGGTTCCCGCCGGAATCAGCTTACCGATGATAACATTTTCCTTGAGACCGAAGAGAGGATCAATTTTCCCCTTGACCGCCGCATCCGTCAAAACACGGGTGGTCTCCTGGAATGATGCGGCCGACAGGAAGGAGTCGGTTGCAAGGGAAGCCTTGGTAATGCCCAGAAGGGTTCTTTTCCCTTTTGCCGGCTCCAGACCCTTCGCTTCCATACGAGCGTTCGAATCCTCAAAATCGAAGATATCCACCATGCTCCCGGTCATCAAATCGGTATCGCCCGGATCATCAATGCGGACCTTGCGCATCATTTGACGCGTGATCACCTCGATGTGCTTGTCGTTGATGGTAACGCCTCCGCTCTTATAGACCTTGATGACCTCGCTGATGATATATTTCTGAACACCGCGAACGCCTTTGATCTTCATAATTTCCTGCGGGCTGACCGTTCCGTCCGTCAAAAGATCACCGGCCTCGACAAAGTCTCCGTCCCTTACCTTTACGGTAGCGGAATACGGTACCGGGTATCTCTTTTCCTCCGTCCCGAGCTCGCTTTCTTCGGTTTCGGCAGCGGTTACGACGATTTCACGTTTTCTCTTGCTTCCCTCTTCGATTCGGACAATACCGTCGATTTCGGAAATGATCGCCTGTCCTTTCGGCTTTCTGGCTTCAAAAAGCTCCTCGACACGAGGCAGACCCTGCGTAATGTCGTCGCCCGAAGCAATACCTCCGGTATGGAAGGTACGCATCGTTAACTGCGTCCCGGGCTCACCGATGGACTGCGCGGCCATGATGCCGACCGCCTCACCGCCGATCGCTTTCTCTCCGGTTGCAAGATTGACTCCGTAACAGTGTGTGCAAACCCCTCTCTTGGAGCGGCAGTCGAAAACGGAACGAATCTTCACGCGGGTAAAACCGAGCTCTTCAATCTTGGTTGCGACATCCTGAGAAATCAACTCGTTGCGGGCAATGATGACCTCTCCCGTCTGCGGATGAACGATATCCTCGGCAGTAAAGCGGCCGGCAAGACGCTCGCTCAAAGATTTGATGCTGTCTTTCTTGTCATTGGCTACGGTGGCAAGCTCGCGCACATAAGTGAAATCATCGGTTCCGCAATCTTCCTCGGTAATAATCACGTCCTGCGCGACGTCAACGAGACGTCGGGTCAGATATCCGGAGTCCGCCGTTTTCAGAGCGGTGTCCGAAAGCGATTTTCTGGCACCGTGCGAGGAGATAAAAAACTCTAAAACATTCATTCCTTCGCGAAGGTTGGATTTGATCGGAATCTCAATGGTCTTACCGGAGGTGTCGGACATATTTCCGCGCATGCCGGCCAACTGCTTGATCTGATTAATCTGACCGCGGGCACCGGAATCCGACATCATTTTAATCGGATTGTAGGGACCGAGGTTCTTCTTCAGTTCTTCGGTAATCGCATCCGTGGTATTGTTCCAAATACCGATTACGGCGCGATATCGTCCGTCTTCGTTGAGCATTCCGCGCCGGTACATCTTATTGACATGCTCGACCTTATCCTCGGCCTCATGAATCATTTTTTCCTTGACGTCCGGAACGATCATGTCCTCGATTCCGATCGAGATTCCGCCGCGAGTCGAGTACTTGTATCCGAGCGTTTTGATATCATCCAAAAGAACCGCGGTCTTTGCGATTCCGTGAATACGAATCGCGCGACTGATCACGTCTTCCAGTCTCTTTTTGCCGATCAGGAAGTCACACTCCAGAATCAATTCGTTCCCGGGAATGGTGCGGTCAACATAACCGAGGTCCTGCGGGATGATTTCGTTGAAAATAAACCGGCCCAGCGTCGAACGAACCAGTGCGGATACCCTTTTCCCGTTGAATTCACGAACAACGCGAACGGCGATCGGCGCGTGGAGCTCCAGATGATGATCATCATACGCCATAACCGCCTCCTCCAGGCAGGAGAAGACCATCCCTTCGCCCTTTTCGTCCGGCTTGTCGATGGTCAGATAATAGCAACCCAAGATCATATCCTGAGTCGGAACCGTAACCGGTTTTCCGTCCTGCGGCTTCAAAAGGTTATTGGAGGAAAGCATCAGGAAACGAGCTTCCGCCTGCGCCTCGGCCGAAAGCGGAACGTGAACGGCCATCTGGTCACCATCGAAGTCGGCATTGAAAGCGGTGCAGACCAGAGGATGCAGTTTGATTGCCCGGCCTTCGACCAGTATCGGTTCAAACGCCTGAATTCCGAGTCTGTGCAGGGTCGGCGCACGGTTGAGCATGACCGGATGATCCCGGATCACCTCTTCGAGAATGTCCCAAACCACGTCGGACGAACGCTCGACCAAGCGCTTCGCCGTTTTGATGTGTTGTGCGTGACCGTCATTGACCAAGCGCTTCATGACAAAAGGCTTGAACAACTCCAGGGCCATTTCCTTCGGAAGACCGCACTGATGCATCTTAAGCTCCGGTCCGACGACAATAACCGACCGGCCGGAGTAGTCAACGCGCTTTCCGAGCAAATTCTGACGGAAACGCCCCTGTTTTCCCTTAAGCATATCCGAAAGGGATTTGAGTGCACGACTCGACGCACCGGTTACCGGGCGCCCTCTTCTTCCGTTGTCAATCAGGGCGTCGACCGCTTCCTGCAGCATCCTTTTCTCGTTGCGGATGATAATCTCCGGAGCGTTGAGCTGAAGCAGTTTGCTCAGACGGTTGTTCCGGTTGATGACTCTTCGGTACAAATCATTGAGGTCGGAGGTCGCAAAACGTCCGCCGTCGAGCTGAACCATCGGACGAAGCTCGGGAGGAAGAACGGGAAGAACGTCAAGAATCATCCATTCCGGCTTATTACCGGACTTTTTAAATGCCTCAACGACTTCGAGCCGCTTGACAATACGCGCCTTTTTCTGTCCGGAAGAGGTCCTGAACTCCTCGCGAAGCGTCTCCGCCATTTCATCAACATTGATCCTTTGAAGAAGGATCTTGATCGCTTCCGCGCCCATTTTCGCAACGAAAGAATTGCGACCGAACTGATCGATGGCGTCTCTGTATTCTTTCTCCTCGATAATCGAATTCTTAACAAGATCGGTCGTTCCCGGATCGATAACAATATACGCGCCGAAATACAAAACCTTCTCCAGGTTCCTCGGCACGATATCCAAAATCAATCCCATCCGGCTCGGAATCCCGCGAAAATACCAAATGTGTGAAACGGGAGCGGCCAATTCGATATGACCTAAGCGCTCGCGGCGAACCTTTGACTTGGTCACCTCAACGCCGCAACGGTCACAGATGATTCCCTTGTATCTAATCTTCTTGTACTTTCCGCAGTGGCACTCCCAGTCCTTCTGTGGCCCGAAAATCCTCTCGCAGAACAAGCCGTCACGTTCCGGTTTCAGTGTTCTGTAGTTGATGGTTTCCGGTTTTTTCACCTCGCCGTGCGACCACCCCTTGATGGTTTCCGGCGATGCCAGTTTGATTCCGATCGACTCGAATTGATTCAGTTCCACCATATGCATGAAATCTCCTTCCCATGCTACAATATCAAACCCGACTGCCGGGTCAGAAAAGATCGTTACTCTTCGTCGGCCGACTCTTCTTCGGAATCATTATCCTCAGAAACGGCCTCGTCTCCGTCATCTTCCTCGATTTCGGACCCCGGAAACTCCAAATCATCCAAGCTCTGAAGGTCATCGGATGCTTCGTCCTCCGGACCGACTTCCGAAAAGCCCTGCCCCGACAATTCGCTTTCCGTCGGCTGCAGAATAAACTTGGAAATCAAATCGGGATCCGGCGGAAGAAGATCTCCGTCCTCTTCGGTCGCGTCCGGGATTTCACATTCCTCGTTCTCACCGGAATAAATGTGCACGTCCAACGCGAGAGACTGGAGCTCCTTGACCAAAACCTTAAAGGATTCGGGGATCCCGGATTCCGGAACGCTTTGTCCCTTGACGATCGACTCGTAGGTTTTCGTACGGCCGGTAATATCGTCGGACTTGACCGTCAGGATCTCCTGTAAGGTATGGGCAGCGCCGTACGCCTCAAGTGCCCACACTTCCATTTCGCCGAAACGCTGACCACCGAATTGCGCTTTACCGCCGAGAGGCTGTTGCGTTACCAGTGAATACGGTCCGATGGAACGCGCGTGAATCTTATCATCGACCAGATGATGCAGCTTCATGTAGTACATCACTCCGACCGTAATCCGGTTCTCGAAAGGCTCTCCGGTTCGACCGTCATACAGAATCGTTTTACCGTCCTTATCAATCCCGGCCTCGTCGAAGGCCCGAACAATATCGGCTTCATCCGCTCCGTCGAAAACCGGCGTCGCGATTTTCCAGTTCAACGCTCTGGCCGCATAACCCAGATGGACCTCCAAAAGCTGTCCGATATTCATACGGGAAGGAACGCCGAGGGGATTCAAAACGATGTCCAGAGGCGTTCCGTCCGGAAGGAACGGCATGTCCTCTTCGGGAAGGATCATCGAAACAACACCTTTGTTTCCGTGACGCCCGGCCATCTTGTCTCCGACGGACAGCTTCCTCTTCTGTGCGATATAGACGCGTACAAGCTTGTTCACGCTTCCTTTGAGCACGTTATCGTTTTCTTTGGTAAATACTTTAACATCGACGACTATACCGGATTCACCGTGAGGTACGCGGACGGAGGTGTCGCGAACCTCGCGAATTTTTTCTCCGAAAATCGCTCGATACAGACGCTCTTCGGCGGTAAGCTCCGTCTCTCCCTTCGGGGTGACTTTACCGACCAGAATATCTCCCGCCTGTACCTCGGCGCCGATGCGAACCACGCCTTCTTCGTCAAGATCCTTAAGCGCGTCGTCACTGACATTCGGAATTTCACGGGTGATTTCCTCCGCACCCAACTTGGTGTCCCGCGCCTCGCACTCATACTCTTCGATATGAATAGAGGTATAAACGTCATCCCGAACCATTCTCTCGTTAATCAGAACCGCGTCTTCATAGTTATAACCCTCCCAGGTCATGAATCCGATGAGAACGTTTCTGCCGAGTGAAATCTCTCCGTCGCAGGTTGAGGGGCCGTCCGCGATAATATCGCCGGCTTTGATCTCTTCCCCCTGGCGGACGATCGGCTTCTGATTGATGCAGGTGCTCTGATTGGAGCGCTGGTACTTGATGAGCGGATAGGTCTCTTTCCGGCTGTCTTTCGTGAGCACTTCGATCCGATCGGCAGCCACAAAGGACACCTTTCCGTCACTTTGAGCAACACGACAAACGCCGGAGTCCTTCGCCGCACGGTATTCCATTCCGGTTCCGATAATCGGAGCCTCCGTCTGAATCAGCGGAACGGCCTGACGCTGCATATTCGATCCCATCAAGGCACGGTTCGCGTCGTCGTTGCCGAGGAAAGGAATCAGAGCGGTTGCGACGGATACCAATTGTTTCGGTGAAACGTCCATATAATCGACATCCTGAGGATCGACTTCGATAAACGTATCCAAATACCGGCACACCACCTTCTTGTCAAGGAAGTGTCCCTCTTCATCAATCGGCTCGTTTGCCTGTGCAATGTTGTAGTAATCTTCCTGATCCGCAGTCATATAGACTACGTCTCTTGTAACGATTCCCTTCTTCTTGTCATAGTGGCGGTACGGCGTCTCGATAAAACCGTATTGGTTGACACGCGCGTAGGTCGCAAGGGAGTTAATCAGACCGATGTTCGGACCTTCCGGCGTCTCAATCGGGCACATTCTGCCGTAATGAGAAGAGTGAACGTCACGAACCTCAAAGTTGGCACGATCACGCGATAATCCGCCCGGGCCCAGTGCCGAAAGACGCCTCTTGTGGGTCAACTCGGCCAATGGGTTGGGCTGGTCCATAAACTGCGACAACTGAGACGATCCAAAAAATTCCTTGACCGCCGCGCTGACGGGTCGGGTATTAACGAGTTGAAGAGGTGTGACCGTCGAAATGTCGGGTACCGCTCCCATTCTCTCGCGAATATTTCTCTCCATACGGGAAAAGCCGATTCGGATTTGGTTCTGAAGAAGCTCTCCGACGGAACGGACCCTTCTGTTCCCGAGATGATCGATATTGTCCAGATGCCCGATCCCGTAATTTAATCCGAGCATATAGCTGACCGTGGCAATGATGTCCTCGACGGTCAGGTGCTTGGGCATAAGGTCGCATTGATGCTTCTTAAGGACATCGGTCAAAACCTCGGAGAAAGGTGCCTTTTCGGTAGCACGCAGTTCGGAGATGATGGAGCGCAAAACCCCGGTCCGAACCTTCTCGTTAATCGGAGTTTCTTTGATGTCAAAGCCCTTCAGCTCCTTCGCGGAAAAACTGGCGCGAATAAATGAATCGGCATCGACTCTGGCGTTCCCGATAACCTTGAATTCCTGCTCGGAAACACGGACCGTATCTCCGATTGTAATAATCGGGAAGATGAAAACCTCGTTAATCCCGGAGTTTTCGATCTCGACCGCTTTCTCGGAACTGATTACGGTATCCGCCTTTAAAATCATTTCTCCGTCGTCCGATATCACATCGCGCGAAGACTTATGGCCCTTGATACGGGAAGCCAGCGAAAGCTTTTGGTTGATCTTATATATGCCGACCCGCGCGAGATCATAGCGCTTCGGATCGAAGAACATCCCGTTCAAAAGCGACTCCGCACCCTCGATCGAGGTCGGCTCACCGGGACGCAATTTCCGATACAACTCGGAAAGCCCCTCTTCTCTCGAATGTGAGGAATCCTTTTCGATCGTCGCATTGAGACACCGCTCATCTCCGAAAAGAGAGCGCAGTTCTTCATCACTGCCGATCCCCAGGGATCTCAAAAAGACGGTAAGCGGAAATTTACGGGCACGGTCCACACGAACATAAACGACGCCGTTGGCATCCATCTCATATTCAAGCCAGGCTCCGCGGTTCGGAATGACCTGAGAAGAGAAAAGTTCAATATCGGACTTGTCTCTTTCCGAGGAATAATACGCGCCCGGAGAACGAACCAATTGGCTGATAATGACCCGCTCGGCTCCGTTAATGATAAACGTTCCGTTATCGGTCATGATCGGAAAATCTCCGATAAAAACAGACTGCTCCGTAATTCGATTGTCCCGCTTATTGCTGAGTTGAACAAGGACCTTTAACGGAGCCGAGTAGTTGGAATCCTTTTCCTTGCACTCTTCGATACTGTTTTGGGGATGATTGATATCAAATTCTTTGTCAACAAACGATAATTCTATATCACCCGAATAGTCCCGGATCGGCGATACCTCGCGAAGCACCTCCATCAAGCCTTCATTCATAAACCACTGATACGAGTTCTTCTGAACCTCAATCAGATTCGGCACTTCAATGACTTCGTCGATACGAGAGTAGGATAAACGCTCCACTCTGCCCTGCTTGACGGGACGCACCATTACACATCACCTCACGAATGTTCCGGCTCATAGGCCATCGATGTCGCGTCAAAGGCATTACCGGGCAATCTTACGGCCTCCGTAGCCGGAGAACAGGCCGTTTATCCCTGTAAAACAACGAAAGGCGACATGCCTCCAATTTATGACGCGCTATAGAATGATAGCACCACCGGAGGCATGTGTCAATGAGAAAATGTGTTCCGCAGGGATATTGCGGATTGCAATATTAAGTGTCGCAGTTGTTAAGCGACCCGGGTGTATTCTTCTTGTGGCGTCCTGTAGTCCAGTATCTTCCGGGGATATGTGTTCAGCCACTGTTCAATGCGATTGATTTCCTG
>JAAYCT010000034.1 GCA_012729635.1 Clostridiaceae bacterium | reverse complement strand
GGACTTCTTTCGCTGGTCTTGATTCCGCTTTTTGCGGGCGCGAAGAGCATTTCCCGCCGGTATAAGTGGGCATCTTTCGGCTTCTTGGGCATCCTGTTCCTTGTTTTTCATGTTTCGTATCTGAATTTCCTTTTTAACGGGCTGGATTTGGTTACATGGTTTCCGTTCCGGTATGCGTTTGTGTTTACGTTTCTGCTTCTTCGGATGGGAGCGGAAGGCTTCGGGGACGCAAGTTTTCGTTATATGAAGGATAAGAAGATTTTTCTCTATTGTGTATCGGGATTCGCTTTTTTATTTTTACTGCCCTCCGTTCCTTGGGAATATCGAGCAGATCAGGCGACAGCCATTTTCATTTTTGCCATCAATGTGGTTTTCTTTTTCATCTTCTCGGTATTGCTTGAGATGAAAAAAATAAAGCCTGTCGGGTTGCTCTTGTTGTTAGTGATTGAACTATTCATAAATTCTACAAATATCCAACGAAATTTGGACCGGTTTGCCGAGTATGCAGATTATGACGGATGGGTAAACCGACAAAATCAAATCGAAACCATCGTATCCGAAAATCGAAGTCAGGAAGAACCCGGTCGGATTGCATTGCGAACGGAGACGCTTACCGGAAACGATCCGGCGCTTTTCGGGATGGAGGGTATCGATTTCTACTCATCCTTGGCGAACTCTAAAGTTGCCGGCATGCTACAGAATATGGGATACTTTCATTACATGGCAGAAAACTATGATGTGACGGATAACGGCGGAACGCTTCTGTCGGACGCATTATTGGGTATGGAAGGTCTCGTTATGAATGAATCTCCGATTCGTACGATGACGACTCCCCCTTCGGTGTTTCCGATGCGTCACCAGGGAGATCGCAGTGTGTGGAATGATTTGGTGTATCAAAAACCCCCCATATATTTGTCCCGGGCTTTCGGAGTCAATGAATCGGTTGTATTCTTTCAACCCGATTTATACGAATATAATCCGATGAGATATGGTGATGCATTGCTTGAATCGATAACGAATACTCCCGTTTCGACTTACGAATCGGTTCATTATGAATGGAAAACCGAAAATGCTCATGAATGGGCGCTTGAAGAATACGGATATGCATACAGACAAATAAATTCGGGAACCCCCGGTCGGATTACGCTTCAGTTTGACGGACGGGGTGAAGGCTCCATGATCTATATAAATTTCGAAACGTTATATCTCCATGTCAAGGATGACGAGAATATGTTTCTGTTGATGATTGAACAAAACGGGACTCGTCGGGTCATTAAAGAAACCGATTTTTTCTTCACTTTTTCACATCTGAATATCGGAGACTATCCGGAAAATGAACCGGTTCTTGTTACCTTTGAGTTTGCCGGACTTACTTTGGTTATTGACCGGTTATCGGTCTATAGTCAAAGTGTCGATGACGTCCGAATGTCCGTTGAACCACTTCTTGCAAACCGGGCGGAATTTGAATGGACGGGCTCCGCTTCCGCACGGATTCAAACCGAAAGCGATACCGGGGAAAT